>CACWSW010000015.1 GCA_902763655.1 uncultured bacterium
GGAGTACTTCGCGGGACACCAGATGTGCGCCTCGGTCACCTCGCCGATGAGCCCGGCCTCCACCCATTCGCGGAAGTCGCGGATCGTGTCGTAGGCGTGGCCCTGGTTCATCGCCTGCGTGACGAGGTTCGGATGCCTCTTCGCCTCGTCGAGCATGCCGTCCATCTCGTGGAAGCTCTGTGCGAGCGGCTTCTCGCACTGCACGTGCTTGCCGCGCTTCAGGCACTCGATCGCCATCGTGGCGTGCCAGTGGTCGGGCACGCCGACGATCACGGCGTCGATGTCCTTGTCGTGCTTGTCGAGCATTTCCTTGTAATAGGTGTAGAACGGCACGTTCGGACGCTTCTTGCGCTGGCCCGCGCAGCGGCGCTGGTCCACGTCGCAGAGCGCGACGATCTTCGCGCCGGCGTGCTCGAGGCCGTAGATGTCGGCCACGGCACGTCCGCCTGCGCCGATCGAAGCCACGTTCACCGTCTCGCTGGGCGGCGTCGTACCGCTGCCGGCCAAGAGCCTGCGGGGAAGGATCGTGAACAGGGTCGCGCCACCGGCGCACTGCAGGAACATTCTACGCTTCATCTCGTCATCTCCTTGTCAAGTTAAAGGGCGGCGTGGTCGCACAGGGCGCTCACGAACAGCGCCTTTATCGTGTGCATGCGGTTCTCGGACTCGTCGAACACCTTGGAGTATTTCGACTCGAACACCTCGTCCGTCACCTCCAGCGCACCGCAGTCCTTCGTCACCTCGGTGTTGAAGTCGTGGAACGCCGGCAGGCAGTGCAGGAACATGAGCCGTCCGTCGATGTTGCCCGTGGCGCGCATGAGGTCCATGTTGATCTGGTAGGGACTCAAGAGCTTGATGCGCTCGGCCGTCTTGGACTCCTCGCCCATGCTCACCCACACGTCCGTGTACAGCACGTTCGCGCCCTTCACGCCCTTCACGGGATCCGCGAACACACGGATGTCGACGCCGTTCTTCTTCGCCACAGCCTCCGCCTCGGCGAGGACGGCCTCGTCCGGCCACAGCTCCTTCGGCGCGCAGCACACGTAGCGGACGCCCGCCTTGGCGCAACCCATCATCAGCGAGTTCGCCACGTTGTTGCGGCCGTCGCCCACGTAGGCGACCGTGCAGTTGTCAAGAGAGCCGAACGTCTCCTTCACGGTGAGCAGGTCGGCGAGGATCTGCGTGGGGTGGTAGTCGTCCGTGAGTCCGTTCCAGACCGGAACGCCGCTCCACTTCGCCAGCTCCTCGACGGTGGACTGCTTGAAGCCGCGGAAGAGGATGCCGTCATAGATGCGGCCGAGGACGCGCGCGGTGTCCTTCACGCTCTCCTTCTTCCCGAAGTGGATGTCGGGCCGCGTGAGGTACTCCGCGCCGCCGCCCTCGTCGCGCGCGGCGATGATGGACGAATTGCGCGTGCGGGTGGAGGACTTCTCGAAGATGAGCGCGATGTTCTTGCGGTGCAGCAGGTCGCCGCGCACGCCGGCGGCACGCCGCGCCTTCAGCTGGGCGGCGAGGTCGATGAGGTTCATCATCTCCTCGTCGGTGAACGAGGTCATCCGCATCAGCGAGCGGTTGTATAGTTCAGGCATCCATGTCAGCATAGTCTGGCCTTTCGGTTGAAAGTTGAAATTATACCATATTTTATCCGCGCATGGCGCGGAGCTTGCCGCCGATGAACGGATAGCGGTCGAACGGTAGCGCCGCCGAAACGCGAGAGAGAAGGCCGTCCACCTTATTGCGCAGGTCCTCGGAGAACCACTTCCAGTTCATGAGGGGCGCGAGCAGACGGATGGCGTTGTACTCGCTCACCTGCGCGTACTTGACGAGCGTCGCCTCGAGCCACGCCAGCCCCTTGTCCGTCCAGAGCTGGTCGCCGTTCGCAACGAATCCGCAATAGAGCGCACGGCTTAATGCTGGATGCGTGATCGTCCACCCTTCCCGCGCCTCTTCGGCAGCGAGGGCCGCGAATACGGACTCGTGCGGGTCGCTCGCCACCACGCCAAGGTAGCCGATGTAGCCGTTCAGCGATCGGCGCAGCTCCTCGCCGTGCGCAGCCAGCGTCTCGTACCGGCGCGGATCGTCGCTCGCGACGAGAGCGCGCAAGGCGTTGAGGCGCGCGGTGATGTTGGCGGCGGAATCGAGGTAGGCGCGAATTGCAGACCAGGCCTCAGGCACGTTGGCGGCCGCGAGGAGATTCAGGATGCAAGACTCGTAGGCGCGCCGCACGATGGCGGCGGCACTAAGGTCATTAAGGAGTTTAAGGTCTTTAGGGTATTTAAAGTCTTCAGGGCCGGCAAGGGGTTTAAGGTCGGTAGGATCTTTCGAGTCGGTAAGGGCGGTAGGGGGTTTAGGGACGGTAAGGACGGCAGGGGGTTTAGGGGCGGTAAGGACGGTAGGGGGTTTACGGGCGTTAATGTCGTTAAGGACATTAAAGACCTTATAGACCTTAAAGTCTTTAAAGACGCGGCGCGCGGCGGCGGCGCGCAAGGCGCGCATCTCGCGCACGTTCTCGCGCACGAAGGCGCGCCGGCGGCGATCAAGCGAATCGGCGGGGATCGCAAGGAGCGCCGCGTAGGTGCCGAGATCGCCGCCGTTTCCGGCGGCGCACAGGACAGACCCCGCTTCACTGTCCTGCCCGGCGGCACAGCGGGCCGCTTCATCGAAAATTTCCTCGTAGAGGGCAAGCCATGTTTCCGTGGCGCCTTTGTCGCGCAGCATGCGCATCGCTTCCGCACGATTGCCGCCGTCGGGATCGGTGCGCGCCTGGAGGGCCAGCTCGGCCTCCGTGGCCTCCGCCACGAGCACGCCGTAGAAACCGCAGCCGCGGTTCCACGAGATGAAGTCCGGCTTCGGGCAACGCGTGGAAAACACCTGGCGCGGGCCGTCGAGGACGAACGTGCCGGAGGCCACGTCCTTCCCGTCCTTCACAAGCGCGTACGACACGGGAATGACGTAGTCCTTGTCGCGCGCGAGCGCGACGGCGAGCGTGCCGTCCGCCCACGACCACTTGGCTGTAACGGTAGGGTGCCCGGCGTCGAACAGCCACGGACGCATCAGCGCGGCGATGTCGCGTCCCGTCGTCTCGCGAAAGACGGCAAGGAAGTCGTCCGTGTTCGCGTTGCCGCCGTCGAAGCGGCGGAAGTATTCGCGCCAAGCGGCATCATACGCTTCCGCGCCGATGAGGTTGAGGAGCGTGTTCAGCACCTCTGGCGCCTTGTCGTAGGTGATGGCGTCCACCACCTCGTCCGGATCGTTCACGCCCTCGCGCACCACCGCTGACGCCGCGCCGCCCTCCTCTTCGGCGAAAGCGCCGCCCGTCTCGCGCAGAGCGTCGATCTCCATGCGCCGCGCGAACGCCGAGCCGAACTCTCGGACGAGGAACGCGCGCTCCACGTTCACGGTGTACGCCTCGTTCAGCCACATGTCGAACACCGTCTCCATCGTCACGCCGCTGCCGCAGTGGCTGTGCTCGAACTCGTGCGGGATGACGCCGTGGGCGTATACAAGCCGCTTGTCCGGAATCGTCTCGTCGATGAGCGCCGCCTCGGTTATGATCGTGGTGTTGCCCGTGTTCTCCATTCCGCCGTACAGGCTCTTCTCCATGCAGATCGTGCGGTAGGTCTCGTAGGGATACTCGAAGCCCGTCAGCTCGTGCTGGAAGAGGATGGACCGCTTGAGGATCTCCATCGGCACGCGCGCGCCGTCCACATGGCCAGGCGGCACTAGATATTCGAGGCGTATGCGCCGGTGCGTATCTGGATATTCCACTTCGTCCGCAAGCACGTCCCACGTGCCGGCGCAGGCGATGAAGAGATACGGCGCCATCGGCTTGCGGTTCAGATAGGCGACGCGCTGCCTCCCTGCGGCCTTAAGGTCGTTAAGGTCATTAAAGACATTCAGGTCCTTAGTGTCCTTAAAGTCATTAGTGTCCTTAGTGTCCTTAGTGTCCTTAAAATCCTTAGGGTCCTTAAAATCCTTAAAGACCTTAAGGTCGGCAGGATTGGAGAGGTCAAGCCTATCGCCGTTGGAAATAAGGTGCGTGTAGCGCGCGTCGCCTTCCAGTATCGTGCGAAACGTGCACTTGGCCGTGCAGTCGTCTATTACCGGCAGTATGCGCTGGAAGCCATACTGCTGGCACTGGCTCATGTACTGCTGCGGACATCCGGGCGGCGTGACGTCACGATAGATGCCCTCCAGGCGGCGATCGTCAGGATGGCACGTATGCTCTACGTCGATCGTGAAACGCTCGCCGGGCGCGTATTCGCGGTCGAGCGCGTAAGGGACCTTCTTCCCGTCGCAATCCAGAATCAACTCTCGCACCGCCTCGCGAGCACGAAGATGGAGCGTGCCGGAACCTTCCACGCGGTCTTCGAAGAACGCGAGGCGCACGTCCATGTGCTCAAGCTGAACCGGCGGACGTCGGTAGTCCGATCTCCTGAATTTCCAGTTCATGGCAAGTCAACTCATCTGGCCTCTTGACGGAGGGAGTCCAGCGACGGCACGAAGCCAGGGAAGGACTCGTCAAGTATCTCCGCGCCCTCAACAGTCACCTGAGCTGGCGCACGAAGTCCGCACAGCGCCATAGACATGGCGAGACGGTGATCGCCGTTCGCACGGGCTACCCCACCGCGAACCGTACCGCCGCGAACCGAGAATCCGTCAGGCGTCTCCGCGACTTCCGCGCCAAGCGCCCGCAGCTGGGCCACGATTGCGGCAATGCGGTCCGACTCCTTGTAGCGCAGCTCTTCTGCGTCCCTGACAACCGTAGTGCCGTCAGCGAACGCGGCGGCGACGGCAATCGCCGGGAACTCGTCGATGCTGCGCACGACCATGTCTCCACAGATGTCTATTCCGCGAAGCGGTGCCGCCTCCAGAGTGATGTCGGCGACCGGTTCGCCAAAAGTCTCGCGCCTGTTGCCGACAGAGACCGCAGCCCCCATCTCAGCCAGGACATCTAGGATTCCCGTTCTCGTCGGATTCACGCCCACGTTCTCAACCGTGATGCGCGAGCCGGGAACGATCGCGGCGGCGACAAGGAGGAACGCAGACGACGAGATGTCGCCGGGGAGCGTGCCGCGCAACGGCCTAAGGGAATCCTCGGACGTCAAGGGATGCATGAGCGTCACGGGACCGTCTTCGTCGATTCTCGCGCCCATCGCGCGAAGCATGCGCGTAGTGTGGTCGCGCACCGGTCCTGGCACGCGGAACCTGCTGTCGCCATCCGCTCCCAGCGCCGCCAGCTGGAGACAGCTCAATACCTGCGCGGAAGCGACAGGCAGAGCGTAATCGATACCATGCAACGGCGCATGACGGAAGGCCAGGGGAGCCCGACCATCTGTGGTGGACACATCGGCACCCATGAGGCGTAACGGCTCGGCGATGCGGTCCATAGGGCGGCGACGCAGTCCATCGCTGCCATCGAGTGTCGCGACCGTGCCGGTGGCGGCAAGAGCGCCGGCGAGAAGCCTGAAAGTCGTGGCGGAATTCCCGCAGTAGACAACGCCATTGGCTTGAAACGGCGAAAGCGTTTTTCTTCCTGACAGTTTCAGGACGCCATTCGATAGAGACGACGGCACTCCAAGCACCTCAAGCGCGCGGCGCATCGCGCGCGTCACTCCGCTGTCCGGATAGTTGCCGACTTCGGTTTCTCCAGGGGCAAGAGCGGCGAAAAGGGCAACGCGGTGTGCTAGCGACTTGTCGCCGGGAACGGCAACGCTGCCACGCAGCGGAGCCGATGCGGCTGTCAACGCAAGGTCCATCAGGCCTCGTCCGTGAACTCCGGGTTCGAAAGCGGACGATCCTTCACGGGCGCCTCGTCTTCATGCGGCGTCTCCTTGCCGTCGCCAGGCTCGCCTCCTCCAGCGACCGCTGTCGGGGCTGCCGTCTCGGCTCCGTCACCCTTCTCAGAAGTTTCCGCGGACTTCTTGTCGTCCGATGTCTTGCGCGGTGCATAGGGGCTGTAGCCATATGCGCGATAGCCACCGTACCCGCCGTAGCCATAGCCGTAGCCATGGTGCCCGGAAGGCGCGAACGCGCTGCCTGCGGACCCCATCTCGACGTCATTGACCACGATGCCGATCACCGTGGCGCCGGACTCGCCGAGCGAGCGGGCCGCATGCTGGATCGGCTTGAAGTGCGTGCGGTCGGGGCAGCACATGATCATGACGGAGTCTACGAGCGAGGCCAGAGTCATCACATCGCCGACGATGCCGAACGGCGGCGAGTCGATGATCACGCGGTCGTAGTGCTCGCGCGCCCACTGGAAGAAGTCCGGCACAATCTGTGACCCCATGATGGAGGCCGGATTGACGTTGTCCGGGGGGAGCGAACCAATCACGTCCAGATGCTCCACGCCGCTGGGGTTGACCAGCTTCTGGAAGTCTCTGCCGGGCTGCGCCGAGAGGTAGTGCGAGAACGAATGATCCTGGTCGATCTGCAGCCCCCAGACGCGAGCCAGACGAGGACGACGCATGTCGAAGTCCACCAGCAATGTCCTCTTCCCTGCCTGGGCACTCGAAATAGCCAACGAGCAGGACGTGATCGTCTTGCCCTCGCCGGGCTGGGTGGACATCAGCAGGAGCACCTGAGAGATCGGCTGGTAGCGCGGCGAATCGAGCAGGTTGCGGAGACCCGCCATCGCTTCCGCGAACTGGGAGTACTTGTTTTCGGAGATGAACTTGGCCACCTGTTCACGCTTCTTGCGACGCACATGAGGAAGCACAGCCAGCACCTTCAGCGAAAGGCGCCCCTCGATATCCGAGAGGGAGACAATCGTATCCTCAAGGTGATCAAGCACCAGCACGAACAGAAGTCCTGCGGCGAGAGCGATCACGGTGCCGGCTACAAAGATGACGATCGCATTGGGCAGTACCGGCACCTTGGGGACGAATGCCGGACGCCCCACGCGGACGATTTCATTGTTCTGCTCTGCCTGAATGCGCGCCTCGTTCTCCTTCGTCAGCAGGCCGAGGTACAGCTCGCTCGAAACCTTCTTCTCCTGTTCCAGCTGCTTGAGGCCGGCATCTGCTGCGACGATTTTCTGCTCTATGGCCGCCGACTCCGCACGCAGGCGTTCGCTGGTCTTCTCGAATTCGACCAGCTGGTTCCTGTATGCTGCCAAGTTGCCGTGAGCCGTCGCAAGCGCGCGACTGACAGCATCGACAAATTCCTGCTTGACGGTCTCCAGCTCCTTCTCCTTAGCCCGGACCTCGGGGTGCTGCTTCGTAAAGCGCGCCAACAGGGTGGTCAGTTCCATCTTTGTCTGCTGGAGTCTGCTGTAAGCGTTTCCGATCTCCGAAGATCGAGGCACGTCCGTCGGAAGCGCGCCGAAGTCTTCAGGCTTTTCCTGGGCAGTCTGAAGGACCTTCTCCCATTCGACTGCAGCGGTAATCTTAGAACGGAGGTCAAGCACATCTGCGGTCGTCTTCTGGATGGACTGCTGAAGAATCTCGCGCTCCGACGTAAGGTTGTCGATCTTGTTCGCGGTTCTGAACTCGAGGAGCGTCTTGGCTATCTTCTCGTCCGCACGCCGCTGCTTCTCCACCTGTTCGTGTATCTGGGCGACGGCCTTGTCGCACCTGAGCTTGTTCTCTTCGTCGGTGAAGGACTCGATCGCCTGCGCGTAGGCGTTGGCTAGGGATGCGGCCAGCTGGGCCGAGGTGGAGCGCACGGCAATGGTTATCAGGCGCGAGTGGCGGATCAGCTCGAGCTCGGAGTTCTGCAGCGTGTCCATGAGCTCGCTGTCGGTGACTGTGGAGGCCGGGTAGTTAGCCCGATACTGCTGGATGATCTTGGTGACGATCTTGTCCGAGCGCCAGTCGGACAGGCGCGTGTTGAACACTTCCTCGTATGTCGAACCGTAGTCCGGCTCGACGGTCTGGACAAGGCCGCCAGTGTTCTGCGGACGGCGCATGTCCATAGTGAACTCGCTCTTCGCCTCGAAGATAGTGGGGGAGATGCGATACACCGCAAACGCTGCCACAAGGCCGACCAGCAGGAAAACGAGCACAGATATCCACCTTTGGGAGATCACACGCAAGACACGCCCGATCGTGATGGTGCCTACAATCGAGTCCGCATCCTGCCCAGGCGAGTTTCCTCCGTACGCACCGCCATAATAGTACGGTTGCGAACCGCCGTAGTAGGCTGGCTGCGAGGATCCATAATACAGAGGTGTCTTGCGCGAGGAACCGTAATAAAGCGGCTTCTGTGACGATCCGTAGTAAAGCGGCTTCTGGCCGTATGTCGATGATGAGGAAGGGCTTGCCATAAGTCTTAATCCCTATCGGTTGTCGCTGCCCGCGACCTGGGGGCCCGAGGAAACGATGCCGCCGAAAGCGCAAGAAGCGCGGTAACGGCAAACAGCGTCACGCTACAGGAGAGAACTGGAGTAAACAGCGCTTCCACGCAGAACAGTGCAAGGACGACAGGCAGCGCCCATACGATTGGCGCACACGCAAACAGGAAGGTATCCGCATCGTCACGGCTATGCAGATAGATGACGGCCTGAACCAGGTTCTTCACCCAAGCGTAAAGAAACAGAATCGCCGCACTGGCCAACATGAGGGAGCCGAGAATGCCCCGTTCGGCCAGAATCGTCCAGTACGAGTTGATCGCAGAAGACACATTTGGAGCCAACACGTACCAGTCGGACTTTTCCGCCAGGAATTTCGCGTGGAGGTTGAAGGCGCCGACGCCCACGCCGCTCCATGGCGATCCCTGCCACATCGAACGGCTGATGCGCCGCAGTATCTCGGAGGCCTGCCTATACGAATCGGGGAAGGCTGTCGCCATATCCATCCCCTCTGTCTTCACCTTCACCACCGCCTCAGGAGCGAACGCCAGCAGGGCGCATACGGCAAAGGCCGATCCAAATATGACCATCGTGAGGCTATAGGCGACTACGCCAAGCGAACCTCCCCGAGACTGATGAACAAACGCGAAGAGGGCCATCAGGAGGGCAACGGCAATATAGCCCATCGACAAGACAGGCGGAGCGAAAAAGAGGAGACCGGCAAGATTCCCGGCAACAGCCACGCAGAACGGCAGCCTCGCAGCGGTCCATTTCCGGCTTTCGGCTTGCATCCCAGACATCAGCGACATCAGCAGAATCAGCCCGAAGGAAGAGCCGTAGAACGGACCGGACATGAATCCAGCCTTTGCGTGCTGGATGAACGGCGACCATTCCAGGCACACAAAAGTTGCACATGCCATACCCGCGATGCCAAGAACAAATCCCGTAACGAGCCCAAAGGAGACTCGTGCCGACAGCCCCAGGCCATGCAACACGCCCTGAACCAACACCCCAAGCCCAACGGTAACCGCAAACGGCAGGAAACCGGAATCGCCCACCGATGCAGGCAGTGTCTCCATGAACGGTTTGGCGACCGACCATGCCCCCTCTTCCGGATCGTAGTGCATCCCGATCCCGGAATTCAACCAGCGCATTCCCGCGAAAACGACTGTGACGAGGAAGAACCAGAACAGCGGATCGCGAAACATGTCATGGCGAACGCGACCGCGCGCAGTCGAGAGATGCTCGCCGGCGAGAATGGAAGGTTCCAGGAGAAGCCACAAGCCTGCGAGGGCGCTCAGCCAGAGTATCGTCAGGCCTAAATGCCTTTCAGAAAGGAAAGGCAGCAACGCTGGAGGCAAAGAAGCTAGCAACGCAAGATGCGTTGCCAGCCCGTATTTGGTGATCAACCTGTGGAACATCCGCTCCCACCACCTTATCAGTAGTGGAACCGAACGCCCAACGTGCCCCGGAAACGATGGTAGTCGTAGTTGCTGTGGCTTTCACACCAGTTCTCTTCCCAGATGAAGTTGGCGAAGAGCGACATCCAACGGTTGAGCGTGTAGTCGGCACCAAGGCGCACGGACATGAAATCTTCGTCGTAGTCGTTGCCGTAGGCGAGGTAACGGTCGGAGTAGACGTTCTCCTCGCGACGCCAGGCGATGTTGCCGGACAGCGTCATCTTGTCTCCAAGCGTCAGGTAGGAAAGGCCAGTCGAAAGGGCGTACACCTTGACCGCCTGTCCAACACTACGCTCGGACGGCTGGTAGTAGCTTGAACCGAGAACCGACCACTGCAACTGACGCGTGATCCGCCAGTTGCCAGACAGGGAGTATATCCAACCCACGTCGGTATTGGCGTAACCGCCATATTCCAGCCACGACACACCAGTAAGGATGCGATAGGAAATCTTTTCTGTCGCACGTGTCGCGAGACCACCCTGAACCGACCAGACATGGCTATCGTTGCTGTAGTTCTTGTAGCCCGATCCCCTCTTCTGCGTATAGTCAGCATAGCCGCCGGCAAGAAGGAGATCCGTCCACGACGATGCCGCGTAGCCGAGTTCCGCGCCGACCGCCCATTCCGACCAGCCGTACATAGGCGCGTATTTGCCCGTATCATTCTTGTAGTCGAGCCATGTATACTGCGCCATTAGGTCTGCATGCCAGCGCTCGGTGAAACGACGCTCCAGAACACCGTTCACGTCGAGGTTCTGACGGTCGCGCCAAATGCCGCGGCCACTCCGGGTATCAAGTCCGTCGGACTGGTTGATGAAGCTGTAGCGCTCACCTAGCAAGAGCGACCATCCCTTCTCGTTCGACTTCGACGTCGCCCACTTGTAGGTCAAGGACTCTCCGTAGCTGTTCTCGCCCATGTTCCCATTGTTCTTTGCGTACGAGTTCCAACGGTACCAGATCGTGCCGGCCAGAGACCAGCGGTCTGCCAACCAGATGAAGTCAGCGCCAGGATTTAGGCAGAAGATGCTGTCGCCTTCCGCCTTGTGGGTCGTGTCGAAGTTCGAGTCGTACGTATACGACACCGCGACATACGGCTTTATGGTGAGATGCTGGTTGAAGAAGCGAAAACCTTGTGGCTTGTCGGCTTCGCTACCACCTGCGGCAACCGCAGAGACTGCCAGTCCTGCTACCGCTGCCATGCTAAGAACACGATTATTCATAAGATTTACCCTTCCCTACTACATTGATTGAGCTTTGGTTTTATGAACGATCCGCCTTACGTCACGGATACCGGATCGTATGTCCGTCGTGCTTCGTGCGGTCTTTGGTATAATAGGGGTTATCAGGGAACCCTTCAGAATCACCTTCTCCGCTGGCAGCGGCTGCCGCGGCTGCAGCTCCTGCAGGACCGATGGCGGTCTTGCTGCTCACATACGCACGAGGAACGCGAGAAAGGCCGATGCCGGACTCCGGAACCGCGGCGCCAGGAACACCAGGCGCACGGAACGCACCGGCGCCAATACCTGCCGCGGTACCGCCAGCATCGGATGCGGCGGCCAAATCGCCCAACAGGGCGTCATTGATCTGCATGCCGCCCGTGAGCTGCAGCACGACAGAGTGGTCAGGCTCGTCTCCGCCAGACTGGGCGGCAGACAGCATCGGGTCGTACGTCTGTTCCTGCCCGTCGCCCATGGCGGGCTTGACCCAGTCGTTCAGGGCCGTCTCGCGAGCCTGCGCATCAGGCAGCTGGGAAACGAGCGTCTGCGCCAGATCCGCAGGAGTGCCGCCGGAAGCGCGCACGAGCATCAAGATCGCGAACGTCTCGCGGACGCTAGCATCCTCGCCCTTCTGGCAACGCTCGTTTACCGCTGCCATCGTGCTGGTCGCAAGCTGCGTGAACTCCTGGTCCGTCGGCACATGGGCAGGATTGGCTGTGCGGCTGAACAGCTCCTTGGCGAACCGCTCGTTGATTTCAGTGAGATACTCGACCGGCACCGTCGCATACACTTCGGCGAGCACCGCCTTCAGGTTGTCCTTGCCGGCACCGGAGACCGCCGCGCGGTTGGCGTTGTAGAACGCCGCACCCTTCTCCTCGTTCGAGCCCGGCATCTTCGAGATTGCCGCATTGACCTCCTGGACAAATGCCAGCTGGTCTTCGGCCGAAAGCTTGCCGATGGTCTGTTTCAGGGTCTGCGGATTCTGCGCGCAATCCCCAACTAGGGCGTGCCACTCTGAACGTGGCATCGTATCTGCCGCGTAGATCGGCAGCGCAGCGAGTGCAAACACGCACACCGCCAGTTTCGCCAAGTTTAACTTCATCTCATACCTCATTTCTTTTGGTTGAAAACACACTCATCAGTACCACGACATCGGCACCCACACGACATCGCCGGCGCGAAGAAGCATGTCCTTGTCGGGCCGCCCCTCCTCGCCTATCTCCAGCAAATCGATCTTCGTCTTCGTCCTCTTCCCGTCCTTGTCGCAACGCGTCACCTGCACGCGCCGCTTGTCGGCAATCGGGTTCACTCCGCCAGCCAGCTGGAGCGCGCGCGTCACGCGCAAGTCCAGAGTAGAAGGCACGTCGACAGGCCCAGGCTTCCCGACTTCCCCAAGGACAGTGACCGTCCCCCAGGGAGACACCATGTTCTGCCCGGCCTGGTAGATGAACGTCGCCGTCACGTGCGGCTCGAGGAGATATTCCTTGTAGGCAGCGGCAATTTTCTCCTGAAGTCCGACGAGAGTCAGTCCGTCGCACTTTATCCGGCCGACGAGCTCCATCGTGATGTAGCCCTCTGCATCGACGAAATACTGCTTGGCCGCCGTGCCTGACGACCCGGTGGCCGTCACGGAGATCGCAAGGGCCACTCCGGGCCGAACCATGGGCTCGCCGTCAAAGTATGTAGCCATCTGGTCAACATCAATGTTGCCGGAGTCGTCCTGGCCGGCTATGGCAGACCATATCGTCGAACAGCCGCAGCCAATGGCAAGCAGGCATGATCCGACGGCTACAAAGGCCAATATTTTCAATGTTTTCTTCATCGTTCTCTGTTCACGGCAAGGCATAATGGCTCCTACCGCACCGAAGCCGACACACAGAATACTCTTTTTTGAGGGTTCTGACAAGGGGGTTGATAAAAAAATTTTCTGGCCGCAAGGAGCAGGAAGGACGCGCCGCGCAAACGGACGCGCCCTTCCCCTCCCGCACAAGTCCTTAGGCCTGTTCGAGCTCTTCGGCGTCCCTGTCGATCTTGACCTTGAACGGCACGAACACGCCCTCGCCGAGGTCGAGCTTGGCGTTGTACTCGCCAACCTCCTTCAGCTGGTCGGGCAGGTCGAGCTGCGAACGCTCGAGCTGCACGCCGCGATCGGCGATCACCGCGCCCAGGATGTCGGACGCGCTCACGCTTCCGTAGAGGCGCTTGCCGTCCACCGTGCGGGCGGACACCGTCACGTTGAGGCCCGCCATCTTCTTGGCGAGCTCCTCCGCGGCGGCCTTGCGCTCCGCACGCTCCTTCGCGCGCGCCGCCTCCAGCTTCGCGAGACGGCGCTTCGCCGCCTCCGTCACCGGGGCCGCAAGCTCCTGCGTGAAGAGGTAGTTGCGCGCATATCCGGGAGCGACCTTGACGATCGCGCCCGCCTTGCCGAGCTTCTTGACGTCGGCCATCAGCATCACTTCAACCATCTTGACGCTCCTTTCCTAGGCCATCAGCCCGACGTTGCGCGCACGGCGCACGCCCTTCTTGATCTGACGCTGCTGCATCGCGGTCACTCCCGTCACGCGGGCGGGAAGTATCTTCCCGTACTCCGTGACGAAGTGCTTCAGCAGCTCGACGTCGTTGAGATCGATCTTGTCGTTGGCCGGCAGCTCGGGACGGCGGCGGGCAGAAAACTCCCCGCGATCCTCGCGCACGGCATGCTCTTTCTTCTGGTAAGCCATTTTTGCTCTCTCTTGTTCGTTGTCTAGTCGTTGAATGTCTGATCCTCGTCATAGCCCTCCTCGTCGCCGGACGGCATCGCGGACGGCATTCCCGCCGCCGACGCGCCGCCCGGGGCGATCGGCTCGCCCGTGAGCCGGCTCTGGTTTGGCGCCGGCAGGGGCATGAACTTCACGGTCATGGCGCGGATCTTCAGCTTCTGGTGCTTCTGCCCGTCCTTCTCCCAGGAATCCATCTGGAGACGCCCCTCCACGAGGACCGAACGGCCCTTGCGGAGATACTGGCCGCACAGCTCGGCGAGCTTCTCCCACGCGTCTACCTCGACGAACGTGGGAATGTCCACCATGTTGCCGTTGCGGTCGCGGCGGCGCTCGTTGAGGGCCAAGGCGAAGCGGCACACCTTCACGGCGTTCACGCCCACCTGGCGGACCTCAGGGTCGCGCGTCAGGTTCCCCATCACGATCACTTTGTTGAATGAGGGCATCAGTCACCTCGCAGTCACTCCGCCTCCGGGGCGGCATCCGCCTCTGCCTGGGCCTTCGCCGCGGCGCGCTGGGCCGCAGCCTCGCGCTGCTTGGCCAGCACCTCCTCGCGGCGCTCGTCCACGACCAGGATCTGGACGCGGAAGACCTCTTCCACCAGGCGGTAGCGCTTGACGAGCTCGCTCACCTTCGAGGGGTCGAGCTCGAAACGCACCAGCACGTACACGCCGCGCTCGCACTTGTGCATCGGGTAGGCGTCCTTCGGCTTGCCGATCACTTCCTGCGCGAGCACGTTGCCGCCCAGGCGCGTCACCTCAGCGAGCGCCTTGTCGATCATGCCGGCCAAGACGTCGTCCTTCGCCTGCCCGGCGAAGATGTAGAGTCCATCGTACTTCTTCATTTGTCTCCTTCCCCGGCAGCCACGGCGGCCGCTGGCGCGGTCCAGCCGTTGTACCGGTTCATAGCTGTTTCAAGGTTTTCCCGCTCAATCGTCCCGATCGCCTCGACGGCCTTCGCCACCACCTCGTCCATCGCCGCGCGGTCCTCCGCCGCGAACTTGCCGAGCACGTGCCCGACAACGTTCGCGCGGTTCCTCGCGTCGCGGCCGACCCCCAGGCGCAGACGGACGAAGTCCGCCGTGCCAGTGCGCTCTATCACGCTCTTGAGGCCGTTGTGGCCGCCTGCGGAACCGCCCTTGCGGATGCGCATCTTCCCCACGGGGAGGTCGATGTCGTCCGACACCACGAGCAGGTCTTCCGCCGCGTTGGCGTTGTGGTACCTCACGACGGGCGCCACGCAGTCCCCGCTCAGGTTCATGAACGTCTGCGGCTTCACCAGCAGCACCTTCACGCTCCCGAGCATCCCCTGCGCCAGCTCGCCGCTGAAGGAGGACGAGCGCTTCCACGACGCGTCCAGCGACCGCGCCAGCGCATCGACGACCTCGAAGCCGATCGAATGCGGCGTGTTCGCGTACTCCGCGCCCGGATTGCCCAGCCCTGCGATTACCTTCATCGAGACACCGAGACTTCGGGGTTACTTCTTCGCCTCCGCCTTCTTGGCGTCGGCTTCCTCCTTGCCCTTCTTGATGACTTCGGGCGACTTCTCCGCCGCAGCTGCCGCAGCCGCCGCCGGCGTGTCCGCGCCCTCGGGCGCCTTCACCGTCGCCACGGCGTACTCGCCGCGCGTCACGAGCGTGAACTTGTCGCCGAGCTGAAGGTCCTTCACGAAGAGGGTCTGGTCAAGGCCGAGCGACGTGACGTCGACGTCGAACTTCTCCTCGATGTCGTCGGGGAGGCACTCCACGTCGACCGTGCGGAGCACCTGCTCCAGCACGCCGCCGCCGAGCTTCACGCCCGTCGCCTCGCCCGTGAGGTACAGCGGAACCGTGACGCGCACCTTCTGCGTGAGCGACACCTCGCTGAAATCCACGTGTATGGGAGTCCCGGCCAGCACGTCGTTCTGCATCTCACGCAGAAGGGCATGCATGGTGGACCCGTTCATGTCCAGCGCGACGAGAAGCTGCTTGCCACTCCTTCCGCGCATCGCCATCATGAACTCGTGGGCGTCCAGCGCGATCAGCTGGGTGCCGCCCTTGTTCATCTTCATCACCGACGCGGGGATCTTCCCCGTCCGGCGAAGCCGGCGGACCGCCGCGGTGCCATGCTCCGCGCGCTCCTCCGCCTTGATCATTATCTTTTCCATTTGTCTTCTCTTTTCATCACGCCACCTGCTCTCGCGCACGCGCGCTACCCTCGGCGGCAAATCGGTTTTCGCCCAGTAATCTATTACTCGTGGTTGAACAAATCGTTGACGCTGTTGTTGCTGTGGATGCGCTTGATGGCCTCGCCGATCAGCGGCGCCACGCTGAGCACCGTCAGCTTGAACGGCAGCTTCGCGGGGTCGAACCCCTCGCGCAGGGGAATCGAGTCCGTCACCACCAGCTCGTCCAGCTGGCTCTCCTCCATCAGGCGCTCCATGCCCTTCGCCGTCAGCGGGAAGTGGCTCACGAAGGCATGGACGCTCCGCGCGCCGTTCTCGCGGCACATCTTCGCCGCCGCGCTCAGCGTGCCGCCCGTCGCCGTCATGTCGTCGATCATGATCACGTCGCAGTCCGTCACGTCGCCCACCACGCTGAACGCGTCCACCGTCGAGTCGCCCGTGCGCTGCTTCGCCACGATCGCGAGCCCCGTGCCCAGCTTGCGGCTGTAGCCGTAGGCCGTCTTCGCGCCGCCCGTGTCGGGGCTCACCACGATCGGCTTCGCGAAGCGCATGTCGCGGATGTACTTGAGGATCACAGGCTCCGCGTGCAGATGGTCGAGCGGGATGTCGAAGAACCCCTGGATCTGGTTCGCGTGCAGGTCCATCGTGAGCACCCGGTCAGCCCCCGCCTTCGTGAGCAGGTTCGCGATCAGCTTCGCCGTGATCGGCACGCGCGGCATGTCCTTGCGGTCCTGGCGCGCGTATCCATAATAAGGCAGCACCGCCGTGATGCGCGCCGCGCTTCCGCGCTTCAGCGCGTCCATCATCACGAACAGCTCCATGTACGCGTCGTTCGGACGCGGGCTGCCGCTCTGGATCACGAACACGTCCTTCCCGCGAACGCCCTCCTGCACCTGGCAGAACGTCTCGCCGTCGGGGAAGTGCTTGATGTCGATCTTGTTGAGGGGCTGCCCGAGGTATGCGGCAACCTTCTCGGCGAGCGGCAGGTTCGCCGTTCCCGAGAACACCATGAAATCTTCTGACTTGTCCAACATTCCAATAGTCTCCGTCGTTTGCTTTCCTCGCCCCGCCAAAAGCCTATTCGGGACGCGAAAGTTGCAATTATACCAGATTTTGGGCCGGAAGGATAGACCCTATTTGAAAAATCCCGCCGTTTTGATATCCTATACGCGCCATGACAAGCCAAGGACTCACAATCGCAGACTACGCCGTAGTCGCCGTCTTCTTCGCCGCGATGGTCGGCGTGGGCGTTTTCTTCTCTCGCCGCCGCCAGGACGCCGGCACGTTCTTCGGGAGCGACAAGACCGTCCCATGGTGGCTCTCCGGCATATCCTTCTACATGAACAGCTTCTCGGCGCTCGCGTTCGTGATGTACTCCGCCCTCGCCTACAAGTACGGCTGGGTACCCGTCACCGTCAGCTGGCTCTCCGTCCCCGCCGTCCTCCTCGGCGCGCGCTTTCTCGCCGTCCGCTGGCGGCGCGCCGCAAAGGGCAGTCCCATCGACTTCATCGCCACGCGCTACACCCCGTCCATGTGCAAGTCCCTCGCCTGGCTCGGGCTCCCCATGCAGCTCCTGGACAACGCCCTCAAGCTCCTCGCCATCGGCACCGTCGTCGGCGTCGGCATGGGCTTCCCGCTCGACTGGGCCATCGCCGCCTCCGGCGCCATCATAGTCCTGTACACGTTCCTCGGCGGACTCAAGGCCACCCTCGTCTGCGACTTCATCCAGTTCTTCGTCATCCTCGCGGTCGTCTTCACCCTCCCCTTCCTCTGCCTCGACAAGGTCGGCGGACTATCCGGCTTCATCGACAAGGTGCCGCAAGGCTTCTTCTCGTTCACCGCCGGCAAGTACGACTGGACCTACATGGCCGTCTTCTTCCTCATGGTCGGCTCCACCCTCTCCACCAACTGGTCGCTCGTCCAGAGATACTACTCCACCAAGTCCGACAGGGACGCAAAGAAGATGGCATACCTCGTCGCGGCGCTCCTCTTCCTCGGCCCGCCCCTCTTCTTCTTCCCGGCCATGGCCGCGCGCATCTTCATTCCGGACATCCCCGACGCCGACATGAATGGCGTCTACGCGATCCTCTGCCGCGCCGTCCTGCCCGTCGGCATGATGGGCATGGTCGTGGCCGCCATGTTCTCCGCCACCATGAGCTCGCTCGCCGGCAACTTCAACGCCGCCGCCAGCGTTCTCGTGAACGAGATATACGGACGCTTCGCGAAGGCGGACACACCCCGCCGGCGCATGTTCGCCGCCCGCGCCGCCACAGTCCTAGTCGGCATCGCCGTCATCGGCCTGACGTTCGTCATGCAGTACGCCCAAGGCGCCGACGACCTCTTCAACCTCACGAACAAGGTGTTCGGCGTGTTCCTCCCGCCCGTGTCGATCCCGATGCTCGTCGGCGTGTTCTCGCGCCGCCTCTCCAAGCGCGCCGGCCTCTGCGGACTCGTGGGCGGCATCGCCTTCGGCCTCGCGATGTTCGTCGCCGGCGCCTGGTGGCCGTACCTCCGCGAGATGAAGCCCTGCTACCTCGCCACCGCCGCCGCCACCATCGCCTGCCTCCTCATCGGCAACGCCATCTTCAAGGATTCACCAGACGAGCGCAAGGAAGTCGAGGAATTCGTGGACCGTCTCGCCAAATAGAGGACGCCGCCGCGAATACGACCCTCATTTTCCGACAAGCACGCCCTGGAGACGCGCCGGGATCACGAGCGTGTCTCGCCAGAAGCTCGCCGCATCGGTCGGACACGGCAACGCATGCCACCGGACGAGACGCGGGTTCTCGACGTCGCTGAAATCCCAGATCGAAGCCGTGCGGTCTCCCCCAGACAGCGCCACGAGCTTCCCGCCGTTCCAGCGCGGGAGTCCCATGACCCGCTTCTTGCCCGGAAACTGGCGTATCTGCGGTACGTCCTGTCCGCCCGGCTCCATGATCGCCCATCCGCCGTTGTCGGCCAGAAACGCCTTCTCCCCGAATGCGCACATGCCTCCCATTCTCGAGGCATACCCTTCCATCTTGCGCGGCTTCGCGGGAGGGTCGCGCTCCTGCGTGACCAATTCCAACCAACTGAAATGCTTCAACGCGGAATTCCCCGCCACCCATCTGCCGCCGAGAATGTCCGGCGACAGGAACTTGTTGTAGCGCGACTGGTTGACCAGGTTGGCGAGCGGCTTTGGGTTATTCAAATCCGAAACGTCGTAGACCGTCGTGTTGAAGGCGGCCCACCGTTTCCCGTCGCCATACGCATACACGTCGCGCGCAACCGCGCTCGGCACGCGAGCTATCTCCTTCAGCTCGCCAGTGCGCGCCATTTCGAACACGATCCATCCTTCGCGCCCCGCCGCCACGAAAAGCCTGTCGCCCGCTATCGCCACGTCCATGCATTCCGCGAAGGGGATGCGCCGCTTTTCTGTAATTCCGTCCTCCGAAAGTTCCAGCACGAACAGCCCCGCCGTTCCCGCCGCGGCGTAGCACACATCCCCCGTCACCGCGAGGCCGGTCACGTTCGCCGACAACGACGCGTCGGAAGGCAGCCACCGATGGAATCCCTTCGGCGCCTCCGGACGGGGCGTCCGGAAGCTCGCGTTGACCGGTGGCTTGCCTCGCTCCACCGCCACGCGCCGCGCGCCTTTCGCCGTGATCGCCCACGTCCCAGAGTTCGCCACCGTCACGTACACTACGCCGTCCCCCACCGCGACGGACGTCACCTGATGCTTGTTTTCCGGCATCCAGCGGTCCACCACCTTCGGCGCCGACTTGTCCGACACGTCCACCGCATACAGGCCTCCGCCCGTCGCCGTACAGAACGCCGTTCCTCCAGCCACACGCACGAGCCACATGTCGTACGTGCACGGCTTGCAGTATTCGAAGTCGACGCGCGAGACCTTCTTCGGCGCGCGTGGATTCTCCACGTCGTAGATTTCAAGACCCATCTGCCCCGGATGCGCCTTCGCGCCCGGCGCCTTGTCCTCCTTGCTGAAACCCGTGCTGGCGTAGAGCCACTTTCCATCCATCCACACGCCGTCGCCGTTCGACTCCAGAGCGCAGCACGCGAGACGCTTCAGCGACTTCATGTCCCGCGCGTCCCAGATCGTCACGCACTTCCCGCCCCATTCGCCGGAGAAAAGCAGCCCGTCTCGGTACGCCACAGACTGCGATTCCACCGGCTCCTTCTTTACGCATCGGATCAGCTGCGGGTTTTGCGGACGCGACACGTCGATAAACTCCAGGCCGCTCTTCGACCCGCCGACAAAACACACGTCCCCCGCCACATCGATGCCCGTGCAGTTTGCTGTGGACGGGTAATGCCCCGCCACAAGCGGCTTCGCCGGACTGCGGCAATCGACGATCCAGATTCCGTTCGCCCGCGCCGAGACGTACGCCATCCCTCCCTGCAGCGCAATCTGACGCGCCGACGCGATGCCCTTTGTCTCACCCAGAAGTTTCGGGCGAAGCGGATCGCCAGACAGGCTGTACACGCCCAGCGTCTCCTTCCCGCCCACGTACAGCAAATCGCCCTCGATGTTCACGCAACGTCCGGAACCGGCCGCTCCCTCAGTCACTTTCACGGCCTTCCCAAAAACCTCTCCCGTGAGGAACGGCACGTCCGCCCTCCCCTCTGCGCACATCCCCGCCGCCAGCATAATCGCCATACGCAGGCAAAGTCTCTTCATCAAGTTTTCTCCTTATGCGTCATGTCGTCATCCTACCGCCCAAAGGCCATGCATATGATATCAAATCACCGCGAACACAACAACGATGCCACATTCCGCCAGGGTATCCAGCCCTAAGTGCAGAGTACCGTCAAAATTATGGTATAATTGCAACCCAAACAGGAGATGAAAGAATGAGCAAGCCACTTGTCATAATGCCTTGCCTCGACATGATGAACGGTCGAGTGGTCAAGGGAGTCAATTTCGTCAACATCCGCGACGCGGGCGACCCCGTCGAGTGCTGCCGAGCCTACTGCGCGGCGGGCGCGGACGAGATCGCGATGCTGGACATCACGGCGACGGTGGAGAGCCGCGCCACGATGCTGGAGGTCGTGAAGAAGGTCGCGGCCGTGAAGACCGTCCCCTTCACGATGGGCGGCGGCATCTCGTCAGTGCAGGCCGCAGAGGCCGTGCTGGCGGCCGGCGCCGACAAGGTCTCGACCTCGTCGGCCGTCTTCCGCCGCCCCGCCATGATCGGCGAGATGGTCAAGGAGCTGGGCGCGGACAAGGTGACCGTCGCGATCGACGTGGCGCAGAACGCCGCCATGCCGAGCGGCTACGAGGTGTACATCGACGGCGGCCGCACGGCCACAGGCAAGGACGCGCTCGAGTGGACCAAGGAGGTGGACGGCTACGGCGTCAAGTGCATCCTGCCGACATCGAAGTCGACGGACGGCGCGCGCACGGGCTTCGACCTGCCGCTCATCCGCCAGATCCGCGCCGTGACGGCGGCGGACGTGGTCGCCTCCGGCGGCGCAGGCACGATGGAGCACTTCGCCGAGGCCGCAGAGGCCGGCGCAACGGTCCTCCTCGGCGCGAGCGTATTCCACTTCAACCTCATCGCAATTCCCGCGCTCAAGCAGTTCCTCAAGGACCGCGGCTTCAACGTGCGCATATAGGAGGACAACATGTCGCTCGTCAACATGAAGGAGATGCTGACCGCCGCGCGCAAGGCGCACAAGGCGATCGGCGCGTTCAATATCACGAACTACGAGACCGCTGCCGCCGTCCTCAAGGCCGCCGAGGCCGAGAACGAGCCGGTGATCATCCAGCTCTACATGCGCCTCTTCGACACGGGGAAGGCATACGACCTCTGCGGGATGCTGCAGCGGCTCGCCTTCCGCGGCAAGGTGCCTGTCGCGCTGCACCTCGACCACGGCTCCACCGTGAAGCAGGCCACCGACGCCCTCGCCTGGGGATACACGTCCGTCATGTACGACGGCTCCCGCTCGCCATACGACGAGAACGTGAAGTGGACGAAGCACGTGGCCGACTACGCGCATGCGCTCGGCGCCACCTGCGAGGGTGAGATCGGTCACGTCGCGCAGGGCGACGAGACCGCCCTCACCGACGTAGACGAGGCCGTTTCCTTCGCCAAGGCGACCGGCGTTGACGCCCTCGCCGTCTCCATCGGCACCGCCCACGGCTACTACAAGGCCGAGCCCAAGCTCGACATCCCCCGCTGCGCCGCCATCGCGGACGCGCTCCCCGACACGCCGCTCGTCCTCCACGGCGGCAGCGGCACGCCGCTCGCCGACGTGCGCCGCGCGATCGAGAGCGGCATCGCCAAGGTGAACATCGCCACCGAGTTCCTCGACGGCTACATCAAGTCGACCCTCAAGGTCTTCGGCGACCTCAATGGCGCATTCGTGCCGCCAGACAAGCTTGCCGACCCGATCATCGACGCTTGCGCAGCGCACGTCCAGCGCCTCATCAAGTTCTTCGCCGGACGCTGACATGAAGGCATGGATCCAGCGCGTGTCGCACGCGTCCGTCACGATCGACGGCGAACGCGTGGCCGAGATCGGACAAGGCTACCTTGTCCTTCTCGGCGTCACGCACACCGATACGCCCGCAGCGGCCGACAAGATCGCGGCGCGTATCCCCGTGCTGCGCCTCTTCACCGACGCCAACGACCAGATGAACCTGTCGCTGGAGGACGTGGGAGGCTCGGTAATCGTCGTCTCGCAGTTCACGCTCTATGCCGACACGGCGCACGGTCGCCGTCCGGGCTTCTCCGCCGCCGCCCGCCCCGAACTGGCCGAACCACTCTACGAACGTGTCGTCGCCCGCCTGCGCGAGCAGCTCGGCGATGCACGCGTAGGGACAGGCCGCTTCGGCGCCCACATGAAGGTGGAGCTGCTCAACGACGGCCCCGTCTCGATCGAACTCCTCGCCGACTAGCGCAGGCGCAGTTCGCAAATGCCTGCGGAGAAGCCGGGCTTGAGCTTTATCTGAAGGCGTACCGCGACGGCCGGCATCGGCTTCGCGAACGTCACGCTCGACCAGTTGCCCTTGACGATCGGGCAACCGGCCGCGGCATCCTGCCAGCCGGTCATCTCGCCGAGCTGCGTCTGCACCTTCCACTCCGCAGGCACGCGGCAGCCGCCGACTGGCTCGTCGTCGAACCAGTACACGTCCACGCCGCGCACAGGCTCCTCGCCCGGGAGGATCACCTCCACCCATTCCTCCGTCCCCTTGTGCGGCCAGAACGTGCAGCGTTTCTGGCTGTTGTCGTACGCCGCGCCGTTCTTCGGGAAGATGCCGTCGAAGAGGGATGCTGTTGATTCGCCCTCGTGCATGTACGAGGCCTTCGCATTCAGCGCCTGCGTCGTGCTGGCGGCGGCTACGCCCGGCGTGGCGGGGAACCACGTCTGCATCTCACCCGCGCCGCGGTGGCACCAGGCGAAATACGGAACGAGCGTGACCGGACAGGCCGGTCCCACGTTGACCTTCGCGATTCCCTTCTGCACGTGGCAGCCGGTCGTCGCGAGCGCGGGCATCTTCACGCCGCACACGTCCACGGACTTCTCCGTGAACACCGCATCCGCCGGGAGCACGATGTCGCGCGCGTGCCCGCCGTTGTCGATGCCCTCGGCGCACCACACGATCGGGCCGCGCTCCACGGCGAGACGCCCGCGGTCCGCCTCCACGCGCGCGTCCGCCTTGATCCGCTTCACGAGCATGTCCATGTCAACTTCCACTATATCGCCGTTCTTCCAGGAACGGTCGATGGCGCAGTAGCCCTTCGTCGGCGTGAACGCGAACGGCTCGCCATTCACCTTCACCCTGAAGTTGGAGAGCGAGCTCGGCTCGGTTTGCTCGTAGAGCGTGCTCGGCACTGGACGCCCCACGCACCATCCCGGTATGCGCACATTGAGCGTGAAATTCCCTTGCTGTCGTACGCTTACGGTCTCTCCTGGCATCACCTTGATCTTCACCTTGCCGCTCCACGGGTACTCCGTCTCCTGCGAAAGCGTCACCGTGCCGCCCGCGAGCTGGAGCTTCGCGTCGCTCGCGACGAAGAGGTTCACGTAGGCCGTGTTTCCTGATGCCGCGTAGGCGTACTGCGCGATCTGCGGGATGAAGCGCACAACGTTCACGGGGCAGCAGCTGCAGCCGAACCACTTCGAGCGCGCATAGCCGCCGGCGGAGGCGAGCGGGTTGGGATAGAAGAACTCGTCGCCTGACATCGAGATGCCGGAGAGGAATCCGTTGTAGATGATGCGCTCGATCACGTCCATGTACTTCCCGTCGCCGGAGAAGAGGAAGAGCCGCTCGTTCCAGAGCGCGTTCGCGATCGCCGCGCACGTCTCGAGGTAGGCGCTCTCGTTCGGCAGGTCGTACGGCGCGCCGAACGCCTCGCCCACGCTCCCGAAGCCTGGGACGACGGCGTGGCGGTGCGCGCCGATGCCTCCGTTTAGGTGGAGCTTAGTGTCTACAACGTCCTTCCACAGACGCTCGGAGGCGACGCGGTAGGACGGGTCGCCGAGGAGCGCTGCCACGTCGGCCATCGCGGTGTAGAGGTAGCCGGCGCGGACGGCGTGCCCGCACGCCTGGTCCTGCTGCGTGACGGGCAGGTGGTTCTGGTTGTAGGCCTTGCCGCCGCCGCGGAAGTCGAGCAGCGTCTTCGCGAGCTTCAGGTAACGGACCTCGCCCGTCGCGCGGTAGAGCTTGCATAGCGCGAGCTCGATCTCCTCGTGTCCGGGCACGCGCTGGATCTGTCCGGGACCGTATCCGAACGTGCGGTCCATCATGTCGGCCGCCTTGATCGCCACGTCGAGGAGCTGACGCTTGCCCGTCACCTGCCAGTAGGCGACGCCGGCCTCGATCATGTGGCCCATGTTGTAGAACTCGTGGCTGGCGCCCGTGTTGCTCCAGCGCTCCGGCCCCATCATCCCCGCCCGGGGGAAGCCCTTGACCTTCTCCATGCCGAGCGTGCGCGCGGTGTAGAGGTAGCCGTCGGGCTCCTGCGCGCCCGCGATATCGGCGATGAGCTTGTCGAGGTACTTCTCGAGCTCGGGGTCGGGGTGCGTGGCGAGCGTGTAGGCCGCGCCCTCGATGATCTTGAAGACGTCCGAGTCGTCGAACGGACAGCCCTTGAACGTGCCCTTGGCGCGCTTTGCCGCCTCGCGGAAGTTGGCGAGGCGGCCCGTCTCCTCGCTCTTGTCGAAGTCGGCCTTAACGGTGACGACGCGATTCGTCTCGAAGCGCGGCAGCCAGAACCCGGCCGTGATCGTGACGTTCGTCATGTCCGCGGAGCGGATGGGGTAGTCGGTTGCGCCCAAGGCGACCGTTGCGGCGCACATGGTCGCCAGGCTGAGGAAGTTCTTCATCGTGTATCCTTTCTCGTGAACGGGAGAGGATATTGTCCACAAAATGGCCCTAACTGTCAAGGACGCCGATTCCATGCGTCTACGGCGGCGGGATTTTTGCTATACTTGCGGTCATGAAAGCAAGTAGCATGATTCCCCGTCTCGTCCGGCACCTGGCCGTCGGACTCCTTTCCGCGTCCGTTCTGGAATGCGCGGCGGCGCATCGATGGGACGCCGTGGCGGACGGCGGCGCGGACGGCACCGGCGCGACAGACTCGACGGCGGCGATCCAGCGCTGCATCGACGCGGCGGCTCGCGCGGGCGGAGGAACGGTCTACATGCCGCCGGGCCTCTACCGGATCGGTTCGCTCTCGATCGGCGCGGGCGTGCGCCTGGAGCTGGCCGGCGGCGCGCGCGACGCGCGCAAAGGTTACACGGACGCGGTCCGCGCCGCGACGCTCGACCCCAAGGTCTCCGCCATCGTGCGCACGATCCCCGACCGCAAGGTCCGCCACATCTTCATGTACAACCTCGTGCCGCCGGCGTACTGCACGAACGGCGTGGGCGACATCGCCGTCTCGGGCGGCGTCTTCGACTGCGAGGGGAAGATGCTCGTCTTGGCGTTCGCCTGCGGACGGAACATCCGCCTTGAGAACATGGTCGTGAAGGACCTTCCGAACAACCACGCCTTCCAGATAGACGGCTGCTCGGACGTGATCGTGACGAACTGCCTGTTCGCCGGCTACAAGATGGGCGGCATCCTCACGCGCGAGACGATCCAGGTGGAGCAGACCTCCCCGGGCGCGATAGTGGGCAACCCGAAGAAATGGGCTTCTCCGATCATCTGCAACCCCGGGGACGCTTTCTGCAACAGGAACGTGACGGTTGCCGGCTGCTGGTTCGGAGCCAGCGAGAACCTAGGCCCCCAGCTCATCCCCGTGGGACACCATGGGCGGCCCCCGTCATGCGTCGGATTCTCCTTCACTGGCAACGTGGTCGTCGATCCGCTCTACGCCGCCCTTCGCCTGCCGGACTTCACGGACGTCACGATCGCGGACAACACGTTCATAGCCACGAACCGCATGCCGCACCTGGCGAAGGACGAGGCGATCATCTGCCTCTTCGGCAACCGTCCGAAAGGCCCCGGTTCGCCTACAGTCACGCTCCGCGGCAACCACTACGTGCTCGACCCTTCAGCTCCCCGCCGGAAGCTCTTCGTCTCGGCTCCGCGCAAGGGCGACGTCAGAGATGAATCCGGCGAAAGGCAGGTAAGATAGGAGCGAAAGCAAAATTTTTAATTTACCCCCTTGCGCCCCGCCACGGCATCTGATATACTATCGGGCGTTTTCACGACACCAAGTGCGAGCTTAACTCAGTTGGTAGAGTGCCACCTTGCCAAGGTGGTTGTCGAGGGTTCGAGTCCCTTAGCTCGCTCCATTCTTGGGGTTGCGGGAACAGGTGACATGGGAGCATAGCTCAGCTGGTAGAGCAAGTGACTCTTAATCACTGGGTCGTGGGTTCGAATCCCTCTGCTCCTACCATTCACCAAACCGATCGCGTGGCTAGGTAGCTCAGTTGGTAGAGCAGCGGACTGAAAATCCGCGTGTCGCCGGTTCGATCCCGGCCTTGGCCACCATTTTTCTCCCAAGCTTATTTCAGTCGCATCGGCTCCTCTCGCCTTCCGCCTTGTCAAGGCAATGGGCACATGCTATACTTCCGCCGCTAGACCTTTTAGAGGAGGAGCCGATGATGAAGACGAGAAGACATGCCGATAGGCTGGCGACTTGCGCGCTTGCCGCGCTTGCTTGTTCCGCCGCAACCGCCGCCGAGTGGCCGATCAGCCTCGGGACGG
>CACWSW010000016.1 GCA_902763655.1 uncultured bacterium
ATGCCGTTCCCGGGCGGATCGCCATGGACGGCGCGGCGATGCAGGACATCCGCGACAACAGGAAGTCCCTGCGCGTCGAAGGCGGCAAGATCGCCTGGACGGAATTGGCGCTTCTCGACCAGCCGTCGTTCACGGTGGAGTTCTTCGCGAAGATCAATTCGCTCGACAATTCGGCGAACCTGATTCGCCTGACGGACAGCGAGAGCGCCAACGGCAACCCCATTTGGGCGCTGTACAAGTATGACGTCACGGGCGGGACGGACCTCAGGCTCGCCACGTATGACGGGGCGAACCTCAACCATAAAGGGATTTGGCCGACAGCTTCCGGACTTGCCGACGGGAGCTGGCATCATTGGGCGCTTACGTTCGACGGCAGCAGCGGCACGCAGACGGAGGTCAAGCTCTATCGCGACTATGCGCAGGTTGGCAGCACCATTACAACCGCGTATTTGCTCGCTTATCCATCCGGCAACCACACCCTGTCCATCGGCGGCACGGGGAGCAATCCCGCGCACATCCGCGGCAACTTCGACGAGCTGCGCGTGAGCGCCGGCGTGCTGCCCGTCTCGGCGTTCATGCGCGCCCAGCCGAACGGCAATATACTGATAGTGAGGTAGCGGAATGAACCGAAGGGAATTCATCGCAGGTGGCGCGCTGGCGCTTGCGGCGGCGCCGGTTGCCGTTACGGGGAAGGAACCGGACGCGCGTCCCGGAGAGATCGCATACGCGCGGACGCTGCCGGTGAAGGTGGAGACGGACGTTTTCGTGGCCGGCGGCGGTCCGGCCGGCGTGGCGGCGGCAGTCGCCGCGCGCGCGGCGGGCGCGCGGGTGTTTGTGGCAGAGGGATTCACGTGCTTCGGAGGCATGGGCACGGCGGCGCGCGTGCCGGAGTTCATGCCGTGGGGCGATGGCGTGCGCGACCTCGCGTGCGGTTTCGGCACGCGTTTCCGCGCCAGGTTGAAGGCGGCGGGCGGCATGCCGGGACAGGGCGGCGCGTTCGACTTCGAGGTCGTGAAGCGGGTCTACGACGAGGTCGTGGCAGAGTCGGGCGCCGACTTCCTCTTCCAGACGCGCGTCATCGACGTGGTGCGCGCGGGCGACGCGATCACGCATGCGGTCGTCGCAGCGCCCAGCGGAATATGGGCGGTGAAGGCGAGGGTCTACATCGACGCCACCGGCAACGGCGACGTGGCCGTCCAGGCCGGCGTGCCGTTCGAGAAGGGCGACGCGACCGGCCACATGATGCCGGCCTCGCTGCTTTCGTCCTGGTTCGGCGTGGACTGGGAACGCTGGGCGCAGGAAAGGCCGAAGGGCCTGCCGCAGCCATTCGGCGCCGAGCTGGCGCGCGCCTGCGCGGACGGCGTCTTCGCGGAGCCGGACCTGCACCTGTCGGCCGTCTGCCGTTTCCCGGGCGGCTACGCGACCGCCAACGTTGGGCATCTCTTCAACCTCGACGGCACGGACGAGCGTTCGCTCACGAAGGGATACGTCCGCGGCCGCGTGTCGATGAAGGAGTACGAACGCTACTTCCGCGAGTACCTCAGGCGCGGGTTCGAGAACGTGCGCCTCGCCGAGACGGCCGCGCTGATGGGCGTGCGCGAGACGCGGCGCATCATGGGCGACTACGTGATGACGCTGGACGACTACATGAAACGCGCGGTGTTCCCTGACGAGATCGGCCGCTACTCCTATCCGATCGACATCCATCCCTCGAGCGCCGACAAGGCCGCCTACGAGAAGCACCGCGAGGAGTTCGACCGACTCTACCGCTACAAGAGAGGCGAAAGCTACGGCATCCCTTATCGTATCCTCTGCGCGAAGGGCGTGCGGAACCTGCTTGTGGCGGGGCGGTGCGTCTCCACCGACCAGAAGGTGCAGGCGTCGATCCGCGTTATCCCGGCGTGCTACCTCACGGGACAGGCTGCCGGCATGGCCGCAGCGCTCGCCGTCGCAGGCGCTGGCGACGTACACAGCGTGGACGTTAAGGCGCTCCAGAGAAAACTGAAGGACTTCGGCGCGTACCTCCCCAACGCCGCCGTGTGAAGACGAAACCAGGAGAAAGGAATAGCGAGATGAAGGGAATGTCCATTGTGTTGGCGGTCGCGGCAAGCGTGACCCTTCCGGTGCTGGCCGGGACGACTCTGACGGACGGCGTGCTGACGTTCGACACGTCGGACGGCGACATCCTGTACACCGATCCTATCGGCGCGGCCGTGACGAAGATCGTGAAGAAGGGCGCCGGCCTCGCCCATGTGGAGACCGGAAACCACGTCACCAACGCCTTCTCGGGAACGATCGAGATCCAGGCGGGTACGCTGTGGGCGCCGTACCTCTCGAACCTCGGCAAGATGTCCGCACTCGACGTCTCGGCGGGCGCGACGCTCGACGTGTCGGGCTACTCCACGGGGAGCACGAGCCTCGCGGGCGGAGACATCGGGCAGTTCCGGGGCGCGGTCTTGACGATCGCCGGCGAGGGCGTGAACGGCGTGGGCGCGATCTGCCTCACGAATGGACCGTGGTCCTCCACGGGCAACCTCGGCGACTACATGTTCAAGAACGTCAGCCTCTCCGCCGACGCCAAGGTGAACGCCTCGTACCGCACGGGCTTTTCGAGCGGCACGCTGAACCTCAACGGCCACACGCTCACCGTCGCGGCCGGGACCTCCGACTGGAATCGTCAGTTCTTCCTCATCAACGAGACAATCAACCCGAACGGCGGCGCGGGCGAGTACGGGCACATCAAGCTCCTCTCCGGCAAGATGACCCTGGAGCAGCAGCCCGTGTTCAACGGCGACGCGAACAACCAGCTCATCGTCGACGGACCGACGGCACATCTCCAGATCAACGGGTTGAATGCCGCCCACGCGCCGCCGTGGACGCTCGTGTGGAAAAGCGGAAAACTCTTCGGAACGTCGTACGCCGTCAACGACCCGTACACAAGCGGCCACTGGGGCGGTCCGATCACCAGTTTCAACAGCGCTCCGATCACCAACAACATCGGCAGCGTCAAGCAGGCGATGACCTGGCATGGCCCCGCAACCAACGTCGTCGTCGTGCGGACGAGCGGACTTCTCACGATCAGCAACGCCCCGGCGATCACGAAGTTCAAGCATTCCGACATCTCGCAGTATGCGAAGGCCACGCGGTTCTACGGCACGGGCCAGAATTGGACGTTCGACGGCCTCGGCATCACCGGTGGCTACCTCGACTTCCGCAACCCCGGCGGCACGATGACGATCAACGGCAATACGGCCTGCTACTGGGCGATGGGTTCCAGCTACAATCCCTGCCGGCAGACGGTTGTCCAGTTCCGCGAGGGGACCTACAGCTTCAGGAAGCTCGACTTCGGTTTCCGGCAAGGTGCCGTGACGCACGACCAGCTGCTCGTGCGGGACGGGGGGGACGTCACGTTCGACTACATCATGAACGGCTATACGGCGGGTCCTGACACGGATGAGATCAAGCCCAACAATGCCGGCGGCACGAACGTGATCACGGTCACGGGGACGGGCTCCAAGCTGACGATGCGCAACTACATGTACAACGAGCACAACGGGAAGGGAACGGTGATCCTGAACGTGACGGACGGCGCCGTCTACACGTCGCCCATCACCTCCAACTACCTCTCGAAGGAACGCGGAATCTTCCAGCGCTTCTTCATCAACGTGGACGGCGCCACGATGGCGCTGACGGGCAAGGACGGCTACGCGAAAGGTGGCAAGGGATCGACGAACTACTGGGTGACGGCCTTCACGGTGATGGAGCATGGCGCGACGTTCGACACGTCGGGCGCAACCGGGGCGAAGTACTTGCAGGGGCCGATCGTGCATCCGCGCCCCGGGCGGCGCGTCAAGTCGATTCCCTTGCCGACGGGTTCGGCGTTCACGAACGCGCGCCACTACATCCCGAGTTCCGTCGTCATCAGCGGCGGCTCCGGCGAGGGCACGAGCGGATTCCTCATCGTGAACGAAAGCACGACATACGCGACGAACGTCCTCCTCACGTCGTCCGGTTTCGGATACGGCCCGAACGACCAGCCCACGGCGACATTCTACACCAACGCCAACCGGTCCGTGGCGTTCACGTCGAACTGCGTCATGGAGGACGAGCCGCCGGCGTCGTCGTACGCGGGCATCGTCAAGACGGGCGCGCAGGACCTGGTGCTGCAGGCTGAGAACACGTACTACGGCCCCACAACGGTGGCGGGTGGCCGGTTGCTGTTCGAGGTGGCGAACGGGCGTCCGATCGATTCCTCAGTGAACGTGCTTGAGGGCGCAACCGTGAACTTCTACGGGCACGCGCAGCAGATTCCGAATCTTGGCGGCTGCGGCACGGTGGCGAACGGCGCGGTGACGGTGACGAACGCGCTCGTGGCCGCGTTTGGCGATCTCGCGGCGGGGAAGTCGCTGACTGTATCCAACGCGTTCACGTTCGCGTCGGGCGCGGCGGTTGACCTGACGGGTACATTCTCGGAGGACAACGCAAAAACGGCCTTCCGTTCGGCGACGACGGTGCTGACGGCGACGGGCGGCATCACGGGCACGCCGACGCTGCGCGTGAACGGCGCGGAGAATCCCTATGGCGCGCTGATGCTTGAACCGTCGGCTGACGGCAAGTCGCTCCTGTTGCGCTACGCCGTCGGCACGATGGTGATCTTCAGGTAGTGGTGCGGACGCAATAAATTGCGTCCCTCCCGTAGCATGGACAGTGGATGTGCCAAGAATGGCGCAATCGGGAGGGTCGCAACTTGTTGCGACCGAAATGACGGACGCAATAAATTGCGTCCCTCCCGTAGCATGGACAGTGGATGTGCCAAGAATGGCGCAATCGGGAGGGTCGCAACTTGTTGCGACCGAAATGGCGGACGCGATAAATTGCGTCCCTCCCGCACTTGTCGGCCTGTTTATGGTATAATTTTCGGCATGGACAAACTGGCTTTGATTTGCATGATTGCCGCCTGCTCATTGCTGGCGGGATGTTTCGACAACTGGGGACGGCCTGCCGACGCTACGGCCGTAACGTCCCTTAAGGCGCTGACGCCGTCGAACCGCGCCGAGGTGGCGCGCCTGTACCTTCGCGGCAGCAAGGAGACGATCGCGGACGACTCGTTCGCCGACCTCCCCAAGCTGCGCGAGCTAGACCTCTCCGAACTGAAGCTGAAGAAGCTGCCGACCAGCGTGCTTTCGCTGAAGACGCTGAAGACGCTCTACCTCGCGCGCAACGACTTCGATGCCGTACCTGACGGTCTCGCGCAGCTGACCGAGCTGACGTACCTCAACATGGACGGCAACAGGCTGGCGTCCGTGCCGGCATCGCTGGCTGGGGCGGCCCGTCTGCGCTGGCTGCGCCTGAACGAGAACAGCATCCACGAGCTTCCCAAGGAGCTTGCCGCGCTGAAGGACATCCAGCGCATCTACCTGAAGCACAACCAGCTTGCCGCGGTGCCCGAGGTCGTGAAGGAATGGCCGCTCCTGGAGGATCTCCTGCTTGACTCGAACCCGATCTCCGCGCTGCCGGACTGGGTGACGCAGCTGCCGAAGCTGAAGAGCGTCTCGCTCGCGAACTGCAAGCTGACCAAGCTGCCCGACAACCTGTCAGGCTGGCGGAAGCTGGAGTCGCTTGTGCTCTCCGGCTGCCCGATCTCTGCCGACGAGGCGAAGCGGATTCGCAGGGAGCTGGGCGACGACGTCGCCGTCGTGTTCTGAGGAGGCATGTCCCATGATGCGTGCTGGACTGCTGGCGGTGGCTGCGTGCGGCTTCCGGATGCTCTTTGCGGCGACGGCGACCGAGGGCCTCATCGACCTTCCGACCTATCCGTTCTCCGACCCCGATCCTGTGCCGTGCACGGCCGAGAAGCGTTACCCGTACTTCCGCTTCGACGGCTCCACCGCCGAGGCCGTCACGCAGCGGTGGCAGTGCGTCACGCTGGAGAACGACCGCGTGCGCGTTACGGTGATGCCGCAGATTGGCGGCAAGGTGTGGGGGGCGGTCGACAAGGCCTCGGGCCGCGAGTTCATCTACTTCAACCATGCCGTCAAGTTCCGCAACATAGCGATGCGCGGCCCGTGGTGCAGCGGCGGCATCGAGTTCAACTTCGGCATCATGGGCCACTCGCCCACGACAGCCACGCCGGTGGACTGGTGCGTGCGCACCAATGCGGACGGCAGCGCGAGCTGTTTCGTGTCCGCCACGGAATGGATATGCCGCACGACCTGGCAGGTGGAGGTGAACCTGCCTGCGGACGCCGACCATTTCCTCACGCGCACGACATGGTTCAATGGCTCCAACCTGCCTGAGCCGTACTACCAGTGGATGACCGCGGCGTACTCCGCGCGCGGAAACCCCGAGCTGTTCTTTCCTGGCACGGCGTATATCGGCCATGGTGGCGATGCGCATGCGTGGCCGGTGGACGACAAGGGTCGCGACCTTCATGTCTACGGCAACAACGCCTTCGGCGGGTCGAAGTCGTACCATGTCGTGAACGGGAACCATTCCTACTTCGGCGTCTGGTGGCCTGAGGCGAAGTTCGGCTCCTTCCACGAGAGCGACGAGAAGTTCGGGCGCAAGATATGGCTGTGGGCGCTCTCGCGCGAGGGCGGCATCTGGGAGGACCTGCTCACGGACACTGACGGGCAGTACGTGGAGCTGCAGAGCGGACGGGTGTTCAACCAGCCGCGCTGCGACACGTACCGCACGCCGTTCAAGCATCCCACGTTCGCGCCGGGGACCACTGACATGTTCGAGGAGAAATGGGGCGTGATGCGCGGCACGGAAGGGGCCGTCGCCGCATCCGCGCCGTCCAACCTCGTATCGCGTCCGCTCAAGATGCCGCCGTCGTTCGACTGGTCGTCGGCGTACGGCCTCTACGTGCGCGGGCAGCAGGCGCTCCGCGAGCGCGACGACAGGACGGGCGAGAGGTCGCTGCGCGAAAGCCTGCGGAAGGAGCCTCACTTCGTTCCCGCGCTGACGGCGCTCGCCGGCCTTGCTGCGCGGCGCGGCGAATACGTCCAGGTGCGCAGCCTCTGCGCACGGGCTCTCGCGATGGACACGTATGACTCTGATGCTAACTACCTGGACGGTCTTGCTGCGGACGCGCTCGGCCAGTCCGCCACGGCGAAGGAGCGTCTGCGCCTCGCCGCGTATTCGCCGCTCAACCGCGCGGCGGCGCTCGCCCACCTCGCGAAGATGTCGCTGCGAGAAGGGAGCTGGGCGGAGGCCGACGACATCGCTATGAAGGCGATGCAGGCCAACAGCTACAATTTCGACGCGTGGCTGGTGCGGATCATAACGGCACGCAAGAGGAACGACGTGCGCGCGGCGCGGAAGATCGTCGGCCTCGCGCTGCAGGTGTCGCCGCTCTTCCACGGCGCGCGCTTCGAGGGCAAGATGCTGGGATGGGCCGACGAGAAGGAGTTCCGCTCGCTCGTGCGGAACGAGATGCCAGACCAGACGTTCATCGAGCTGGGCGGCTGGTACGAGGATGCAGGCCTCAAGGAGGAGGCGAGCGAGCTGTTCGGGTACGCGACGAACCCGGTGGCGAAGGTGCGACTGGCTTATCTGGCGCACGTGTCCGGCGACGACGCCAAGGCGGCGAAGGCGCTCGATGCGGCGGCGGCATCGCCCATGGCGTTCGCATTGCCGTTCCGCCGCGAGACGCGCCCTGCGATGCAGTGGGCGGCGACCGCGCATTCCTCCTGGAAGTTCCGCTACATGCTGGCCTTGCAGCTGGCGGCCTTCGGAGACGATTCTGCCGCTGACAAGTTGCTGGATTCGTGCGACGATGCCGACGAGGCGGTTCTCTTCCAATACCGAGCAGGGAGGCGGAAGGGCGAGGCGAAGATGGCCGACCTGAAGCGCGCGCAGGCGCTGGGCGACGGCTGGCGCGTCGGGCGCGACATGGCGACGCAGCACCTGGCGGACGGCAACACGGACGCGGCGGCTGGGCTCGCGCTCGACTACCTCTCCCGCTTCCCCGGGAACGACGCGCTGGAGATGCTCTACGCGCGCGCCCTCTGCGCGCAGGAGAAGTACGATGACGCCGTGTCGTTCCTCGAGAAGATGGCGGTCCTGCCGTCCGAGCACGGCAACAACGCGCACGCTATCTGGGAAGAGGCGTGGAAGGGTGTCGCCCGCAAGGCGCTTGAGGCCGGCGACAGCGCGAAGGCAGACCGCGCGCTCGAGCGCTACCGCGAATATCCCGAGAACCTTGGGCTCGGCAAGCCCTACCCCAAGGAGCAGTAGCGGAGCGCGATGCGCCCGAACGACAGGCTGAAGGCGATGGCGGAGGCGCCGCTGGGCGGGCTTCTTGCCCGCTTCTCGTGGCCTGCGCTCGTTTCGATGACGCTTCACGCTCTCTACTCGGTGGTAGACCGCATCTGGATCGGACATGGCTGCGGTCAGGACGCGATGGCCGCCCTGACGCTCGCTTTCCCGCTGATGATGGTGTTCGTCGCGTTCGGCGTCTTCGCCGGCGTGGGACATGCCGCCCTCATCTCGATCAAGCTGGGGGATGGCGACAGGACCGCTTGCGAGAAGCTGCTGGGCGAGCTGGTGGCGTTCAAGCTGATCTTCTTCCTCGTGCTTTCGCCGGTCGTGTTCGCGTTCGCGGAGCCGATCCTGCGCTGGTCAGGAGGCTCTGGCGTAACCCAGGCCGCGCTGGGCCTGGCGACGGAGTACGTGAAGATCGTCGTGTTCTCGCACATATTCTCCCATCTCGCGTTCGGGCTTTCGGCGGCGATGCGCAGCGAGGGGGCTGTGCTGTCGTCGATGACGTGCATGGTCGTCGGGTTCGGCACGAACCTTCTCCTGGATCCGCTGTTCATCTTCGGGTTCGGCATGGGAGTGGCCGGTGCGGCATGGGCCACCAACATCGCCATGCTGGTCTCGTGCGCGTGGGCGATCTGGTACTACAGGCCGGGACACAGCGCGGTGCGGCTCAGGTTGCGGCGCATAGGCATCTACCGGGCGTACGTGCTGCGCGCGGCGGGCATCGGCCTCTCGCCGGCGCTGCAGCAGCTGATGGGTAGCCTCGTCAACGTGTCGCTTCAGCTGGCGTTCGCGAAGTGGGCGGCAGACCAGAAGTCCGCAACGGCGCAGATCGCGTCGCTCGGCATCTTCCAGATGATGACGATGCTGTTCCTCATGCCTGCGTTCGGCGTGCAGCAGGGGCTTGCGCCGATCATAGGCTTCAACTGGGGCGCGCGGAACTTCGCCCGCGTGCGGGAGACGGTGATGCTGGGGCTGTGGACGACCACGGCGCTGGTGACGCTCACCGCGGTGACGATGGTGCTGTTCCCGGAAGCGATCGCCTACCTTTTCACCGACAGTTCGGACGTGGCGTTCATCCGGCTCGTCGCGCACGACCTCCGCCTCTCGAACTTCATGCTGTGGTGCATCGGGCTCAACGTGGTGGCGACGACGTATTTCCAGTCCATCGGCCATCCGTGGACGGCGATAGTGCTCTCGCTCCTGCGCCAGTGCATCTGCCTCATGCCGTGCATCTGGATATTGCCGCACGTGTTCGCTGACCGCAACTTCGGCATCTGGCTATCGATGCCGGTCTCGGACGTGCTGGCGTGCCTGGCCACCATCCCGCCGTTCGTCCTGCACGCGCGCTTCCTGGCGAAAGCCGGGAAGCTGCGTATCACGAGGCGCGTGGCGGAACCTTGAACTCTTCTGGCTTGAAGACGTACTTCGCGTGCGAGTCCGCGGACTTGTTCGCCGCCAGCACTGCGACGGCGCTCTCGTAGGCGAGCTCGGCCGGGCAGTTCAGCGCGGCGCCGTGGCGGCACGCGGCGAAGAAGTTCTCGAGGTGCGGCATGTGCGCGGGCTTGTTCATCTCGATGGCGAGCTGGTTGCCGTTGGCCTGCGCGGAGATGCGCGTGTCCACTGCGATGTCCTTGGTGACTTCCTTCTTCACCTTGTCGCCCTCGTTCGGGAGGATCCATCCCTTGTCGATGAACTTCTGCCATTCGGCGTCGGAGAGTCCGCCCTGGCGCAGCTCGCGCTGCACGGTGTTGCCGCGCGCGGAGATCTCGGCGATGGTGAGCGAGGCGTTCACGCCCATGAACTGCTCGTAGAAGCCGCCGCGCGCGTTGGAGGAGATCACCTGGTAGATGGCCTCGTTCTTCGTGCCGTCCGGCATCTTGAACTCGTAGATGCAGTACATGCGGTCATACGCCTCGCGGGGCGGGTCGAAGGCGTCCTTGCCGCCGATCGCGGTGACGCTGGAGGGCGGCACGCCCCATGCCCAGATGAAGAGGTCGATCTGGTGGGAGCCGAGGTCCACCATCGAGCCGCCGCCGTACTTGTAGAACCAGCGCCAGTTGTGGAACTGCTCGGCGTTCGTGTAGCCGTACTTCGTGAGGATGTCCTGCTTCGGCGGCTTCTTGTAGGTGAAGAAGGGCGCGAGCGTGCGGTTCCACTGCGCGTACGCCGTCGTCACGCGGCCGAGCATGTTCGGGACGATGTGCTCGAAGCAGTGGCGGTAGCGCGGGTTGGAGCGGCGCTGGTGGCCGATCTGCAGGAGCTTGCCGGTCTCCTTCTGGACGCGGCACATCTCGGCGGCGAGCTCGAGGCGGTTGGACATCTCCTTCTCGCAGTAGACGTGCTTGCCGGCGCGGAGGCAGGCGCACGTGTGCTCGCAGTGCATCCAGTCGGGCGTCGCCACGATCACCGCGTCGATGTTCTTGTCCTCCTTCTCCAGCATCTCGCGGTAGTCCTCGTAGGTGTTCACCGTGTGGCCGTAGCCCTTGAAGAAGGCCTTGGCGCGCTGCTGCTCGAACCTCCAGATGTCGCACACGGCGCGCACGCGCACGCCAGGGATGCGCACGAGCGAGGCTGCCAGCACCTTGCCCTCGGCGCCGAAGCCGATCATTGCGACGTTGATGTCGTCGTCCTTCGGGCCGATGGTTATGTCCTTGTCCTCGGCGCGGAGTATGCTGAAGCTTGGCAGGAAAGCCGCCGTGGCGGCGGCTCCCTTCACGAATGTGCGGCGGTCGAATTCCATGTCAATCCTTTGCGGGTGAACGTTGCGACGCAAGTATAGCACACACCCGCGCGTCTTGCAATCCCCGGAATGGCCGCGGCCGCGCGTCATGGTCTTGCTGGCGGCCTGCGGAAGAATGCGGCGGCGATCGCAAAGGCGGAGACGACGTTGAGCGAGTTCTTCATGCCGTGGGAGGGAATCTCGATGATGGCGTCCGCCGCTGCGACCACGTCGGGATCGAGGCCGAAGCGCTCGTTGCCGAGGAGGATTGCGCAAGGGAATGAAGGGGTGACGGTGGCGATGTCGGCGGCGCCGTCTGCCGTCTCGAGGGCGTAGACGAAGTAGCCTTCGGCGTGCAGGCGGTCGATGACGTCGCGGATGTCGCCCGCGTGTTCCCAGGGGACGGTCTCGTCAGCTCCGAGGGCGGTCTTCTTCACCTGCGGGTTGTCGGGACTGGGCGTGTAGCCGCAGAGGATGAGGCGTTCAACGCCGAAGAAGTCTGCAGTGCGGAATATGCCGCCGGCGTTGAAGGCGGAGCGGATGTTGTCGGCGACGACGGCGAGGCGGCCGCCAGATGGCGGACGCGCGGAGTCGCGTTCGCGGTCCGTGTTGCGGATGCCCATCTCGGCGTCTGTGACCTTTGCGCGCTTGTCCACGCGCTCGAGCGGCACGAGCGCGGCCTGGATGGCGCGCGGTGTGGTGCCGGGCTGGAGCAGGTGGGCGATGCCGACGAGGCGCTTCGACTCGGCGCGGCGAAGGAAATCGAAGGCCGCGGCGCGCGCGGCGTCCGTGCCGTCGTCGAGCGCGGCGCGCACGAGCCGCAGCGCCGTCTTCCACTCTTCTGTCGAAAGGTCGATCATGTTTTGGGCACAAGTATACCATAAAGGCGCGGGCCAGTGGCCACGCATGGACGCGGCGTCTCTATTCTGCTATAATTCCGGCACATCCCGCAAGGGATGCCAATGGCGAACAATGCAACAGAGGAATGAGCTCATGAAAAAGATGCAGGCAACGATCATCGCCGCTTCGCTCGCGCTCGCGGCGCAGGCGGGCGTATACAACGTCAAGCCGGACACGTCGGACGACCGGGTGGAGAGTCCGCTCTCCGTGGGCATGGCGCGCATAGGCACGATACGCCCGCGCGCGGCGCACGAGATCGTCGACTCGAACTGGACGCTCGGATGCGAGGTCCTTGACCGCGACTTCGCGAACTTCGAGGAGTACAAGGACAACGTCGAGCCGCTCGGCATCAAGACGATACGCCTGCAGGGCGGCTGGGCGAAGTGCGAGAAGGAGAAGGGGAAGTACGACTTCTCGTGGCTCGACAGGATCATCGACTACGCCCGCGCGAAGGGGCTGAACATCCTCCTCGAGACGGACTACGGCAACCCGATCTACGAGGGCGGCGGCGGCTGGGATCTCGCCGGCGGCTTCCCGACCTCCGACGAGGCGCTCGCGGCGTGGGACGCCTGGGTGGACGCGATGTCGAAGCACTTCAGGGGACGCGTGCGCGACTGGGCGATGTGGAACGAGCCGGACATCGGAAAGCCCGCCAAGACGCCCGAGTCGATCGCCGCGTTCAACGTGCGGACGGCGCGGATCATCAAGCGCAACATCACCGACGCGCGGATCGCCGGACTTTCCCTCGCGCGCAACAAGCCGGAGTACCTCGACGAGTGCCTGCGCCTGATGGGCGAGGACGTGAAGCTGTTCGACTGGATCATCTACCACGGCTACGCGCCGGCGCCCGAGATGTCGTACGCCAACGTCGAGGCGCAGAAGGTGGTGCTCGCGAAGTACAACCCCGCCGCGAAGATGCGCCAGGGCGAGAACGGCTGCCCCAGCGAGATGGCCACGCGCTTCGCGCTCAGCCGCATTCCCTGGAGCGAGTACTCGCAGGCGAAGTGGGACATGCGCCGCATGCTCGGCGACCTGGGGCACGACGTCGAGTCAAGCGTCTTCACGATCTGCGACTTCAACCACATCGGGCGCGAGATCAACCTCAAGGGGCTCCTTCGCGCCAACGAGAACAGGGAGGTGATCGCCGTCAAGCGCGCGTACTACGCCGTCCAGAACGTGGTCAGCGTGTTCGACAACTCGCTCACGCGCGTGAAGGACAGCACGTTCGGCACGAAGGACATGACGCTCTCCACGTACGAGTACCGTAAGGCGGACGGGCGGCCCGTGTTCGTGTTCTGGACGCACTCCGACGAGGTGGTGAAGACCGACAAGGCGAAGGGCGTGCTGGGCGAGGGAGAGTTCACCGTCAAGTACCTGCGCCCGGGCGACTCGTTCGTGACGCGTCCCGCCATGCTCAAGTACGCCGGCGCGCCGCTGAAGGATCCCGTGTGGGTGGATCTCCTCACTGGCCGGGTCTACGCGTTCCCGAAGAAAGACATGCTCGTCCACTCGAACGGCGTGACGTTCGTCAACGTGCCTGTCTACGACTCTCCCTGCCTTTTGACGGAGCGTTCCGTCGTGCTGCGGTAGCGGGCATCGTGCCGTGAGGTGCGCCATGCGTAAGCGGATATTCCTTTCGCCTCCGTGGGTGGGGGCGGACGAGCGTAGGCTGGTGGGCCAGGCGTTCGATTCTGGCTACGTGGCGCCGTGCGGGCCGATGGTCGACGCGTTCGACCGGCGGCTCGGCGAGCTCTCCGGGCAGCACGCGGCGGCAGTCGCGAGCGGAACGGCGGCGATCGACCTCCTGATGGCGGAGCTGGGCGTGGGACCGCGCACGACGGTTGTCGCATCCTCGCTCACGTTCATCGCTACGGTCGGTCCCGCAGTGAAGCGAGGCGCGAAGGTGGTGTTCGTCGACAGCGATCCCGCCACTGGCACGATCTCGATTCCCCTGCTTGAGCAGGCGCTTGCGGACGTGCGACGCCCTGCGGTCGTGGTCGCCGCCGACATCTACGGACAGTGCTGCGACTACGACGCGCTGGAGGAGGCTTGCGCGCGGCATCGCGTGCCGCTCGTGCTGGACGCCGCCGAGTCCGTTGGCGCGACGTACAAGGACAGGCCGTCCGGCCTCGCCGGCGCGGCGGCCGTCTACTCTTTCAACGGCAACAAGATCATCACCACATCTGGTGGCGGAGCGGTGCTCTCGCGCGATCCCGAACTTGTCGCGCGCGCGAAGTGGCGCGCGCAGCAGTCTCGCGAGCCAGTGGCGTGGTACGAGCACCGCGAGGTCGGCTACAACTACCGCATGAGCAACCTGCTTGCCGCCCTCGGGTGCGCGCAGCTCGGCCGCCTGCCAGAGATAATAAGGCGCAAGCGGCGCATCTTCGATTTCTACTGCAGCCTCTTCGGGCAAGGCCACCTGCCTGCGCTGCCGTTCCCATGTGCGGCGCATACCCGGTCGACGAACTGGCTGAGCGTGTTCCTCTTCCCGTCTGAGACGCTGCGCGACAAGGTTGCGGCGCGGCTGGAGGCGGCGAACATCGAATGCAGGCCAGTGTGGAAACCGCTCCATCTCCAGCCCGTGTTCGCGGAGAACCGGGTGTACGGCGGCGATGTGGCAGAAGACCTGTTCCGGCGCGGGCTGTGCATGCCGTCCGGCGCCGGACTCACCCGCGCGGACCTCGCGCGCATCGCAAGGGCGCTCGTCGGATGAAGCGGCTCTTCGACATCCTGCTTGTCGTCGTGGCCTTGCCGCTCTGGCTGCCGCTCCTTGGCGTCGTGGCGCTCGTCGTGCTTGTTGTGGAAGGCCGGCCGGTCTTCTTCCGGCAGGAGCGCGCCGGGAAGGGCGGCAAGCCGTTCAGGATGCTCAAGATCCGCACGATGCGCAACGGCGAAGGCACGGACGAGGAACGTCTCACGCGGCTGGGGCGATTCCTGCGCGCGAGCTCGCTGGACGAGCTGCCGGAGCTGCTGCACGTGCTGGCGGGAACGATGTCGCTCGTCGGGCCGCGTCCGCTTCCGACGCGCTACCTGCCGCGCTATTCGCCAGAGCAGGCGCGCCGTCACGAGGTGCGTCCCGGCATCACTGGCTGGGCGCAGGTGCACGGGCGCAACCAGGTGTCGTGGGAGGACAAGTTCGCGTACGACGTGTGGTACGTGGACCACCGGTCGCTTCTTCTCGACATCAAGATACTTTTCATGACGGTGCTTCCCGTCCTGTTCGCGCGCGGCATCGCGTCCGGCGAGACGGTCACCATGACGGAATTCACAGGAGGTGGCGGAAATGGAACATGAGATCATGGTTGTCGGGGCCGGCGGCTTCGGCCGCGAGGCGGTATGGACGCTAGAGCGCATCAACGCGGTTGCGCCTACGTGGCGCGTCATCGGGTTCGCCGACGACGATCCCGCGAAGGCGCACGGCTCGCTGGAGGGGTATCCTCTCCTGGGATCGGTCGCCAAGGCTTCGCTCGACTATCCTGGCGCTCATGTCCTGATCGCTGTGGGAGACAACGCGACGCGCGAGAAGATATACCGGGAGCTGCGCGGTCACGACTTCCCGGTCATCATCGACCCGTCCGCCGAGGTGGCGCCGACGGTGGAGATGCGCCACGGGACGTTCATCGGTCCTAAGGCCGTGGTGTCGGTCGGTGCTGAGCTTGGCAAGTTCGTGATCGTGAACGCGCGCGCCGGGGTGGGGCACGACTCGAAGCTAGGCGACTTCGCGCAGGTGTGTCCAGGTGCTACGCTCTCCGGCCACACGACACTTGGCGAACATGCGTACGTGGCGACTAACGCTTCAACCGTCCCTGGAGTCACTATCGGCGCGCGCGCGAAGGTCGCCGCAGGCACGCCCGTCTACCGCGATCTTGCTCCCGACGCCACGCTCTCGCCATTCGGCGTGCTGAAGGCGTGAGAAACTTGCGTTTGCGATGGCGGGGCGATTGTGGTAGAATATAGGCGTTTTGAGCGGCCCCTGTAGCTCATCTGGACAGAGCAGCTGCCTTCTAAGCAGCGGGTAGCAGGTTCGAGTCCTGTCAGGGGCGCCAACGCGGACCCGTAGCTCAGTTGGTCAGAGCGGGGGACTCATAATCCCTTGGTCCTGGGTTCAAGTCCCGGCGGGTCCACCATTTGTCACGCGAAGCGGAGCAGGATGAGCTTCAATATGTCGCGGAAGCGGATCGGCCACAGCCGCGTCGGGCGGTCGGCCTGCAGGGGGCGCTTGAGGAAAGACGGCATCTCCGGGAAGAACTCCAGCCCGGACAGCTTCTCGAGCTCGTCGATCGTCACGATGTCGTGCGCGGGAAACGCCCAGCGTCCGGACGTCTGCGGCACGAGGACTGCGAGCGCGCGCACGCCGTCCTCTGTCTGCGCGACGGCGATCATGTAGTACTGCTCGGGAACGTCGATGCCTCCGGCGGCGATCGTCTCTCTCGCGCTTGGGGACGTTCCAGAGAGGGCGCCCACTATGACCCATATCTCGCCGTACTTAGCCGTCCAGAGGTCTGCGATGCGCCGCTCCATCTCGCGCCAAGGTCCGCGGTTGAGCGCGGGCGCCTGCGGAGAGATGTTCGTCATCATGAACGTCTTGCGCTGCTCGTCCGGCCCGAAGCGCGATACGACGGCATGGTTCGGCACCATGTGCCCGCGGTCGTAGCGCGAGCCGGTGTAGGCGGCGGGCGAGGGGGAAGAGGCGACGCTGCGGTCCTTCGTGAAGCTAGGGCGCTTGCCATCGTCGAATCGCGCTTCGCGCGGCACGTGGTAGGCGGCCCACACTGGACGCTTCAGCGACGGCGACCAGCCGACAGCGAACTCGCCGCGGCGGAGCACGGCGATGTCCTTTGGCGCTGGATTGCCTACGCGTTGCGGCTCGCCGGCGAAGAACACCTGCCCGGAAGGGACGGGGTCGTCGGAGTCGTAGACCGCGTCGTGGCCGGTCCAGCCGAGCGCGTCGGTGATGAATGCGGTGCGGTCGCCGAAGTACACGAGCGGGGCCGTGAGGAAGGATTCGCGCTCGGCGAGCCATTCGGCCGGATGGTGTACATACCAGTCGCCGATGCCGCAGAGGGCGAGCAGGGTCAGGACTATGACTGCCACGGCGATCCGTGCCGCATATCGCAGCCTGCTGACGGGTTTCGCCTTCTTCGCCACGTTGGCGTTCTTTTTAACTTTGCCTTTTTTCTTGGCCATGGCTATTTTTTCTCTGGGATTGGTCTTAGCACGTAGTCGTAGATGTGTTCGATCGCGAGGGAAAACTCGGCGAACGTGAACGCGTCAGGGGAAATCTCCGCATGCGGGTCGGGGATGATGGATACGCGGGCCTTTGGCAGGCTGCTGCCGAATCCCGAGATGGATGACGCGTCTGGAAGGATGATTGCCGAAGCGTGGCGGAGCGTCGAGAGCTCGAGGTGCCGCGCGATTGCCGCGCGCGGACCCTTGAAGAATCCAGGCGTCGACAGCGGACGGTGGATCTCGGCGATGTACGGGTAGCGGTGAACGGTGCCGCGGTCAATCGCGCGCGCGACGAGCGCGCCGTCGTTGAACCCGTGTAGGACGGCGTAGTCGCGTCGTGCCGCAAGCGCCACTCCGCGAAAGAACATGATGGTGGCGAGGATGAAGCGGCGGATGGACGGGCGGCGCGGAGGATCGTCGGTGAAAGGGATGCGCGGAATGGTGAAGATCCTGGCGGCGGGGTCTAGCGTGGCGGTGAGAAGGGGGGCGATGCGCGGCACGAGAACGTCAACTGCACGTCCCTGCTCGCGCAGGGCGGCCACGGTATCCTGTATGCGGAGTATCTCTTGGGGATCCGCATGGACGCGCGTTGAGGCGACGATCAGGACGGCGGACGGCATGGTCCCTTTACAGGTCCGAGAGTTCGATGCGGATCGTGCGTGATTTCATCGCGTCCAGCTGGGCCTGCGTCGGTGCCTGCTCCTCCGCCGGAGCGACGACGATGTGCGCGCCGCACGCGGGACATTCCACCGTCTGGCCTATCTTTTCCGCAGGGGCCTCGATCTCCTGGCGGCAGGTGGTACAGACGAACGACACAAAGTTGTTTTCCTCTGACATGGCACGGTTCCTCATTTCGCGAAGGGTGAAGCCTTCTTTACCAGCTGGAGATAGCGAATAGCCTCGACGACGTCGTCGAGCGCGACCGGGAACGGTTCCGCCGTCCGTATGGTGGCGTACATGGCCCGCCAGAACGCGACGGTGCCGGATTTCTCCGCAGTGGGGGGAAGGGCGGCGGGGATGTCGACGATCGGTAGCTTCTCGTGCATGTCGTCAAGCGGCGGCGTGCGGACGCTGGACCGTCTTCGCGGGAACTTGAACGCGGGGTCGATCACGTGGAGAACGCCCTCGGTCGCTCCAGGTGCGACGGTGAAGGTGCCGCGCGAGCCGCGGACGGTGAACGACGGCTCGCAAGCGGCGAGGTGGCCGCCGTTGATCTCGATGTCTGCCGTCACCTCTCCGCGCGACTTCAGCACGATGTGCGCGAAGTCCTCGGCGTCGCCGAGCGCGGCCACGCGCTTGAGCTCGCTCCACAGCTGGGTTGGCTGGGCGCGCATGAGCGCCACGGCCTGGAGGATGGCGTCCACGCCCGCGTACCATGCGGCGCCGCCGCCGCACCGCTTGACGCTCTGCCAGTCGTCGCGGCGCAGGTAGTCCTGGCGACGGACGCGCACGTCGTAGATCTCGCCGAGGGCCGGGTTGTCCAGCGCGGCCTGCGCGAGGCGGAAGTCGGGAGCGAAGAGCCCTGGCGTGTACGCGAAGAGGCGACCTTGCGCCTTCACGGATGCGGCCTTGAGGATCGTGGCGGCGTCGTGCGAGAGGGCGAGCGGAGTCTCGAGGAGGGTGTACCTGCCGCGGTTCAGCGACTCCAGCGCGGCGGACTGGTGGTCCGTCGTGGGAAGGGCGATGTCCACCAGATCGATGTCTGGATCGTCCATCATGTCCTCGACGCGGCGGTACATGCGCACCTTTGGATACGCCTTCTCCACGATCGTGCGCCGCTCGCGTATGAGATCGCACACAGCCGTCACCTGGTACAGCTCGGGAAGGCTCCTCAACGCGGGAAGGTGGTCATGCAGGGCTGCTCTGCCAAGCCCCACCATGGCCACGCGCAAAGGCGGCCTGTGCGTCTCCAGATTGTCGTCATTCGGTTCCATCATTCGCTCTCCTTGAGTCAGACTGAACGTGTCAACGAGGAAAGTTTACCTAAAACGATTACGCATGTCAAGCGACAGCGAGAAATTCAATGTAAAACGACAGGAACGGCGTTCCACCGCCGTCCGCCGCCGCGGGCGGCGATGGAACGCCGCCCATACCAATTGCCCAGGAGGCCCGATTGTCCCGCCCGTGACCTACTTGCCCGAAACGGCTGATACGCCGACGGGGCCTTCGGGATTCATGCAAAGGCGAAAACCACGACCGTCGCTACCAATCGGCGGTGTGGCAATATTCCGACAAGGTGAAGCACATTCGTTCGCGCCGCTAAAGAAACTACCGCCGCGAATCACCCGACGTGTCCCCGAAGATGCCCCCACAGGATCCGAAACCCCGCTTGACAAAGGACCAGTCCAATCAAGGCACCATTCCCACACGTTACCATGCATATCGTAGAGTCCCCATGCGTTCGGACGATACGAGCCAACGGCCGTATGCGTGTCCGAATACCCACCTTTGGCATCTGACTGATCCTGACGATACCGTCCCAACAGATTTAAGTCGTTCTTGGAATTACTTCCATTATTGTAGGCGCTCGTCGTCCCCGCCCGGCAGGCGTACTCCCATTGCGCCTCGGTGGGCAGGTCGAAGTTGAGGCCAGTGCGCGCTTGGATTTTTCCAATGAACGTCGAAGAATCGACGTTCGCGGAACTTGGCCAGTTGTAGGTGGACGAATCGCCGCGAATCGCATTCCACGAGACCTTTTCGACGGGGCGCATGTCGCCCATGTATTTTGAAGGATTGCTTCCTGTCACCAGCTCGTACTGCTTCTGCGTCACCTCGAACACGCCCATGTAGTATGGCTTCGTGAGCGTCACCTCGTATTCGCCACCCATCTTGAGCTTGCCTGGCTCGATACGGCGCAGGACGAGTTTCGTGGTCTTGTACTCGTCCGTGTTGAAGCCGCCGTTCGGCTCGGCGGCGAGGTACGAGACGGGATACTTGCTCGCGTCCGGCCCCGCCGAGAGGTCGATGACGCAGTAGAGGCCACCGCCGCGAGGCGCGGCGGAAACGTTTGCGGCGCGCCCCGTGCCGCTATCGGCGGAAACGTTGAAGCGGTCGGCGAACGGCACGGAGGCGATGCGTTTCTCGGCGACGACCTTCTTGAGGCCGGTCAGCTCGCCGGAGGCGATGGCCTTGCGGTAGAGCGCCACGGCATGGGCCTTGATCGCGTCCGCCGCCGTGGGCTCGGTCGGCGTGTAGCTCCACCAGAAGTCGCCTGCCGGGGCGAGCGTCTTGCCGGCGGACTCGGCCTTCGCCATGTCCTTGGCGTCATCCAGTTTCGCAAAGACATCCAGCGCGCCCTTCCAGTCGCCCGTTACGGCCAGCAGCTCCGCGTAGCGTCGGCGCGTGGGCTCGTCGGCGCGGTTGCGCTTGATGGACGAAGCCAGCTTCGCGATCTCCATCTGTGCGGACGCCGAGCGGAACTGCGCGAAGAGGCCAGGCACGTTCTGCTCGCTCACGTGGTCGATGGCGGGCTTGAGGATGTCGTTGCGCATCACCTCCGGCGGGATGTCCTTCACCTGTTCCGTCAGGGCGGCGATGGCGGCGACGGCCTTGGCGTCCTCCTTGGCCTGGGCGAAGTACCAGATGGCGCCCTTCAGGAGCAGGAACTTTGCGGCCTCGGTGTTCGCCTCCTTGGCGTAAGTCATGGCCACGTCGCCCACCTCGGCGGCGGTCTTCTTCTTGGCCCTGAAGTCGGCCACGAGGGGATTCATCAACTCGGCCACGATCGGGGCGGCCTTCTTCTGCTCGTCCCGCGTGGGCATGGCGACCGCCGCGAGGGCGAGCGTCGCTCCAATCGTCAACAGCAGTCTTTTCATGTTTCTGTCTCCATTCTGTTCGTTTTCTGTCGTGATTCTATAAGGTAGTACAGGATTCGCGGACGAGAATGACAATAGTTTAGCAAATTTTTTCAGTCGCGGAGCATAGATTCAAAGTCGGCGATCATGGCGTCGACGCGTGTTTTGACCTGCGAGACCACGTTCCGGGAGACGCCGAACGCCTTTGCCACCTCGCCGATGGGCTTTTCCTCCAGCACGTAGGCCCGGTAGACATCCTTCGACCTCTGCGCGAGCGCGGTGCGCGTAAGCACGTGCTCCACGGCGGCCGCGTGCTGCGCCAGCCGCCACTTCGCGTCCAGCATCGCCGCCGCCTCGGGCTGCACGGCGATCTCCTGCGCGGTGGTACGGTTGAGCGACACATGGCGGTCGGCCGCACGTACCTGGGCCTTCTGCCAGCGGTTGATGACCTCGCGGCGGGTGATCGTGGCGAGGAACGCGCGGAAGCGACCCTTCTCCGGGCGGTAGGCGCCGCTCCGAAACACTTCCACGAGCTTCACCATCACGTCCTGTACCACATCGTCGGTGTCGGACCTCGCCCCCGCGAACTCGGCGAAATGCCGTATCACTGGCTGGTAGAGCTCGAAGAACTTCACCCACGTCGCCTCGTCCTCGCCGGTGGCTTGCGCGGCCATGCGCGCGATGAGGGTGACGGGCGTATTCGGAATCCTGCTCATCGGGCGTCTCCCGGCACGGCGAACGCCTGATCCAGCCAGGCGGCGTCCTCGGCATGGGCCGTCGGCAACGCGGGTTTGGCCGCCCGTCTGCCCGGCGGCGAAAGCAAGAGGTACGCGCCGGCCGCGACGCCCAGCGCGGCAGCGAGCCCTGCCGCCCACGCCCACGGGCGAGCGAAGAGGCGGCGACCAGGCGCAACGGACGGCGAGGTCAGGCGGGCGGCAAGCCTTACGAGGTCGAGCGGACGCTTGGCGGGATCCTCGGCCAGCATCTGCGGCAAGATTTCCTGCCAGCGGTTCTCGAAGTGCCGTAGCAGGTTGAGGTCGGTCCGGCCGTGCGTGACGAGGCTCCTGTCGTACCACACGCCCGTGAGCAGCTTGAAGAAGACGACGCCGAGCGAATAGACGTCTGCCGCAGGCGTGACCGCCTCGCCGCGCAGGACCTCCGGCGCCATGTACCCCTTGGTGCCCATGATGAGCTTGCCGCCCGACACCGCGTCCGTCGTGGAAACCATCGTCTGGGAGACGTCAAGATCGGTGCGCAGCCTGTCGCCCAGAACTTTCGAGATGCCGAAATCGGAAAGCACAACGTGCCGCTCCGGCGCGAGGAGGATATTGTTGAGCTTGATGTCGCGATGGACGATGCCCTGCGCATGGACGTAGGCGAGCGCCTGGCAAAGCTCGACGAACCACTGCACGAGATGCTCTTCGTCCGCGCTGCCTTCCTCGACGTCCGCCAGCGTGTACGCCGCGCCGTCCTTGTAGAGGACAAGATCCATAACGTAGTAGAGAATCCCGTTCTCCTCGTCCCAGGCGAGGTCGAACACGCGTACGAGGTTCGGATGGCGGAGCCGCGCGAGGAGGCGTCCCTCGGCGAGAAACCGCTTGCGGAACAGCTCGGCGTGGCCCTTCTCCAGCGTGAAGGTCTTGAGCGCGTAGCGGACGCCGAGCGTGACGTGCTCGACCTCGTACACGGCCCCCATGCCGCCCGTGCCCAGCGCGCGGACGACGCGGTACGAACCGACGACGAATCCCGGCTTCAGCTCCTGCATGGCGCCTCCCCGACTCCTTCCTTACCCGCCGTGCGCAGGCGGAGCTGGCCGCAGGCCGCCGCCACGTCCTTGCCGCGGCTGCGGCGGAGCATCGTCTGGATGTGCGCCTTCATGAGGATGTCGAGGAACGCGAGCTGCGTCGCCTCGTCCGGCGTCTGGAAGTCGGGCCGGTGGTCCACCGGCGAGAGCGGGATAAGGTTCACCTTGCACGAGGGCAGCGTCTTGAGCCGCCGCACGAGCTCCTCCGCGCAGGCGCGGGAGTCGTTGAGTCCCTTCACGAGCGTGTACTCGAAGGTGATCACCCGGCCGGTCGCGCGCGTGTAGTCGCGGCAGGCGGCAAGCAGCTCGCCTATCGGCCAGCGCCTGTTGACGGGCATCAGCTGCGAGCGCAGCTCGTCGTTCGGCGCGTGCAGCGATACGGAAAGCTCGAACTGCAGCCCCTCCGCCGCCAGCTTCGCGAAGCCGGGCACGATGCCGCACGTGGAGAGCGTGATGTGGCGCGCGCCGAGGTTGGGACCCTTGCCGGCGTTCAGCACCTTGAGAGCGCGAAGCGTCTCGTCGTAGTTCGCGAACGGTTCGCCCATGCCCATCACAACAAGGTTGGTGAGGCAAAGGCCGGATCCCTGCCGCTTGTTCTCCGGCGAGGCGAAGAGGTGCTGTGCCGTCATCACCTGCGCAACGATCTCGTCGGCGTCCAGGGACCGAACCAGCCCCTTGCTGCCGGACGCGCAGAATACGCAGCCCATCGCGCATCCCACCTGCGTGGAGACGCACTGCGTGAAGCGCCCCTTCGCGGGAATCACCACCGTCTCCACGGAGTTTCCGTCGGAAAGCCCGAGCAGGAGTTTTGTCGTGCCGTCCTCGGCTCTGGTCTGGGCAAGCACATCCGGGACGCGAAGCGGGAATTCCGCCTTTAGCGTTTCGCGGAAGTCCTTGGGAAGGGTAGTGGCGGCGTCCCAGTCCATGATCCAGTCTCGGTAGAGGCTCTGGAGTATCTGGTCGGCGCGGAACGCGCGCAGGCCGCGAGCGACGAGGAGCGGCTTCCACTCGTCGGGATGTATCGACCAGGCGGGCGTCATTTCCGTGCAAGCCCCTTCAGCAGCTCGTCGATGCGGTTCATCACGTCAGTCAGCGCGGCATCGCCGCTCACCGTGAGGCGCAGCACGGCGCTCTCGAACTGGGCGTAGAGGAGGTCGGTGTAGACGTCGGGGTTCACGTCGGCGCGGAACTCGCCGTAGTGGATGCCGCCCACGAGCAGCGTGTGGAGGATGCGCTTGAGGCCGATCGTGAACGTCATGATGCGCCGCGTCATGTCGTGCTTGCCGCGCTTCATGGCCATCACGAAGTCGATGATGACGGAGAGGAACTCCCGGTTGTCGAAGAGAGTCGCCGTGACCGCGGTGCATATCTGGCGGAGGCGGACGGACGCGGGGAGCTTCGCGCGCATGATTTCGGCATGCTTCTGCACGACCCTGTCGAGCGCGAGGAAGATGGCGGCGTCGAATATCTGCCGCTTGTTCTTGAAGTAGCGGTACAGGATCGTGCGCGCGATGCCGCTGCTGTCGGCAAGATCCTGGAACGTGACGTCGTTGTAGCCCTGCCGCGCGAACAGCTGTATGGCGTTCGCGATGATCACTTGCTTGCGCGCGCGATGGTCGACAATGGCCTTCATCCAGTGAGCTCCTTGGCCGGCGGTGCGCCGCTACATCCGCGTGTAGCGCGGCCCGTCGCCGCCCTGCGGGAATGTCCAGTCGATGTTGCCGCATGGGCACTTGATCTTGCAGGTCTTGCAGTGCAGGCAGTTCGAGAAGTCGACCTGCAGGTGTCCCTCGTCGCGGCGGTACACCTCCGCCGGACAGAAGCGCGTGCAAGGCGAGCCGTACTTCTCATCGCACTTCGCGCAGGCGGCAGGATCCTTGATCTTGAGGTGGCAGGGCTGGTCCTCCTCGTGGATCGTGCCGCTCATGAACACGTCCGTCAGGCGGTCGGGCTGGATCGGCGACGCCTCGATCGCGTCGGCCTGCTCGCGCGCGAGCTTCGCGCGGTCGAGCGGACGCAGCGCGGCGGCGTCGCCCTCGTCGCAGCCCGGCACGCGGAACCACGGGAACTTGCCGAACGTGGCCCAGGCGAGTCCCGCGGCCATCATGCCGTAGGGCATGCCCCACGAGAACGACGCGCGCACGTTGCGCACGCGCTCCATCTCCTTCCAGCCGGGTATTTCCTTCAGGCGGTCAGGATACGCCTCGAGGCCCTTGCCGTCCTTCAGCTCGTCGAGGATCGCCCCCGCGGCAGCAACGCCGCTCTGGAACGCGATGTGGACGCCCTTGATGCGCAGGGAGTCGATGAGCCCTGCGCCGTCGCCGACGATCACGCAGCCAGGCACGTACGGCTTCGGGACGGCGTAGAACCCACCCTCGGGAATCACCTTCGCACCGTATGCGACCGTCTTGCCGCCGCGGATGTGGCGCTTGACGCACTTTGACGACTTGAACCGGCGGAAGAGCGTGAACGGGTCGATCTCCGCCCGGGCGTAGTCGAGCGCGTAGGCATAGCCCACCATCACCTGCGTTTCGGAGACGTGGTAGACGAAACCGCCGCCGTACGTGTTGAAATCGCTGGGCCAGCCGAACGTGTGCATCACCTCGCCCGCCGTCTGCGTGCCGGACGGCACCTCGATCAGCTCCTTGATGGCGAGCGCGTACGTCTGCGGCCGCGTGCCCTGCAGGCCTTTCTCCGCGATCAGCTTCTCAGTGAGGATGCCGCATCCGCCCTCGGCGAGCACGGTAACCTTTGCGCGGATTTCCTCCGGAGCGAGGTAGTTGGACTTTCTGCTGCCGTCCTTGTCAAGTCCCTTCGCGCCAGTGCGCGCGCCGACGATGCGGCCGTTCTCCTCCATCAGCTCCGCGACGGCGTAGCCGGTGTACACCTCGACGCCGGCCTTCTGGGCGACCTGCCCGAGCCATGCGACGACCTTCGTCAGCGACACGACCGGATAACCCATGGAGCTCATCATCGGCGGCATCCACGGGATGCGGATGGAGCACCCCCGCGTCAGCAGCGAGCGGAACGACTCCTTCACCACCTTCGCCTCGCACGGCAGCTGCGCAATCTCTTCCTGCGTGAGGAAGCCTTCAAATCCGCTCGGATCGACAATGGCGCCGGAAAGGACGTGCGAGCCGAGGCTACGTCCCTTGTCGAGCACCACGACGCGCGGCGGCTTGTCGCCGCGCCGCGCCGCCTCGCGCACGATGGAAATGGCTGTGGCCAGACCTGCGGGTCCGGCACCAACAATCAATACGTCCGTCTCAATCATGTCTCTCATCCTGTAGATGTGGTCGCGCGCATTATACCAAACCTCGGCGCGTCGCGGAATGGTCAAAATTTGGCTTTTCGGCGGAGCCGGCCTGTGATATGCTATTGACCAACTGGCAAATAGGCTGGAGCAACATTGAGGGCATAAGGCAATGAAAAGGACTGTCGCGGGTAGTCTCTGTTTGGTTTTTGCGATGGCGGCTGGTGCTGCGGACGCAATGAGTTGCGCCACTCCCGCGCCGCAGGCCGGAAGGCGGCTGGTGTGGGGCGACGAGTTCGACGGGACGGCGCTCGACCAGACGAAGTGGCGGTTCCGCGCGACGATGAACTCTTCGGACTGCACATACACCAACGACTCGCGGACGGCGCGGGTGGAGGACGGTTGCCTGCACCTGCTGGTCGTCCCGTCGGGGAATCCCGCCAAGCCGCAGATGCTGTCGCGCGGAATCGCCACGCACGACACGATGGCGTTCCGCTACGGATACCTTGAGATGCGCGGCCGCGTGCCGTTCAGGCACGGCGCGTGGCCGAGCTTCTGGATGACGGCCACGAAGCAGTACAGGAAGTCGAAGTGGATGGCAGAGATCGACATCTTCGAGGTGTTCTCATCCACCAATAAGGTAGTGTATAACCTCCACAAGTGGGCCGGGAAGGGGCAGCGCGCGATGCTGCCGCACGGGGAAGGCCATGCGTCGCGCTCGTTCACGTTCCCAGACGCCTCGAAGCTCAACTCCGAGTTCCACGTGTACGGGTTCGAGTGGACGCCGAAGGAGATGTCGTTCTGGGTGGACGGGAAGAAGTACGGCAGCTGCCCCATCGACGAAGCGCACGATTTCTCGCCCTCAAGGTTCGCGGGAATGGACTGTTTCCACGATTTCCAGAGCATCATCTTCAACAACGAGATATTCACGCCAGGCCACGGCTGGTGCCCGGAGCAGTTCCGCATCACGGCGGACGACGCGCTCCCGATTGAGTACTGGATCGACTGGGTGCGCCTGTGGCAGAAGGACGGGGAGGAAATCAGGTTGGTGAAAGGTGAA
>CACWSW010000017.1 GCA_902763655.1 uncultured bacterium
TGCGGCGGTCCGCTCGACAGCCGCGCGGGGCTCATCCAGTCGCCTCCGAACCTGCCTGGCTGGGACGACGTGCCGATCGTGAAGTATTTCGCCGACAGGTTCCATGTGCCTGTGCGCGTGCAGAACGACGCGAACGCGTGCGCGCTCGCGGAGTGGAAGTTCGGCGCGGGCGGCCGCTGCCGCAACATGGTGTTCATGACGTTCGGGACCGGCCTGGGCGCTGGAATCGTGGTGGAGGGGCGACTGTACTCCGGGACGAACGACAACGCCGGCGAGATCGGGCACATCCGTCTCGCGCCCCAGGGGCCGAAGGGCTACAACAAGGACGGCAGCGCGGAGGGGTTCTGCTCCGGCGCGGGCATTGCGCGCCTCGCCGGCATCAGGTCGCGCGAGTGGGAGATGGAGTTCGACGGCAGCGAGTCCGCGGCGCGCGCTCGCGCCGGCGAGCTTACCACGAAGGACATCTTCGGTTACGTGCGCGCGGGCGACCCGTTCTGCACGCGCGTCTTCAGGGAGAGCGCTGCGAAGCTCGCCACGATCCTCGCGTACACGATCGACATCCTCAACCCGGAGGTGATCGTGCTTGGCGGCGTTTTCATGCGCAACGCCGACCTCTTCATGGCGGAGATCGAGCCGATCCTCGCGCGGGAGGCGCTGCCGGGTGCGCTGAAGGTATGCCGCATAGTGCCGGCTGGCCTCAGCGAGAACGTGGGCGACTACGCGGCGCTCGCCGTCGCGAACATGGACGCCTGACGTCCGCAAAAAACCGCGGATACCCCCTTACGCGCGGCGAAAATCTTTGATATAATATCCATTCCTTCGCCCAAAGACGGGGAAGGCACGGCAGAAAACCGTGATCATCAACAAACCTAAAAACTAAAAAAATGGCTATTCGCAAACCAACCGCGCCAGCGGAGAAGTCGGCAGTGTTCGCCGATTTCCTCGCGGGAGCAGGTAAGGACAATTCGGCCGCGTTCAAGACGGGCTCGAAAGTGGAGGGAACCGTTTCCGCCGTCAAGGGCGACGACGTGTTCGTCGATATCGGATACAAGTCGGAAGGCATCGTGAGCCTCGGGGAGTTCTCCGACCCGGCAGAGGTCAAGCCCGGGCTCAAGTTCCAGGTGAAGCTCCTCGACCTCGAGGACGACAAGACGGGCATGGTCCGTCTCTCGAAGAAGGCGGCGGACGACGAGATCCGCTGGGAGAAGGTTCAGGCCCAGTACACCGAGGGCTGCGTCGTCACCGGCACCATCCAGAGCGCGGTGCGCGGCGGACTGCTCGTGGACATCGACGGCGTGGAGGCGTTCCTCCCCGGCTCGCACGTGGACGTCACGCCTGCGCGCGATCTCACGCCGTACATCGGCCAGACATACGATTTCAAGGTGATGAAGATCTCGGACGAGCGCCGCAACATCATCGTCAGCCGCCGCGAGCTCATCGCGGGCGCGATGGAGGAGAAGAAGGCGGAGCTGCTCGCGTCCCTGCAGAAGGGCGAGGTCCGCAAGGGCAAGGTGAAGAACATCACGGACTTCGGCGCGTTCATCGACCTGGACGGCATCGACGGCCTGCTGCACATCACCGACATGAGCTGGGGCCGCATCAAGCACCCGAGCGAGATGCTCAAGGTCGGGCAGGAGCTCGACGTGATGGTGCTCGACGTCGACAAGGAGAAGGAGCGCATCTCCCTCGGCCTGAAGCAGACGACGGACAACCCGTGGAACACGATCGCGGACCAGTTCCCGGTCGGCGCGCGCGTGAAGGGCAAGGTCGTGAACCTCGCCGCCTACGGCGCGTTCGTGGAGATCGCTCCCGGCATCGAGGGCCTCGTCCACATCAGCGAGTTCAGCTGGACGAAGCACGTGGCGCGCGCGAGCGACATGCTCGCCGTCGGCGACGAGGTGCTGGTGGCGGTGCTTTCCGTGGACGCCAAGGAGCAGAAGATCGCTCTCGGCATCCGCCAGACGCAGGACAACCCGTGGGACACGGCGCAGGAGCGCTACCCGGTGGGCGGCCGCGTGTCGGGCAAGGTCCGCAACTTCACGGCGTACGGCGCGTTCGTCGAGCTCGAGGAGGGCATCGACGGCATGATCCACGTGAGCGACATGAGCTGGACGCGCAAGATCAACCACCCGTCCGAGTGCCTCCAGAAGGGCCAGCAGGTAGAGGCGGTGATTCTGGACGTCAACCCGAAGGAGCAGCGCATCTCGCTGGGCCTGAAGCAGGCGCAGACGGATCCGTGGAGCGAGATCGCGTCGAAGTACGCGGTCGGCTCTATCGTCAAGGGCAAGGTTTCGAAGATCGCTTCGTTCGGCGCGTTCGTCGAGCTGGAGGACGGCGTGGACGGTCTCGTCCACATCTCGCAGATCTCCGACCAGCGCATCGACAAGGTCAAGGATGCGCTCAACGTCGGCGACGAGGTTGAGGCGCGCGTGGTCAAGGTGGACCGCGAGGCGCGTCGCATCGGCCTGTCGATCAGCGCCGTCAACATGACGGAGGAAGAGGTGCGCGCTCTCGAGGAGTCCGCAACCGAGACGATCGGCGCCACCAGCAGCGCGCCGAAGGGCGGCGAGCCGCTGGGCGGTCTCGCAGCGGCGTTCGACGACGCGTTCGGCAACGTCGAGTGGCAGCCCGGAGAGGCCGAGAGCAAGTGATCAAGACATGAGCGACTGAGCGAGTGAGCGTTAGCGGAACGAGCGAAGAAGCGAAAACCTTATCAAGAAAGGAATACTACAATGGCCAGAGTCTGTGAAATCTGCGGCAAGCGTCCGGCGGCCGGCCGGCACATCGTCCGCAAGGGTTCGCCCAAGTACAAGGGCGGCATCGGCCTGCACACGACCGGCATCTCCAAGCGCCGGTTCCTCCCGAACCTGCACACGGTGCGCGTGACCGACGGCAAGGGCAACACCTGCCGCAAGACGGTCTGCGCCCGCTGCATCAAGTCGGGCAAGGTCGCGAAGGCGTAAGATAGCCTCGCGAACAACGGAGAGGGTCGGTGCTTGCGCATCGGCCCTCTTTGTCATATAATATCGACATAATCGTTTCGCTAACCATTTCTCAAGGAGGCAACTATGGCAGAAGAAGAGCTTGATGCCGAGGTCGCGGCCGAGGCGGTCGAGGACTCGGAATACGACAACTCGGAGAACGGCACGATCATCCGCGACACGGACATCGTGTTCGACTGTCCGCACTGCGGGCACAACCTGGCCATCGACTACCGCGGCGCGGGACTGCAGATCAACTGCGTCCAGTGCGGAGAGTCGGTTCTCGTGCCGATTCCCGACGGGATGAAGATCGACGACCTGGACATCGAGCCGGGCGAGATTCTGAAGCAGCTGTTCAAGACGCGCCGCGACCTGCAGAAGCAGGAGCTTCGCGCCGAAGGCCTGGAGGAGCAGGTGCGTGGCCTAGTCGAGCGCAACAGCATGCTCTACGCCCAGTGCGAGGCCCTTGCGATGCAGGTGGCGGAACTGCGCAACTTCTGCCAGCAGCACGCATCCGTCGGCGAGAAGATGGTTGCGCTGCTCGACAGGATGTCGGCCAGCCTCGCCAACGACGCCGCGTCGGCGGAAGCCGGTGACGAAAACGCGGAAGCGGCCGCAGAAGCATGAGACTTGGCTTCCATTCGATTTTCGTCAATGGGCTGACCTTCTCGCGCGTGCCGCTGATCTTCGGCTTCATGGCCTGCGCCGTCGTAGCGCAGCGCGGTGGAAGCGCGTGGTGCGCAGCGACGGCGCTGCTGCTGATGTGCCTTGCGGGGCTGTCCGATCTCTTCGACGGGCATCTCGCGCGCCGGTGGCGGGTGGTCTCGACGTTCGGGAAGCTTGCGGACCCGCTGATGGACAAGGTGTTCTTCATCGTCTCGTTCCCGACCCTGCTGTGGCTCATCGGGGCACAGGGCGAGAACCGTTTCCACGCGGTGCTGATGCTCGTGTTCACGGTGCTGTACATCCTGCGCGACCAGTGGGTGACGTTCCTGCGCGCGATCGCGTCCACATACCAGGCCGACGTGAGCGCGATGTGGCTGGGCAAGGTGCGTACCGCGCTGTCGTTTCCTGCGGCTGCGCTCATCTACCTGTATCTTGCGTTCCACGGGATGCTCCCGGCGGAATGGAACCGGCCGTTCCTCATGACGGTGTACGCGACCGAGGTGTTCCTGATCGTCCTGAACGTCTATTCCAGCGTCGTCTACACGCGGACGTACTGGCCGTACATGATGCGGGCGCTCCAGTCGAAATGACAGAGGATGTCGAGGACGTGGCGGTGTAAAATCAACGATGATTCCGGAGAAACAAGCGATGCGCACGGCAGAGATAGAACGAAACACGAAGGAAACGAAGATCAAGCTGTCCCTCAACCTAGACGGTTCCGGAGAGGGGAAGGTGGATACCGGAATCGGATTCTTCAACCATATGCTGGAGCTGCTGAAGAAGCATGCGCTCATCGACTTGTCCGTAAAGGCCGCTGGCGACCTCGACGTGGACTACCACCACACGGTCGAAGATGTCGGCCTGGTGCTGGGTCAGGCGTTGAACCAGGCGCTCGGCGACCGGCGCGGCATCACGCGCTACGGTTTCGCGTCGGTGCCCATGGACGAGGCGCTCTGCGAGGCGTCGCTCGACCTTGGCGGGCGTCCGTTCGTGGTGCTCTCGAGCGGCAAGAAGCACCTGATGGTGCGCGATTTCGAAGTGAAGCTTATCGAGGAGTTCTTCCGCGCGGTGAGCGTGGAAGGTAGGCTTAACATACACCTGCGCGAGATCTACGGAGACGAGACGCACCACGTATGCGAGGGGCTGTTCAAGAGCTTCGCGCGCGCGTTGCGCCAGGCAGTCGCCGCGGATCCGCGCGAGACTGGCGTTCCGTCGTCAAAGGGCGTGCTGTAACATGGCGTGCAAGGGGAATGTCCAGCGCCTCCTGGCGCGTCTTCGGCGAGATGGCGTCCGCCGCCGGACGGCGGTGTCCACTCGCGCGATGGGGCGTCCCCGCACATTCCACGCATACGACATCGGCGACGACACGTTCGTCTTCGAGAAGGCCACGTGGCGCGACCTCGCCGAGCAGGCGTCCGTCCTGCTCGCCGAGAAGAAGTCGCTGCGGCAGGGCGGGCACGGGCACGTGATGACTATCACTACGGGCAACCATTCCGTGGCGGCGCTTCCGCTCCTGCAGGGGCAGTTCTGGGACCTTGCCCACATCCCGACGGCAAAGCGCGGAGACGCGCTGATGCACGACGTCCTCTGCGCGAACATAGTGGACGGCAAGCTGGAGATCTCGCAGCGCGACGTGCCCGTGCAGACGCTGACGGCGCTCGACGCATGGCTGACCGAGACGCTCAAGTTCCCGCTAGGCGACGTGGTGATGGTCGAACGCATCGACACCACGCTCGAGCACTACCGGCAGCTAGGCCAGGAGTGGCGGGTGAAGCCGCTCGCCTGGACAGAGCAGGAGATGTCGGTGGCTCTGGCGGCGAGCCGCAAGGGCATCTCCACATCGCTCCAGTACTATCACGGCTCGCGCGGCGTCCACTTCTTCTCCTACTCCGACTTCCACAGGTTCGCGCAGATGGCGACGACGGACTTCCAGAAGTTCCGTGCGTGCCTCCGCGAGCTGACGGGCGTGTTCGAGGGCCACTCGATGTCGTTCATGCGGCAGCTCAAGGTGCACGGGCACCACGAGATCGAGCTGTTCGGCCTGCGGCGAGGCGATGCGCTCGAGCGCATCGTGCCGGAGATGGAGCGGCTGATGGAGCAGATCGTGCTGCGCCGCATCACGCCGCCCGCCGCAGCCGAGAGGATCGCGGAGATAGATGCGATCTACAAGTCGCTCCTCACGCGCGCCGAGTTCGCGGACGACACGTCGAAGGTGTTCACGGAGACGCTCTACATGTACATCACGGGCGAGATCTACTCCGTGATGGGCGAGGGTACCACGCCGGCGTTCGACGACCGCCGCACCGCGCTGCCAGGCGCGACGTTCGTGGACGGGCGCGCCCAGTTCCATCCTGGCGTGGACGCGCGCAGCGAGGTGCTGCTCTCGAATCTGCGCGTGCTCGTGAGCAAGGACGAGATGGTGGAGTACGCGAACGTTTACGAGCTGCGCACGGACGACGGCGACGACGTGCCGATCGGCGAAGGCCCCACGCGCGAGGTCGTGTACAAGACAAACCGCCGACCGATCGCCACTTCGCTTGTGGAGAAGCGGCTGTCTAAGAAGACCAACGGCTACGGCAGCTATGTCATCGCGCGCGTGGAGGGGTTCAAGGCGCTGGGCGTGGAGCTCTCCGACTACCGGCTCCTGCGGCGGCGGCGGCCGCACGGCAAGCGGCAGTTCGTGGACTACTACATCCGCACGCGCTGCGAGGGCGAGCCGCTTGCGGACATTCCGGCTAACTACTTCCAGATGGCAGGCGAGTTCGGCGGCGCCGAGGCCGGCGAGGACCCGCAGGTCATCTCCGCGCTAGCAGTGCTGATGGGCGACGCGGCGGCGCAGAACCTTGCGATGAAGAAGTACGACCCCGACACGAAGTCCTGCCTCTACGGCATCGGCAAGGAGATCTACCGCTTCGGCTACGACATCAAGGCTGGTCGGCTGATGCCGCAGGCCGTCTCCTGCTGCAGCATCCGCGGATCCTTCGGCTGGCCAGACCTGTCTCAGACCGAGCGAAACCTCACCGCGCTCGTGCAGTTCTACATCTCCACTTATGCCAAGGCGCTGGCGGCGTTCGCGGCAGACCATCCCGTGGTGCCGCTCGAGAAGCTCGCCGAAAGCTTCTTCGCGGGGTTCGAGTACCGCTCGCGCGCGATGGAGTGGCAGCTGACCGTCAAGCGTGACGGGTTCGAGTCGTTCGACCCGGGGCTGCCGCGCCGCTATGGTTTCGCGGCGAAGTGGCGGTTCGTGCTGTGGTCGCTGGAGCGCCAGGTCCGACGTATCGGGCTGCTGCGCCGCGCGTTCATGGACTGCATCTCGCGTCCTGACGACGTGGAGGTGGTGACGCCGGTAGAGGACGTGCGGATCGTCGGCGACGACAACGCGACAAACGTGCTGAACGCACTCGCCGACCTCGAGATTCGCTTCATCGGCGGCGATTGAAAGAACGCGTCACATTACTGCGGCGGGGAGACCGTTGGCGCGGAATGGCGACAGGTCCGTGTCGGGCTGGCGCGACTCGTCGAACCCCGGCTGATAGGTTCGGCCTGCGAACTGGTATTTTGCTCCGGCGGCGAGATGATAGGGGAGAAGCTCTATGCGTTGGAGGCCGGAACGGCCTTCTAGCAGGCGAGCGAAGCCTTTCTTCGCCTCTGGCGAGTCGTTCACGCCCGGTATGAGAGGGATACGCGCGACGAAAGGCTTGCCGGAATCCTTCAGCCAGCGGAGGTTGGCATGGATTGGCGCTGGATCGACTCCGGTCCACTTCCTGTGCGCGACGGGGTCTGGGTGCTTCAGGTCCTGGTACACGAGGTCGATGCGCGAGACTACGTCGCGATAGGCGTCCGGCGAGGCATAGCCGGACGTTTCGATCGCGAGGTGGATGTGGGGGCGCAGGCGGTCCGCGAGTTCCGCAAGGAAGGCGGACTGCATGAGGGGTTCGCCGCCTGAAAACGTGACTCCGCCGCCCGACGCCGCGAAGACGTCGGCGTTCGCGAGAAGCTCGCTGGCGAGTTCTGGGACGGTCCATCGGCGTCCGCACACGACCTTTGCCCGATGGGGACAGACCCTTTCGAGGGCGGACAGGTCGTCGGGCTGGATGTCCCTGCAGTTCCCGCAGCGTGCGCATAGCTTCTCCTTGAAGAGTACTTCCGGCTCTGGGGACAGACCCTCGGGGTTGTGGCACCATGCGCAGCGAAGGGGACAGCCCTTGAAGAACACGGTGGTGCGCACGCCGGGTCCGTCGTGCAGGCAGAATTCCCGCACCTCGAAGATGACTGCTGTTTTGGAACTGTCCATGCGCGAAGTATAGCACAAACGGCCGTATTATGGTAAACTACTTGCAACCGAAAGGAAGAAAACATGAAACTAGACAGACGAGCATTTGCAATCCTAGCCGTCGGAGCGCTGTCGCTTTGCGCGATCGAAGCGTTTGCGGGAGTCCCGCCGCTGCCTCCCGGTGCCCGGCCGCACCCCGGCTATGGATGGTGTCCGCGCTGCGAAGGCCGTAGGTACGTGCCGAGCGGGTTTCTGGGCTGGACATCCAAAGTATGTCCCCAGTGCCGCGGAACAGGCATGGTCGCGCTGCCACCGCCACCTCCGCCACCGCCGCCAAAGCCGATAGTTGCGCCGCATCACCACCACAAGCCTGCTCCGGCTCCGCATCCGCATCATGGCCATGGCGCCAAGCCGCATGGTGGCCACGGCACGCCGCGCCATCCGTAAGAGATTTGAGGTATTATCTCTCAAGCTTGTCGTGTGCGTGCGCTTTGGGGCGCACGCGCGCCGAAGTGCTAGCCAATGCTCGCATTGGCTCGCGCAAAGGGATGGTGACGCTTTCGGACGACATCCCAGGACGCGCGATCCTCTTCGGCATGGTTCCCGGAGAGCTGCCGCCTGTCGATTCGCGCGAGTTCGACATGCGTTCAAACCGCTTGCTCCTGCATGCGGTCGAACAGTTCCGTTCTGAGCTTGACGGTTTCCTGAGCCGCTACGACCCCGCGCGCGTCGCCATCGTGCTTGGCGCGTCGAACACGGGCATCGACGAGGCGCAGCGGCATGTTGACAGCTGGCTGGATGTCGGCGCGAAGCCCGCCGAGATGGACTTCTCCATGATCGAGCTTGGCACGCAGGCAGACTTCCTGAAGAAGACTTTGGGCGTGAAGGGGCCGGCGTTCACGGTATCGACGGCGTGCAGCTCGAGCGCGAAGGCTTTCGCGTCGGCACGTCGTCTGCTCGAGGCTGGCGTGGCGGACGCCGCGATCGTGGGCGGAGTGGACGGGCGTTGCCGCTTCGCGATGAACGGGTTCCACGCCCTTGGCGCGCTTGCGCAGGGCGAGTGCCGTCCGCTCGCGCCTGACCGCGACGGCATAAACCTTGGAGAGGGCGTGGCGCTGTTCACGCTGGAGCGCGAGGACATGGTCGAGGCGAAGGCTGGCGTGCGGGTAAGGCTCGCCGGAGTTGGCGAGTCGAGCGACGCCTACCACGCGACAGCGCCAGATCCGGAGGGACGAGGCGCGGAAGCGGCGATGCGGGCAGCGATGGATGAGGCAGGGCTTGCGCCGGAGGATGTGGCTTACGTCAACCTCCACGGCACGGGCACGCAGGCGAACGACGCGATGGAGATGAAGGCAGTTGCCCGCATTTTTAAGGACATTAAGGATCTTAAGGTGTTTAAGGATTTTAATGATTTTAAGGTCTTTAATGACCTTGCTTCCCCTAATGACCTTGCTTCCCCTAATGACCTTAAACACCTTAATGACCTTAAACACCTTAATGACCTTAAGCACCTTAATGTCCTTAGGATCGAGTCTACAAAGCCGATGACGGGGCATTGCCTAGGCGCGGCTGGCGCTGTGGAGGCGGCGATCTGCTGGCTCTACCTTTCGTCGGGGGACATCGCCGGGGCGGTGCTTTCCAACTCCTTCGCGTTCGGCGGGTCAAACGCCTGCGTGGCGCTCGTGCCCGAGGAGGTGCGCCAATGACGCCGATTCCGCTGGAGGAGCTTCTTCCGCACCGTCCGCCGATGGTGCTGATCGACGCGGTGGAGTCCTTCGACGCCGAGACGAGGCGCCTCGTGGCGCGCGTGACCATCGGAGAGAACCAGCTGTTCTTCGACGGGAAGGGCGTGCCGAACTGGGTGGCGATCGAATACATGGCGCAGACTGCGGCGGCGCTGGTGGGGTATTACGACAAGCATGTGGCACCTGGCCAGCCTGCACGTCCTGGGCTTTTGCTGGGGACGCGAAAGCTCGACCTTAAGCTCGAGCGCTTCGAGGCGGGCAGGACATACCGCATCGCGGCCGAGAACGCGTTCAGCGATTCTGACGCGGCGTCGTTCGTGTGCAGCATCGAGGACGACACGGGCGCGACGGTGGCTACGGCGAACCTCAACGCATATCGTCCGCCGGACATGGAAAAGTTTCTAAAGGAGCAGATGAAGACATGAAACGCGTGCTTGTGACAGGATCGTCGCGCGGGATAGGGCGGGCCGTGGCCCTGCGGCTGGCGAAGGACGGTTTTGCCGTCGTGACGCACGCCGTGCGCAACGTGGACGCCGCGCAGGCGGCTGCGGCGGAGTGCGCGGCGCTCTCGGGGCAGCCGGAGCAGAAGGCGCTCGCCTTCGACCTTGCGGACCGCGCGGCCGTGACGGCGGCGCTTGAGGCGGACATGGCGGCGAACGGCGTCTATTTCGGGGTCGTTGCCAACGCGGGCGTGAACGCGGACGCGCCGTTCCCGATCCTCGAGGGCGAGATGTGGGACCGGGTGATCGACACCGACCTGACGGGCCTCTACAACCTGCTGAAGCCGGTGGTGATGCCGATGGTGTCGAACCGCGTGCGCGGGCGCATCGTGGCGCTCTCGAGCGTGAGCGGGATCGCGGGGAACCGCGGACAGGTGAACTACTCGGCCGCGAAGGCTGGCGTGATAGGGGCCGTTAAGGCGCTAGCGGTGGAGCTGGCGAAGCGCGGCATCACGGTGAACGCGGTCGCGCCGGGCGTGATCGAGACGGAGATGGCTGCGACGATAGAGTTCCAGGACGAGGTGAAGAAGGCCATCCCGATGCGTCGCTTCGGCACGCCCGAGGAAGTGGCAGGCGTGGTGGCGTTCCTGTTCCGCGACGAGGCGGCATACGTGACGCGCCAGGTGATTTCCGTGAACGGCGGCCTCTTCTGAAACGTGGTATAATATGCGGACCATGAAGATACTAGGCGATCCAATCTTTTCGAAGGACCCGAACGGCACGCTCAAGAGCCGCATCGGCACGCTTTTCTTCCGCACTCCCGGTCTCGTGACGCAGAAGGGGGTCCACGCGATGCAGCGCATCGCGTGGGTGAAGGAGCTCAACCGAGAGCGGGCGGAGGCCGGCCAGCCGGAGCTGACCGAGCGCGAGGCGACGGCCGAATGGGCCGACTCGGCAGATCTGCTCTTCACGGACGACTGCGTGCTGATCCGGCCCGACCCAGACCGCATGGATCTGGCGTTCAAGGCTGACGAGGTGCTGCAGACGCTCGTCTCCAAGCGGCGCATCCGCTTCCTCAACACGCACGCCGCCAAGGTGCGCGACGCACTGCGCGCGCGCGGCGAGAACTGGCGCATGGCGCGCGCGCCGCAGAGCGCGGAGGAGATCGACCGCGCGATCGCGGCCGCGCGCGTCGCGATCCAGCACGAGCCCATCTACTACTACAACGCCAACACCGGCACACGCTACCTCACGGCTGGCAGCCTTGGCAAGGTCTGCGTGCTGCCGCCCGACGCCTTCCGCGCGCAGGTGGAGGAGATAACCGAAGGCCTGCGCGGGCACAACCGCCTCGGCCAGCCCGAGATCGCGCTATTCCCGACAGACCTGACACCGGACGTGCGCGAGGCGTTCAACGCAGTCAAGCCAGGCGAGCAGGACGACGCGGCGCTCCGCTCCGCAGTGGAGGCCGCAGCCACGAAGTGGCGACTCGCTCTCCCCGCCAACCTCCGCGACGAGACCTCGGCCAACCTCGACTGGCGCAATACGATGAGCGCGGCCATCTCGCGCCGTCCCAACGAGACGGAGGTGGGCGACCAGGACCTCATCCAGGGAATCAGCCCCGAGTTCTACCGCCAGATCGAGTGGCTGCCCGGCGGCAGCGTAGTGGACGGCCAGCTGATCTTCGACCCGCTCTTTGACGAGGCGCAGCGCACGCAGGATCCCGAGCTCCTGGAGGTGTGCGACTTCCGCGTGCGGTCGATCATCTTCAACCTCATCCGCCTTCTCGGCACGGTGGAGTACGTCAACATCGGCCGCATCGCGCACTCGCTGGCGCGCCGTCCCGTGGCAGGGCACAAGCGCGGCAACGTCTACATCGTGCAGTACAAGGAGGTGGGCAAGGACTATTGCCGCGTGTTCGTGATCCGCTTCCAGAAGTGGGGCATCGCCGAGCACCTTGACGAGGGCAAGGACCTGCTCCAGTCGATCCTGGAGGCGAACGAGTACGCGGACTACATTCTGGACCGCCGCCTAGCCTGCCGCCAGCTCGGCATGAACCTGCCGCACCAGGTGGGCTTCGGGCAGTTCACCGAGAAGTACCTCGGCCACAACCAGTACCACGGCACCACGGTGCGCGCGTTCTACTACATGCGCTCCTACATCCGCGGCATCGCCTCCGACAAGGTTCCGCCCGAGCGCTTCCGCAACCCTGCCTTCGCGCGAGCGTTCGCGACGCTGATGGGCGAGGCGGCCGCGCTCGACATGATCGTGGGCCGTGCCGCCACCGAGACGGGCGAGTGCCTCTTCGACACGAACTACGAGGTGCTCCAGTGCGGCGAGGACGGCCTTCCCTCCGGCCTTGTGGTGACGGACCACACTGGCTCATTCGTCAAGTACCGCGAATCGTACGACGAGCTGGTCGGCGCATACGCGAACGTTGTGCGCAGGCGCGAGAAGTTCGTGGGCGACTACCCCGCGTTCGCGAAGGCCTACGTGCAGGCGTTCGAGCGCCGCCTCGCGGCAGTGCAGGCTGCCTACCGCACCCGTCGGCGCGGGTTCGACGAGCTGTTCCTGCACCGTCCGTACGACCAGGCTGGCTCCGGCGCGTTCCGCTGGACGAGCGTCCTCAAGCGCCTCGATGGCTGCGATCCCGCCGCCGTGGCCGCCGCGCTCAAGAAGGCGATCCAGTCCTGACACTATCGCCGTCCCATCCCGAAAGTTTGCAATTGAAAATGGGGCGGGGATAATGGTAAGATATGCGTGTTAACTTCGCAAAAGGAGTAGCGCATGTCGAAACATACTTGTCCTTTCCTGAAGACTGTGGCTCTTGTCGCCGTATGCGGCATGGGTCCCGGGCTGCTGGCCGCCGCCGTCGACGGCACGTGGATCCAGCCGCTCAACGACAACTACAGCATGTCGACGGCCCAGTACTGGCAGCACGCGGCGGTCGCGAATGGCGGCGGCTCCGTCAAATTCATCAACCAGAACAGCAACTACAAAAAGACGCTCTCCAACAACGTCGGCACGCTGACGTGGAACAATGTGGACCTCGGCGCCAGCGTGTTCACGCTTGCGGGGCAGCCCGTCGTGATCACGGGCGACTCCATCTTGTCGGCGGCGAGCACGGCGGGCGTGAAGTTCACGAACGACGTCTCCTTCGCCTCCGGCGCGACGGTGACGAAGCGCGGCGCGGGGACGGTGACTTTCTGCAACAAGGTCTCCGCACCCTCCGCCACGCTGGTGCTCGCCGAAGGCAAGCTTGTCTCGACCGCCGCCGACGCCTTCCTCACGGATGCGGCGCTCAACCTCCGCACGGGTCTCTTTGAATGGCAGCCCGCCGTGGCGGCGGACGCCGCCCTCTCCGTCTCGGCCGACGCGCTCGCGTACGGACCCGACCGCGCGCACGTCAAGGTGACGAAGGGGAACGCCGCCTCGTACGCCGTCACGTTCGCGTCGCTCGCGCGCGTGGACGGCGGATTCCTCGATTTGCAGCTGACGGACGGCATCGCCGCCCTCGGCGAGACAGAGAAGTTCCTTGTCGCGGGTCGCGCGTCCGACGTCGGCTTCATCGACGCCTCCGTGATCTCGTGCGGCGCGGGCGCGACGGGCGACGCGATCAACTTCCTCGTGTACGACGCGGAGAAGGGCTTCGTGCCCGCCGAGACGGCGGCGTTCGTGGAAGGGCAGTCGGCGGACGGGAAGGTGGCCGTGATTTCTTCGGACACGACCGTCTCGCAGGACACGGCCGTCTCCGCGCTCCTCGTCGAGAACGGCGCGGAACTCACCATCGCGTCGGGCGTCACCCTCACGGTGGGCGACGGCGTGCATCCGGCGGGCGTCATCTGGCGCGCGACGGGTCTGGCGAGCGGGGCGATCAAGTATTGGAACGGCCCCGGTACGCTCGCGTTCAAGGATGGATCGGCAGGCTACTTCTACTACAACGGCAATTCTACGCAGAATTCGCCGAACTGGACGAAAACCGGGCGCCTTTGCCTGCAAGGCAACTTCAAGTTGGCGGGAACGGGCGGGATGACGTTCGCCGGTGCGGCGAACGTCCAGAATGACTACGGCACGATCAGGTTCGCGACAGATGCGACGGGCTGGACGGGCGGCACGTCCGTGCTTGGCGTGCGCCTCCAGATGGAATCGGCTGCCATATTCAGAAACTTGTCCAGCCCGGTGCGCGTGCTGGGCGACGCGGCGCATGGCTTAGGCGGCCAGCTTCGGCAGAACAACATCGTGACGCTGGCGCAGGACTTCACGCTGGGCGGACCTGGCGTCCAGCTTGCGCCGGCAGCGCACAGCGGCTTCATCGACTGGGGCGGGTCTCCTTACGTCAACTTCGACGGGCGCATCACTCTGGCGAACGACGTGGCGATGAACCATGACAACAAGCCGTCTACGGCGAACACGGGGAGCCTGACCGCGAGGGGCGGCATCACGGGGCCGGGCGGACTGACGCTGAACTGGAACGCCCGCCTTGACTTGGCGGGGCCGTGCGACTACACGGGCAAGACCATCTTGGTGGATTCGAGCACAGGGCTGTTCATCACGGGGCCGAACGGCACGCCCGGCCTCGGGCCGGTCATCTCCAAGGAGAGCAAGACGCCGGTCGTGACGTTCCGCCGCATCGACGGGCTTGTGGCGTCGAACGACTTCACGTCGGTCGGCGGGGCCGTGTTCACGGCCGTCACGAACATCTCGTTCCTTGGCGCGGTGGATTTCGCAAAGGCGGAGTTCTGCGAGGGCATGACGCTCGGCTGCGGCACGAACACGGTCAACTTCGGCGTGATCTCGCAGGCCGGCATCAACGTGACGGCGGCGGCGGACGGCGGCGCGCTCACGGTCGGGCGCGAGGGGACTGACTTCCAGTTGGAGGCGCACCTGACGGACGGCGCGCACGGCGAGCGGCTGGGACTCGTGAAGACGACGTCGGACACGGTGACGCTCTATCCGGGAACCGAGGCGTCCACGTATACGGGGCCGACGTCCGTCCGCGCGGGCACGCTGCGCCTTGTGGACGATCCGTTCCTTTCCGGCAGCCTTGCCTACTGGCTCGACGCGGACGACGCGTCGACGATCGTCACGGACGGTGACGGGCGCGTGACGCGGTGGATGTCGAAGGCCGGCATCGCGGGACTCGCCTTTGTGCCGCCCACGGGGTCGGCGAGCTTCCCCTACTGTGGGCCGACGGTGTCGGAAGCGGCCATCAACGGGCGCAACGCCCTGATGTTCGAGGCCGACGCCGAGCATTTCCCGCGTCTGGCGGCGACCAACACGGTGTCGGGCGGCGGATTGGCCACGGTGGATCAGAAGACGGTGTTCATCCTCACGCGCCCGCGCAGGACGGGTGTGTCCATCAACAACACATTCATCTTCTACGGGTGGGGCGGGATCATCGGCCAGAGGTGCGGCGCGGCCGGGTGGGACGTGCGCGGCCCGGACGACGGCACGGGCGAAACGTTCGACACGACGCACGGCCTGCGGCTCGACGGCGTGCAGCGGCCTGGTGAAGGAGAGAACTGGGCCACCATGTACTTGTACCACGATGCTGTCCAGCAGATCCTGACGATGCGCCACGAGCACGATTTCGTCGTCGTGAATTCATACGGCACCTACAGGGGGAACAGCCGCATCGTCCCTTCGATCGGCGGCGGCGCAAATTACGGCGACAGCGTCAGCTTCAGCCGCAGCTTCCACGGCGACATCGCGGAGGTGATCGCGTTCAACCGCGTTCTCTCGGAGCCCGAGATGCGGCGCGTGGAGAACTACCTGGCCGAGAAGTGGGGCATCGCGCAGCCGCACGCGGAGACGGGGGCGTTGCCAGCCGCCATCTCGCCGGCGACGACGCTTTCGGTGTCGCAGGACGCGACGTTCGACCTGAACGGCGTCGACACGACGGTGGCCGGTCTGGAAGGCTACGGATTCGTGACGAACTCGTCGGCAACGGCCGCGACGCTCACCGTGACGGACCGCAACGCCTTCGCGGGCACGGTTGCCGGCAATGTCACGCTTGTGGACAAGTCGGCGTCTTCCGCGGCGAACTGCGCCCTGCGGGACGGCGCGTCGCTCGTGGTGGACGGCGGGCGGACGTCGTTTGGCCTGCACGGGGACATGCCCGTCACGAACGGCATCGCCTACTGGGTGGACGCCTCGCATCCCGAGACCGTGCAGACGAACGCGCAAGGGCATGTGACGAACTGGACGTGCCGCGCGGGCTCGGTGGCGAGCTTCCGCTGCCGGCCGTCCGACTACGTCAAGTGCGGCGGGCAGAACTACACCTACACGGCGCCCGAGCGCTACGACGAGGCGGCGTTCAACGGCAAGCCGGCCGTCTACTTCGGCGGCAACGCGACGGACGGCACGAACCACATGGTCTCCTCGTCCACGACGACCACGCGCACGCTCTTCCTCGTGTGCAAGGTCGACGGCCGGGCCGGGTCGCAGGAGGGCTTCCTGGACGTTGGAAGCAACGAGAGGGGCATCATGGTGAACGAGGCGAACACGACGCGTTTCGTCCTGCGCCCGTACACCAGCACGACCTACCACAAGTACGGCTACCTGCTTCACGTGATCGGGGAGGACGGAACGTTCAGCGACTACACGGCGACGCCGAACACGACCACCTTCAATGTCCCCAACACGTTCATCCTTTCGGCGCAATGCGACGAGACGAGCGGCGCGTTCGCCGACTACCAGAACAAGACCTACTATCTCGGGCGCGGCTGGCACCGCGGCGTGCGCGCGTGGTTCGGCGAGGTGATCGGCTACGAGCGGCTCCTCTCCAAGGCCGAGGTGGCGGACGTGGAGGCGTACCTCAAGAAGAAGTGGTTCACGGTCGGACCGGCCGAGGGCGGCTTGCCCGCGCTCGCGGCGGACACGTCGGTGACGCTGAAGAACGGCGGCGCGATCGACCTCGGCGGCGCGGCGGCGACCGTGGATTCACTTTACACGGACGCGTCCGGCGGTTCGCTTGCGGGCGACGTCACGCTCACGGGGACGCTCACGGTGGACTTCGAGGGCGCGACGTCGCTGGCCGCGCCGCTCACGGTGGACGGCGACGTGACGGTGACCGGCGCGCGCGTGGAGTTCCTCAACTTCACGAACATCGTGACGGACACGTGGCAGCCGTTCCTCGCGGCGAGCGGCACCGCGACGGGCGATTTCGCGAGCGACAACCTCTTCGGCGCCTACCGCCGCAAGAAGGACGACTCGACATTCTCGCTGGCGCATCTCACGGGAATGCTGATCATCTTCCGCTGAGCGATTGCAGGAACGCACGGGCGTTGTCCGCAAGACGCGCGGCGAGTGCAGACTGATCGCTCTCGCCGCGCAGGGCGGCAAGCGTGGAGACGATCTGCCGCAACGTTTCGTCAGGATCGTTGTCGGGGAGAGAATAGTCCATGTCTGTCTCGACGAGCGTGCGCTCGAGCGGCAGCCCCTTCGCTAGTGCGCGATAGTTGACCGCATGGTCGTTGAGAAGGGCGGGACCTATGGAGACGTAGCCGCCAAGTGCGAATATCTCTTGGAGAAGGCCAGCGCTGCGCGAGAAGCCGTGGAAGAGGAACGCGGGGATGCGCCCCTTGTAAGGACGGCATGCGGCCACCACCTCGCCCCAGCACTTTGCGCCGTGGAGGACGACCGGGCGGCGGAGTTCGGCGGCGAGCGCGAGCTGCTGCGCGAAAAGCTTGCGTTGAGAATCGGAGATCGTCTTGGCCTTCAACCGGTCAAGCCCGATCTCTCCCACGCCGGACGAGGGATCGGCCATGAGCTGGGCGCAGATGGCATCGAGATCGAAACTGTCTGCGGCCTGCCACGGGTGGATGCCGTAGAAGGGCGTTTCGCAGTCAGGCGTGCGAAGGAAAGCCGGATAGCCGTTTCGATGGTAGTGGGCGTCGATCATGGGAGGGTATATGTAAACCACGAAACACACGAAATACACGAAAGGCGAGCATACGATCTCCAGCCCAATTTCGTGTGGTTCGTGTATTTCGTGGTTATCATGGTGAGATCAAGATTCCGGATGGAAGGAGAGGACGAAGCCGCCGCTGTCGGCGAGGTCGAGGCAGATGCGCGCGTCTGGGGCGAGGCCAGGGATGGATTCGCGGACGATGCCATCGGCGCAAGCCGATGGCGCATCTTTCGAATGTGGATCGCGCGTAACTCCGCACGTGTACGAGAAGGCGCGGCGGTCCGGCGGCAGGAGGAGCCACACGTCCTCGAAGCGGACGGTGAGGGTGGTGGCGGCAGTCGTCAGGCCGCAGACGATTGGCGAGTCGCGGTCTAGGCCGACTGCAAAGAGCAGGAAGTCGTCGGGCAGACCACGGAGGGGAGTTAATAGTGAAGAGTTAATAGTGAATAGTGAATAGTGGGGAGTGGTAGTGGCAAGGGCGGAGAGGGCGGATGGTGTCCAGGCGCGTGGACCGCCGAGGAATTCGGTTGGACCGCATTCCGCCGCCCAGTCGCACGGACGGCGATAGACGTGCCCATTGACGATCAGGTTGCCATCCTGATATGAAAAATTGGAATTGATCTTCAAACTTGCCAATAACTTACTGGTGAATTCTCTTAGTTGCTTTCGCTGCTGGGAGTCTTGGAGTTTAGGAGGCTTGGAGGATTTTTAAAATCTTCTCCGAATCTCATAATCTCCCAGTAGCGAAAGCAACTCTTAACTCTTAACTCTCAACTCTCAACTCTCAACTCTCAACTTTTCAGATCTTCAGTCCATCAAATGCCGACCCCAGTGAGCTGAACCCGCTGTTGTCGTCCTTGTGGGCGTCCATCCAGTTCTGGACATCCTGCGCCTCGGCCTCGGCGGCGAGCTCTTCGGGCGTGCGCGGCTTGAGAGGCTTGGCCTGGCACTGGCGGATCGAGAGCGAGATGCGCTCCCGTTCCCAGTCGAGGGAGATGATCTTGACCGTGACGAGGTCGCCTTCCTTGACGAAGTCGGACGGCTTGACGACCTTGTCCCAGGATATCTCGCGCACGGGCACGAGGCCCTCCACGCCGCCGAGGTCCACGAACGCGCCGAAGTCTAGCACCTTGACGACGGTGCCGTTGAGGGTCTGTCCCTCCGAGAGGGTGTCGCGCAGGTAGTCCTTTGCGGCCTGCAGCTCCTTCTCCTGCACGGCGCGGTGGCTGACGATCAGGTTGACGCCGCGGTCGTCGGAGCCGTACTCCTGCACGATGAAGGCGAAGGTCTTTCCGAGGTACGGATTTTCCGCGCCGGCGGGAAGCTGCTTGCGCATGCGGTCGATCTGCGAGTATGGGCAGAACGCGCGCTGTCCGCAGACCGTGACCTCGTAGCCGCCCTTGACCTCCTTCTCGACCTTGCCTTCGAGGGCGAGGCCGCGCTCGAAGGCGCGGCGCAGGGTCTCGTCCTCGGCCACGATGGCGGCGGACTCGGCCACGTCGGCCTTGGCGAAGAGGTAGAAGTCCTTCTGCATCGAGACGAACGACACCTCGATGTCGTCGCCGCGCTTGACGGTGATGTCGCCCTCGGCGTCGGTGACGTCCTCGACGGGCAGGAGCCCCACGAGCTTGGCGTTGACGTCTAGCGTGACATGCGTGTCGCCTATGCGCACGACGCGCGCCATGACGGTGTCGCCGGGGTTGAAGCCCTTGCGGTAGTTCTTGAGCTGGCCGTCCAGTAGGGCGGCGAAATCTGCCATCGATGCTTTCTTGTCCATTGAGCGAATCTCCAGTTGGGAAACGGGCGCATATTATACAGCATCTCCCTCTCCGCCACAATGTCGAATCACGTTTCCCAAACGACTTGCCGCTTGCATATGCGGCCATGTTTTGGGATAATGGACGCAATTGAACGGTCTTAGGAGCGTTCGCAGGCAACAGATAAGGAGTTTGGCATGGATAGTTCAATTGTCTGGACAAGACACGCGAAGGGCATTTCGGCCAGAGGGCGCAAGTTTGCCCTCGTTGCGGGGGGTGCGCTCCTTGCAGCTCTGTCGGCATCGGCATCCGGCACGTACAACAACCACAAGACCGACGGCACAAACGTGTGGATCGGCGCCGCCTCGGGCGGCAGCATGAAGGACCTCTCCAACTGGAAGGCCGTCGTGGGCGGCGTGGAGTATACGGACGCGACGAGCGTCTCGAACCTCATGATGAAGCACGTGACGCTCGACATCCGCGGCCTCGCTCACGGCGCGGTGCTGACGAACGACATCAATTTCGGCAACACCTACAACGAGCGCAGTTCGACCGGCTACACCATGATCGCCGGCATCGTCTACGACGGGCAGGACGGCGACGAGGTGTCTTTCGTCAAGGCGGACGGCTGCAAGGGCCTTTTCTTCACGGCGCCCAGCTATCTTGACATCCTCGGCGGCATGGTGGTCTGGAATGGAGATGGCGGCGAGAACTATCCCTACAAGAAGCCGGTCAAGCGCGGCGCCGGCGTGTTCCGATTCGCGAGCGCCGCCGGATTCTGGGAGTCGGATGGCACCGTGCAGCTGGGGACGCTTGCGTTTACGAACAACGTCTCGACGCACAACTATGTCTGGCGCGTGGACGACGGAGCCACGCTCAAGGTGGAGGCCGGGACGAGCGGCTCGCGGTTCGGCAGCCTTTACACAAGCTCCAGCGCCCACTCTGCCGCCCGGCTCGAAATCGATCCCGGCGCCACCTGCGAGATCGTGGGCGGCTGGAATACGGTGAGGGCGGAAAGGCAGAAGTTCTACGGAACCCTCGCGGGCGAGGGCACGTTCTCGGTGAACTGCGGCGCCGTGCAGGAATTCCTGAAGAGCGACCATGCCGGCGCGATGCCGTTCACGGGCCTGCTTTCGCCCTGGATCGGCGATATCGTATTCGGCACCGCGGCCGCGCCGCTCGGCGTGGACGCGTCCGCCTCGGCCGCGATCCCCGGCGGCGGCTGGCTGCGGTTCCACGCCAGCCAGGAACTCGCCTCGATCTCCGGCGAGGGCGTGGACGGCGGCATCGCGCTCGACGCGGGGCAGACGCTCACGGTGGGCGGCTCGGCCGCGACGAACGTCTTCGCGGGGCGCATCAAGGGCGGGTCGCTCGTGAAGGCGGGATCCTCCACGCTCGCGCTCACCGGCGCGGGCGAGTGGACCGGCGCCACGGCCGTTTCCGCCGGCACGCTCGCCCTCGGCGGCGGGCAGTACCGCTCGGGGCTCGCGGCGTGCTGGAACTTCGACAATCCCGACGACTGGGGCGCGGACTCCTCCAACGTCGGCCAGCTGCCGCTCGCCCTGCGCACGAATCCGGCCCCCACCTTCAGGCCCTATCTCGTGGAGGACGGCGTGTCGGGCAAAGCCATGCACTTCGGCGACGGCAGTAGCCTGTCCAAGGGCGGAATGTTCTTCCGCGCGAACAACACCCCGGTCACGGCCGGCGTGTTCCCCAGCGGGAACGACGCGTTCACGTTCAGCTTCTGGATGCGTCCCACGAAGGGCAAGTGCGGCAGCGGTTCGAACTTCATCCACATCGCGCCGAAGAGCGCCACGAGTCCCGTCACGAACGAATGCGGGAACACGGTGTACGGCCTGAGCTGGAACAGCGGCAACTTCTACTTCGGCTCGTGCAAGTACGACGAGGACAATCCCTCAACGTCCCTGGGCGCGTTCAAGAACCTCTGCTTCTACGTCCAGCATGGCTGGACGCGCGGGGGCGCGTGGAACGACGCCGGAACCTCGAAGAGCCAGGACAACAGCGTGGCCTACGCGAAATTCTCAGACGGCAACTATCTCTTCGACGGCAAGTGGCACCACGTCGTGGGGACTTACTCCAATCGCGTGATACGCCTCTTCGTGGACGGCGTGAAGATGGACGAGCGCGTGCGGACGGCCAACATCAACATCACGACCGAGCCGTACATCACCCTCGGCAACTACTCCACCGATACCTCACACACCTATAGCGGCGATCTGGACGAAATCCAGTGGCTGCGCGGCGCGTGGAGCGAGGCCGACGTGCTGGCCGAGTACGAGGCGCGCCGGCCGAGGATGGAGAAGGTGTCCCTGCCCGCGCCGGTCGCGCACTGGACGTTCGACGAGAAGCGCGAGACGGGCGGCACGTACTACTTCGATGACGTAACCGGCCACGGATACACGCTCAAGGCCGCGTTCCTGGCCACCTCCACGATGACGCCGGACGTGGAGCTTCAAATGGAGAACGTCACGTATCCTGAGAACCGTGGCGGCAAGGCGTTCTGGATCAAGCCCGGCAAGGAATCTCATGGGTGGGACGCGGCAATGGGCGGCCATCTGGAGCTGGCAGACGGAGTGGACATGTCGGACCGGTTCCCCGTCGGTTCGGCGTTCACCGTGTCGCTGCGCCGCTGGGCCAACTCGCGAACGGACTTCTTCTGCTTCGGAGATCCGGACACCCCGTCCAAGAACATCCGCCTCTGCGACGACGGAACGCCGCCGAGGATGGGCGCAAAGGCCGGGTCTGACACCAGGCGCTACTTCGCAACCAGCTATCTATACGGTATCGCCGCCACTGCGGGATGGGTCCATCAGACGGTCACCTACGATCCGTCCACCAAGGTGCTGTGCCTCTACATCGACGGCAAGCGCGTTGGCCGCAACACGGGGGTGACCGTGTCGATCGATCCAAAGCAGGTGTCCGTAAGCGGCAACGGGCGCACGAGCAATGCGGAGTACGCGCATACCACCCGTTTCGACGACCTGCGCATCTACGACCGCGCGCTGGACGACGAGCAGGTGGCGGCGCTCGCGAAGGTGGTGCGCTTCTACGACGGCGTCCACTCCGATAACGAACTGCTGGCGGCCCAGCCGAACGTTCCCGGCGATTCCGACGTCACCGTGGCGGCCGGCGCGACGTTGGCGATCCGCCCCGGCGCGGTCGGGACGATGAAGAGCGTGTCGGGCGCAGGTACGGTGTGCGTGGAGGGAAGCGCCTGGGCGTGCGCGCGCGCGCTCGACTGGAGCGGCTTCACCGGCACAGTCAAGGGATGCGGACTCGTGGCGGCGGTGCCGGGCACGGCGCTCGACCTCACGCACGCGGCGTCCGTGACGGCGGACGTGGGCTTTGCGGACGATGTGATCGAGTTTGCGCTCGGCCAGACGGCGGTGCTCGTGAAGACGCCGGGCGCGGTGCGCTTGCCGACCACCGGCACGCTCCGACTCAACGGCGCCACAAGCGTCGGGTCATGGGCGGGCAAGCGCCTGCTCATCGCGGAGTGCGCGGCGTACAAGGGACCGGCGGACACCACGGGCTGGGCGTTCGAGCCGACAGGCGATTCGGGCAGCGGCGAGCTGCGCGGCGAATTCAAGTTCGCGTCCGGCCGCCTGTATCTCCAGATGAAAGGCGGCGGCACGATGATGCTGTTCCGATAGATGGGAGGCCTAACGGAAATACCTGCCATGAAAAGCACAAGCAGAAGAGGTTTCCTCAAGGGCGTTGCGACGCTTTCCGCAATGGGTGCCGTCAAATGCGGTACGGCGATGATGCCGTCTGAGCAGGCGGCTTACGACAAGTACAACGCGATGGTGGTGCCGAGGCCGGAGGGTCTTCTGGACGGCGAGCCGGTGCTTCAGGTGCCTGCGCCGGATTCGATGGGGCTTGCTTTCGCGGTCACGGCGCTTTCCAACGGCTTTGCGGAAGTCGCGGACAACCCTGAGATGAAGAATCCGATTCGCTTCATGGCGGACGGTCTGCCGCTTGCCGGCATTGACGACCGCGTGATTCTCGTCCGCATGACTGGGCTGAAGCCTGGCACGAAATACTGGTATCGCGCGGGGGCCGCGAAACTTGAGCATCCGGTCGGGTACTGGACCAAGCCGTCGGAGATTGTCTGGGGTGGAGTGCATTCATTCACGACCGCAGGAGAGAACGCGCCTTCGCATTTCGGAATGATGTGCGATACCCATGCGCAGTTCGAGCAGATGTCCCGCATAACGAAGAAGTACCGCGAGCTTGGCGTGCCGCTCGTTGTGTGGAACGGCGACATCCCGAACAGCCTCACCAACAAGCGTGAGGATTTCGTGAAGCACTACCTCGTGCCGCCGCATAACGAAGGCTACGCGGCGGATACGCCGATAGTCCTAAACCGCGGCAACCACGACTTTCGCGGTACTGCGGCGAATCGCCTTGGCGAGGTCATGATGACGCGCCTCCCGTCGGAGCGCTCGATGCGCGATTTCGCGCTCGACAGGAACTTCGCGTTCCGCATGGGAGAGATAGCGCTGATCGGCCTTGATACTGGCGAGGACAAGCCGGACCACCATCCTGCCAACGGCGGATTCTCGCACTTCACAAAGTACCGCATTGCGCAGGCTGCATGGCTCAAGGACCAGTTCAAGCGTCCCGAGATCGCCAATGCTCCATATGTCGTCGCGTTTGTACACATACCGATCGTCGAGCCCTGGCCTGGTGCGAATCCCGGCACCCTACTTGAGGACTATGCCACGTGGCAAAAAGAGTGCGCGGATCTCTGGGGGTCCGTTCTTACGGAAAACAGGGTGCAGCTCGTGCTTGCGGGCCATCTTCACCGCTACATGTACCAGGCGCCCGATGCCACGAGGTCGTGGGCGGAGATTGTCGGCGGCGGGCGCGGCCGCAACACGTTCCAGACGCTTGTCGAGGGCAGGGTCGAGGACGGCGAGCTTGTCATGCGGGTCCATAACACAGATGCCGGCACAATCGCTGGCGAGCACCGCTTCAAGCCGCGCACTTGAGGGCGTATGACTTGAACAAGACAGTCTCAAGGAAAAACAAGAAGGTGGGAATGTGTCGCTGTTGCGGCGGCGAGCGCGCCCTGCCGGGGGAGCTGAGATGAAAGTCGTACCAACAACAAGGATAATCATGAATCACTTGATTACTCGCAAGCAGTTTGTCGGAGCGGCGCTGGCCGCCGGCGTGTGCGGACGTGGCATGGCCGCATCTCGGGCCTCGGACGGCAAGCGCTGGTACCGTGGCATGCTGCACATGCACACGCACTGGTCAGACGGACGTGCGCTGCCGGAGCAGGCCGTCGCCGCGTACAGGAACGCGGGCTACGACTTCATCTCCATCTCCGACCACAACCGCTTCCAGGACAATCCGGACAAGTGGATGGCCGTCGGGAACGGCACGGAAAAGGGCTGGCCGCCGAAGGTGGTGCACCCGGACTGCTTCAAGGCCTACGTCGAGCGGTTCGGCAGGGACAAAGTGCGCGAGCGGGACGGCAAGACGGAGGTCCGCCTCGCGACCTACCCCGAGCTGAAGCAGATGTTCGAGGTGCCCGGCAAGTTCCTGATGCTCCCGGGCGTGGAGATCACGACCGACGCCAAGGCGACGGGCGTGACCTTCGCCATGCACATGAACGTGATCGGCATCGACGACGTCATCGAACGCGCGAAGAAGGCGGGTCTGATCGAGCCCCTGCCGAAGCACACCGTCGCGTCGGCGATCCGCGAGACGCGCGAGATGAGCGAGGCGCTCGCGAGGAAGCGCGGCAATCCGCCGTTCTTCTGCATGGTGAACCATCCGAACTGGCTCTACTACGACGTATTCGCGCAGGACATCATCGACAATCCCGAAATACGCTACTTCGAGGTGTGCAACAACGGCTCCGAGTGGCCCGTGCCCGAGGAGCTTGACGGCGAGTGGTACCACGACAGCCTGTGGGACGCGGTGCTCGCCTACCGCCTGACGCACGGCCAGCAGATGCTCTACGGCCTCGGCACGGACGACGCGCACTTCTACCCCGACACCGGCCTCGCATACTCCGCGTTCGGCGACGGCTACATCATGGTGCGGGCCGAGGAGCTCACGCAGAAGTCCCTCCTGGAGGCGATCCACCGCGGCGACTTCTATGCGGCGTCCGAGCAGGATCTGGAGGACGTGTCGTTCGACCGTGCGTCCGGGACGCTGAAGGTGTCCGTTCCGGCGACGCCCGGCGTCGCGTTCAAGATCCGCTTCATCACGACGAAGAAGGGCGCGCCCCTCGATCCCGTGCGCTACGTGGAGATCCCGCCG
>CACWSW010000018.1 GCA_902763655.1 uncultured bacterium
GCACGCTCCTCCTGGAGCATCTCGCCCTTATAGACTTCGGCGCGATAGGCCGCCTCGGCGGTGGTGAGCTCAGCAAGCGCCTGCTGGATCGCCGACGCCGCATCGTTGACTTCGCTGGCGACGGTCTGAATCTTCGTTTCGAGTCCGCGTATGGTGTCCGCGACAGTCCACGCCTTGTCGAGCAGCGTGCCGACGCCGTCAATTAATTGCTGATAGCCTTTTTTCTCGTAGGCGAATTCCTTTGCCGCGATTAGCTCTATATAGGCGGACGACATATCGGTCATTCTCTTGGGCAATTTGGCCGCCTTGGCAATCGCTTTCGGATCGGTGATGACAGTCATACCTGCTCCGGCGATTCCCGCTATCACGTCCAACGAATCATCGTCGGCCTTGAGTGCAAAATCGAATCCCGTCTGTATCATGTCAACCCAGTGGTCGGCGTTCATGTAGTACCCGACGCCGAATCCCAAGGAGGCCAACGCGGTCGTCAACGTGGCGCTGACGCGGCCTAACGACTCTTTGACGGTAGCATCCGCGATTTTCAGGATCGCGAGCTTCACCTGATATGTGACCATTGCGGTCTGGAGCTTCTGGTAGGCTCCGATGTAGTCGCGATAGGCATGCTGGATCGTGCCTTCCGTGGCGCGGACGCCGCCCACGGTCGCGGGCTTCACGCGGATGCCGCCGTCGCTGACGATGTAGTTGAGGGTGACCTTCATGTCCATGTTCGTCTCATAGCCCATCGCCATCTGCAGGTTCCAGTAGCCGGAAAGTCCCGCCTCGTAGAGTTCGTACGAGTTGGTGAACACGGTCGTGAGACCTGCGTCGAGGCCGAACACGGAAAGATCCATGTAGTTGTAGTTGTAGATGTCTGGGCCCTCGTAGCCCTGCGGGTAGGTGCCGCCTGGCCCGATGTCGCCCGCGAACGGCGTGCCGTAGATGGCGATGAGCTGGTTCTGGTAGGAGAGCTCCTGCGTGGCAATGTCGTCGGTCGTCGCGGTCTCGCTCTCCTGGATCTGCGCGAGGCGGCTACCGTAGATGTTCGCCCAGTCGAGCACGGTCTTGCAGTTGGCGAGCGCCTTCTCGGTACGCTCGAGGATCTGCTCGAAGTGCGAGTTCTTCACGGCGAGCGCGTCGGGGTCGATGTCGAAAGGAATCGCGTTCTCGGAAAGCCCGAGCGGGTTAAGTCCGCCCTCGAAGCCGCCAAGCGTCGTCTGGAGGCTCTCCACCGTGCGGCAGAGCACCTTCATCTGGGCGCCGTTCTGCTCACGGTCGATGCGCTTGAGGCCAAAGTCGGCGAAGACCTGCGCGGCCTCGTTCGTGGTCGGCGTGATGGCGTTCGCGACCATCCAGTTGTAGGCCGCGCCCATGCCGGTGCGCGTGGCCCACTCGCCGTAGCCGAACGCCTGCTCGGCAACCGCGTCGAGGTAACCGCTCCGGAGGTCGCCGGCGTTCTCCTTGTACGCCTTGCGGGCGGTGAGCGACATCGCGTCAAGCCCGACCTGCGCGAGCTTCACGGCGGCGTCGGCGAACTTCGCCTCGTCCTGGTAATCCACGTTGATCGCGGTCTGGTCCATGAGCATTTCGGTCATGGAGGCCGTCCAATCGACGTAGGGGTTCCTGAGAAGCCGGTAGTAGCCCGTCAGCGCCGAGAGGTAGTGGCCCCAGGCGTCGCCGTGGCCCTGCGGATACTGCGCGGCGGCGCAGTTGACGTCCATCACGCCGTCCCGCGCGCGGATGCCGTAGTTGTTGACGTAGGCGACCTCGCCCTCGGTGATGCCCTTGGTGAAGTTCCACAGGAGGCGGTTGAAGTAGGGCGCGGCCGTGAGCTTCGGGAACTGCGTTGCCGATGTGCGGCCCCGGAGGAGCGCCAGCTCCTCGTCGAGGAGCGTCGGCACCTGGTTCGCGAAGCAGAAGACGCCGGCGGCTGTCGGTGCGTCGGCCGACGATCCGATGAGCGGGTTCTTCGCGTCCGAATACGCCTCCGCGCCGAGGAGCGAGTAGAACTCGCCCATGCGGGTCGTTGCGAGGATGAGCTGCTTCGAAAGGTCGACGTTCTCGCCGCCCGCCGCGATGAGGATGGACTCCGCCTTGTTGAAGATCGTCTGGTAGAGCTCAAGGAGACCGACCTCGGTGAGGTTGTCATTGTTGAGCGCGACGTCCCCTTGGTAGGGACGGCCGATCTGCTCGAGCATCGTGAAGGCAATGTCGCTCGGATTGTCGTAGAAGGCCTCCACGCGCTGCGCGAACGGCGTCACGGAATTGAGGACGCGCTGCACCCAGCCCTCGGCGAGCTGCTCGTCCGTCCAGCCGGACCAGCCGGTGCCGACGGTCGCGGCGGCAAGCGTTCCCTCCTTCGCGCGGTAGCGTAGCGAGTAGTAGGTGTTCACAAAGTCCTGCACGGTAGATTTCTCGCCGAGCTGCAGCGACGTGAGGCCGGGCTGGACGGCGGGCGCCGTCTTGTCCGTCCACGCAGCGGACTCCTTGTCGGTCGCAAGCGTCCCGTCGGCGTTGGGCGTCGCATACTTCCACTCGAACTCGTAGTCGTTCGCGGCAGCCCCAAGCGGCGTGCGGTAGAGAAGCGTCAGCTTCTCGGAGAGCTTGTTGAGCGGATCGGTGAGAACGGCGATGCCGTCAAGGTAGAGCTCGGGCGCGACGCGGATGACGTGCATCGAGACGGGAAGCCCGCGATTCACGACCGACTCGTCGGGGTTGTCGTTCTCGATGAGGGTGACCCAGCCCGAGCCGGAGCCGTTGGCGACGAGCGCATAGTGGTCCTGCGGGAGGTAGGTGGTCGCAGGCAGGGAGTCCGTCGCCTCCCACTCGAAGTAGCCTTTCACGTAATAGATGTCGTCCCAGGTGGTGGCCTTGCTCACCAGGTTCGTCCACTCGCCGATGATGGCGGAGAGGCCGGACATGTCGTAGTAGCGCTTGGCCGCGTCCTTGCTGGCGGAGCGAAGCCCATGATGGCGCTTCCACTTCTCGGTCACCTGCCCTATTTTCGCGACTGGAGTCACTCCCTCCTTGTAGGCCGGCCCGTTCGAGCTCGTGACGGCGTAGTGGGTTCCGTCCGCAGTCATCACCGGGACGGCGTTCGTCTTGATGTAATCTTCCCACATTTTCTTGGCCTTCTCGGAGGGGAAGATGTAGTTGAAGTAGCTCTGGCACTTGGTCGTGACCAGCTTGCCCACACCGCGCTCGGACGGGAGGACAGCAGATTTCGCGAGTTCGGCTACGGCGGCGTCCCACAGGGCCTTCTTCGGGGCGAAGTCGGGGCAGATATTCTTCAGCGCCTCGCGCTCCGCGTCGGTGAGGACGTTGAGCTCGAGGTACGAGCCGCCGGACTCCTTCTCGACGAGCTGGCCCACGAGGTTCATCCGCCTCGAGACGTCCGCGTTCGTGTCGATGTAGAAGCGGTCGGAGATCGACGGCGGCAGGCGCGTGAAGTAGTACTTCCCTTTGCGGAGGAAGCACGTGCCGGAAGATCCGAGCGTGAAACCGTATTCGCCGGTGAAATTGCCCTCGATCGGGAGCGACGCACACTGCGCCACCGTCGGGTCGATGAGATCTACCACGGTCGCGGCGGTCGTGTCGCCCGCTGCGGCGGGGTTCGGGTACGCAATCGCCATCGACGCGGCGTTCCAGACTTCTGGAAGCCCCAGCGTCGCCTTCGTGAGCACCTGCGCCACCTTCATCGTCGGCACGCCGTTCGTCGCCGGCCAGACGGAGATCCAGTTCCACGGGATCGCCGTTTCGACGTTCTGGAGATTCGCCGCCGAGGGGTTCTTGATGTTGACGCAGTTCATCCAGCCGACGTAATCTTCGCCGACGGCGAGCTGGTTGTCGCCGAGAGACGGACAGTAGAAGCCCTCCTGCATCGGGTAGGAGTAGAGCGCCATCGCCGCGCCGTCGCGCCGCGCCCACGCCGCGCCCTTGCGGTCCATATAGACGACGTTCGCGTCATTGAACGAATAAAGCGACGAATAGGCGTTGTATTTCGACTCGGATCCGTCGATCTTGCCGACAGGGCCGGGGATGATCATGCGGCTACCGGCGACGACGGTGTTGGTGAAGGACGGGTAGGCGGGCGACGTCGTGACGACGCGGTACGCCTGCATCGCACCCTTCCCGTTCTTCGAATACTGCGCGAGGACGACCGGCTCCGAGGTGTCGGCTGTGTTGAGATCGTTGCGCATCGCCCAGACGACATAGTCGCCGTCGAGCTTCAGGAAGGCGTGCTCCTCGTTCGGGTTCCAGCCGACCGCCTCCCGGTCGTTCTGGTAGTAGATCGCCGGCTCAACACCCGAATCGGCGCGGAGAGTGCCGTCGAAATCGCGGGGACTGCCGCGCCCGCACACCGTGAAGCCGTGCGCGACGAGCTGGTAGCCGTGGCCGGAGCTGTCCGCCGCCGTGCGCTCGGAGTTGTCGCCGGGCGTGGGCGCGAGGTCGGTCTCGGCGAAGAGGAATCGGACGGCGTCCGCAGTGTTCGTCCCGGTCTCGTCAATGCACAACACCGCGACGTCGTCAAGCGCAAAGCCGCTCGCGGACCTCTCTCCGCCGTTGGCGCCGAGCGCGAGCGTCGCCCGTGATCCGGCCCATCCGTCCGGCAACACGAAGCCGACTTCAACCCAGCCGTCGCCGCGCTCGACCGCGAGCGTGTCCACCGGCGTGCCGTCGAGTTCGCTTGAAAACACGAGGTTCGTATTGGAAGCCCCAACGAGCGATACGGCGAATGCGGAGCGACCCAAGGTCACTGTCGCGACGCGTCCGGTCGCCATTTCGGTCACAAAGTCGGAGGGATAGATTTGGAAGCCGACGAGATTCGTGACGCCGGCGAGCGGCACCGTGCCGCTCACATTGGCGTAGGCGTCCTTGCCGATGAACGCGAGCGAGCGACCGCCGAAGGCCGTCATCGTGGGGTCGTCCGAGCCGCGCTTCGACGAAAGCACGATGTCCGGGAGAAGCCCTTCGCGAAGCGTCTCCGCCCATGAGAAGCGGTAGTGTTCCACAAGGCCCGGATAGGTGATCGGCGTCGGCATGTCGGGGAGCTGGATGTTGCCGCGCCACCACACTTCGACGGGGTTCGCGCTTTCGTTCACGCCGTAGATCGCCGATTCGAGCTTTTCGTAGGGATCGGCCTCTTCAGCCGAGCCATCCACATTCTCCAGGGCAGCAATGGCATCGGTGTTCAAGTTGCCCACCCCGTCCGGCGACGGCTCGTGGTAGAGGCGCGGGTTCCAGTTGCGACCGGTTGAGGCGGCGGCATAGATGTAGCCGGGCAGCGTCTCGTCCATCCGCTTCGACGCGTTCTCGGCCTTGCCGGCCGCGACGCCCGAGAACATCGTTGCCTCGAAGCCGATCGGCCAGTCCGCGACAATCGCGCCGGCGTCGGTCGAGGCAAGCACATCGGTGCTCGTGCGGTAGCGCGACAGCATCGGCAGATACCACGGCACGTCCTGCGCATCTGTCATGATCTTCAAGAGGAACTTGCCTTCGCCGTTCACGGTCACCTCACCCGTCGAGGAGTCCGATTTCGCGACCAGCGAATCTGGTGACTTGTAACCGAGCACCTGCGCGGTGTAGTTGGTCGGGATCGCCCACTTGAGGCCGGGCTTCGCGGGATCGTCCGAAATGACGAGCCGGTAGGTGTCGTCCGGCCAGGAGATGAGGTACCAGTCGTTCTCGAACGTCCACATCACGCCCATCGGGTCGGAGGCCTTCCAGTAGATGTCCACCTTCCACGGCATCGCCATGTTCAGCGTGCCGCTCGTCGATTTGTCGGTCGGCGCGATCGCGTATATCTTGCCGTGGTACTTGTTCGAGAGTTCCTGCCCCTGCGGTGCGGAGAACTTCTCGATGTAGGGCGAGTAGGGGTCGTCGCTGGTTATTTCGGAGCCCTTGTTGACGGCACCCTGGAGGCCGGCAATGTCCCAACCACCTCCGACGGGTCTGAGCTCCGAGCCGACCGTCGCCTGGAGCGTGTTCACGGCCGGCGGCGTGATCTCGACGACGATGGAGGCGACAAGGTGCTCCTTCGTCTCCGTGTCGTAGTACGCGAGGACGAACTGGCCCTTGGGGCAGTCGATCGTGCCGTTCGCCTCATCGACAATATAGCGCGCCGTGAGCATGTGCGACGTGACGGGGTCGTAGTCGATGCCCCAGACGACGTTCGAAGCAGCAGCGCCCGAAGCGCCCGGGTTCGTCACCGCGTAGCGCGGCGTAATGACCGCCGGGTCGCCGAAGAACCGGACGAAGCGTCCCGACAGGTCGATGAATGCGGCGCTGTTGCCCTCGTCGCGGCGCGTCGCGAAGAGACGGTAGGGGCGCATCGCGGTCGCGGCTGAGAAGGTGTAGAGGCTATCGACCCTCGTGCCGTCCTTGAGCACGAACGGCACCGCCATCGCGCCCGAACGGGTGATGAGGAGCATCTCGTTCAAGTTCGTCGTGCCGCCGATGATCTGGATGTAGCCGCCCGAAGCCGCCTCGGACGCGCGGATCGCGGCGAACGTCGCATCCCAGTCGATCTGGCTCGACTCGCGCGGGAAGCGGGTGAGGAACTCGCCCACCTTCGCGTCCGGCGGCTGCTCGGATATCATGCGCCCGACAGACCACGCCGAGAGCGACCAGGAAGTTGTCGCAGAGGTCGCGCTCGCGGACGAGTTCGCCTCGTCTGCGATCGTGCCGGAAGCCGCCGTCGGATACGCTGCCTTCGGCTCTACGTAGTCCGAATGGCCGAAGACGGCTATGCCGGTCTCCTCCATGCGGATCGCGCTGTCCGTCGCGGAATCGGCGAACGCTGTTGCCGCGCAAAGCGCCGCAACGGCAATGACAGGAGAGAGTTCTTTTGCAATGCTCATTGTTTCACCTCTCACTTCTTATAGCTCCAGAACGTGACGCTCACCTTGCCGTTCTCATACGTCGGGGCGCGGACTTCATCGCCGGGGCGGACGAACTGGATCGTCGCCGGGATGCGCAAGGTCGAGCGCGGCGACCCCGAACAGTGAATCATCACCACGCCATCGCTGTCGGCCGTCCAGAGGCGCTGACCGGCGACGACATTGTCAAAATCCTTGATGTGCCTCGAGTCGCCCCACACGGAAACGCCGGTACCGCGCCAGATCGTCGTCTCGCGTCCACGCTCGATGTCAAACGGCTTCACTTCCACGGAGACGCTTCCTTCGACGCGCACCGTCTCGGACGCCTCGAGCGACGCCGCCGTGATCTTCTCCGCGACGATGGCGTTCGCGCCGAGCGTCCCCACCTTGATGTCGCTCGCCGCTCCTTCCGCGACGAGCGCGCGATTGACGCTAGCAACCGACGCGAACGCGCGGCGCGGCGCAAGCGGAGAGAGCGAGTCGCCCACCGTCAGCTCCACGTGCGTGACGTCGTTGGACGCGAAGGCGAGCGCAAGCTCGTCGTTCCCGAACACCGCCTCGAACGAGCCGTCGGGGTTGATCGGCACGTCCGTAGCATCGCCCGACCAGAGCGGCGTCGCCGCCGACGCGGAATCGTAGACCTTTACGTGCATGGTCTTTCTGAGTCCGCTTGTCCAAGGGCCGAAGTTGGTCAGGACGCCGCGATAGACGAGGCGCGTGATCCCGCCCTCCAGCGCGCTCACCACCGGCGCCCACTGTGCGTAGAGCGTTGTGTCGGACGTCAGACTCGGAGCAGAAGCCTGCACGAAATCGTAGTTTTCGTCGAAGACTTTCACCCCGTCCGTTGGCGCCGTGAAGTAGCCGAGGAAACGGTAGTCCCCGTTGCGGGGCGCAATCGGCGGCTGCTCCCATGAACCTTGGAGCGTCGTACCCGCAGAATAAAAGGTTACATTAATGTTCCGCGTAAGCTTTAGGCTGCAATTGCGGAACCGCGGACCGTTCGCGGTCGCTCCGTTAATTGCAGTCTGTCCGCTGAACTGATATTGCAGTTTGCGCGTCTCTGGTTTGATTGTGAAACTGGCAGTGACGTTGGTCTCGGAGAATGTTTGTTTGGCCATTTCGACGAACGTATCGGTTTCGACATTGACCCCGTCCGCATCGAGCTGTAAAACTCTGACGTTGCAGATTTCGTTGCCGTAATCGGACGAGACGGTGACGGACACGTTAAAACTCAGGTTATTCTGGAGTTCGTCGGCAGTAATCCCCAAATCGGACAGCACAAAAGTCTGAGACTGTACGCAATACTTATTCACCATACTTGGCACAAACCAGGAATTGTCCGCACTGTCTGTGTAGATTGCGAATCCAAAAGTGGTTTCTTGCGTCCATCCGTTCAGCGTCGTGCCTTCGCCGTTTGTCAGAAGTTCAATCTCCACCGCCGAGGCGGAGAGCGCGGCGGCCATTGCCAGAGTTGCCAAAAGTGTCTTCTTCATAAGTTGTTTCCTTTCCGGCGGTCGCGGGGCGACCGCCCTACCATCATTCCTTCACTCCGAAGTAGATGAACTGCACCATGTAGCCGATCGAGATTCCTCTCGCCTCAAGCGTGACCTTCTCGTTCGCCCTCACCGGGACGGTCCAGACGGGCGTACGCGAGCCGCCGGTGCCGATCGCGGCAAGCGGAGTCACCTCGACGCTCCCGACCGTGAGGCCGACCTTGCCGGACGAGGTGTCGTTCGCCTCAACGCGCACCTGCACGAAGCCGTCGTATTTCGCCGTCCAGCTCTTCGAGTCGTCCTTGAGCGAACCTGAGGTGTCGTTTTCGATGCCGCTCTCCCCGCCGCCGATCGATTTGTTGGAAAGGTTCGCCATCTCAGCCCCGCCGTTCTTCGAGGTGGAGCCGAGAAGCCGCAGGCTGCCGCCGCGCACATTCACGTCGTCGAGCGTGATATCCTGAAAGCCGGCGAGCCCACCGGCGGAGAACGCTTCGCCGCCCACGGCCAGCTTGCCGACTACCACAAGGCTATCCGCAAGCGCCGTCGTGACGCGGATTTCGTCGCCCGGCAGATAGACCTCGCTATCCTCCGTCGCGATCGCCGATGCGCTCGACGCGACGAGCGCGTAGGGCGAAGTCGCCACGGTCATCGAGACGTTGTTGCTGGAAATCCCGTCGAGATCGACTCGCTGGACGTTGTGGGTGTAGAGGTCGCTGCCGTCCACCTCCACCGCCGCGCCGAAGACGGCGTCGGGGTTCGTCTTCACCGTCACAGGAACGTCGGCATACGTTCCGTCGTCATAGACTACCGTCGCGGTCGCCGCCACGGTCGCGTTGGTGAGTCCCCACGCGACGCCTTCGACGTTCACGACCGGCGGCTGGACGCCCGTCGCGATGCGGATCGAGCCGCGCACCGGCGCCATGCGCGCCCCGTGGAGCTGGTCGATGCCGATCGGCATTGTCGCGAGACCCACGTTCTTGCCGTAGAGGAGCTTCTTTACGCCATTCGTGACGATGGCAAGGTTCTTGATGTTGGTGTCGTAGAAGACGAGCGCCGCGTCACGGTTCCCGCTCGCCGAGGACTGCACCGGTTCGTACCAGATCTGGCGAACGCCGAGGAGGTCGTCCGCCTGCGCGGGATTGAGGATGGCGCTCTGATCCTGCGTCCCAAGCGACGAGCAGATCGAGGTCGTCGTCCCCGCAGTCACGGCCGTGCCGCCCGATGGCTTCGCGATCAGCGTGTTTAGGAAGTAGGTGTCAATGCCGCTCGCGCTCACGAGCGCGTTCGCGTCGCCGGGCACGAGCGTGCAGTGGATGAAGGTGAGCGGAGCCTTTGCGGAATGGACTGCGCTGCCGCTCGCCGCCTTGTTGCGGGCGAACGTGCAGTTGACGAACGTGCCGTAGGCGGATGTGTCCGCCATCGCGACTGCACCGCCGGCGCTCGCCGCCGCGTTGTCCGCAAAGGTGCAGTTCAAGGCTCCGAGCTCCGCGTCACTGCCGCTCTGGATCGCGCCCCGGTTGCCGATGAAGGAGCAGTCCTCGACCGTCAGTCCCCCGCTGTGCGCGATCGCCGGAGCCGGACAGTTCTTGAAGTTGAGGCACCTGAGGTGCACGTCGGAGCCGGAGAGCTGCAGCGCGCTGTAATTTCCGCCCGCCGTGATCGTCACGCCCTTCCCGCCGTTGAATCCGTCGATCGCGATCGGCGACGTCCCGGAACTCACTGCGATGACGTTCGTGAGCGTGATGACGTTCTTGCCGTCCTCGGCCGGGAGGTCGAACTCGATGCGCCTGAGGCCGTTCGTCCCCGTGAGCGTCGGATCGGCGCAGAGTTCGCGCATCGCGTCGCGCAACGTGACCTTGCCCTGCCCAAGGGTCTTGCCTTCGCCGTCCTCGTTCGTGTTGACGACGAGCATCGTAGGCGCGACTTCCCAGTGTGCGTAGAGGTCAACCGAATTCTCCACGCTCTCCCAGACGGGCGAAGCCGGAGCGTAGTCGGGGCCATAGACGCACCTTCCGCCCGCCTCCCCCTCCGCCACCGTGAAGTAGCCGAGGAAGCGGTAGCCGTTGCGCGTCAAGGCTGGCGGAGTTTCGGGCATCTTGAGCATCAGCTGAGCCGTGTCCTCGCCGACCTTTTCGCCCTGCGAGTAGAAGTTGAGATGCGTCGTGTAGAGTCCTCCGGACTTCGCCGGGACAAGCGGCGCGTTGCTCGCGCGGCTCGGGGTGGAGATGAACTTGACGGACGGCCCGATCTCGAGCGTGCCGTTGTCGCCGCGCTTCGTGTTCGCCGCTCCGCCTTCGCCGCCGCCGCCGCCCTTGGCACTGCCGTAGTACAGACTCACCGATCTAGAGCCGCCTCTCGTGCCAGAAGAACCGCTCGAACCGGTGTAGGACTTGCCGCCGCTACCGCCATCGCCCCAACCCGTAGCATCACCGCCGGCGCTATTACAAACCGTGCCGCCGCCACCGCCGCCACCGCCGCCGGCGCCGCCCGCGCCGCCGCCGCCGATGCCATATTGAGCATCCTGACCACGCGCACCGCCGCCGCCGCCGCCGCCACCACCGGCCGCATAGGCGTTCGTCCACTTGTAATAGCCCTTGGACCCGGAGCCGCCACCGGATCCGTCGGCCGTCGCTGCGGCACCCGCCGTCGCCTTGACGGTGACATTTCCGAGGATGACAACCCTGCCCATACCCCCGCCGTTACTGCCACTGGAGCCGGGGCTTCCCGAATCGCCATCGCTGGAAAATGCGCCGCGTGAGCACTCCTTCTCCTTACCGGAGCCGCCGCCGCCGCCGTTGCCGCCGTCGCCGCCGACTCCGCCGATCGCAGCCGCGCCGCCGCCGCCGCCCTTGCCGCCGTTGCCGCCGGTGCCGCCTTTGCCGCGATTCTCGTCCGACCCGACCCATCCATTGCCGCCGCTTGAGCCGCCACAGCCGTTGCCGGCGGCGCCGCCTGTCGCTACGAGCGTGCCTTCGCCCATGATGTAAAGCGTCGCGCCAGATGCGACGCTGATTGCCGCGCCCGCGCCCGTCTCGCCCGTCGCGTCGCCGCCCTTCAACGTAAGGGTCACGTCCTTCTTGATGTTGATGGCGACGACATTGCTGCCAAGCACCCTGAACTTGCTGGATCCGGCGACCGCCGAAAGGGTGAGATCGGAGTTCACGTCGTAGATGGTGTTGTCCTGGAGGTTGGGGTCCGTCCCGCTGGACAGCGGGATGTGCGACTCCGAGAACCGTGCCTGCGCCGTCGCTGCGGCAACGAGAAGTACTGTCAAGATTGTCTTTTTCATGGTCATGCTCGATTCCCTTTCATCAATTTGCCTTGCCGAACGCTGTCGCGTTCACGGTGCGTACTGCGGCCGAATCGCCCTCGACCTTGCATCCTTTCGGCAGCAGCACCGAAAACGCGCCTTCGTCGTTTTCGTATGTGAGCGCCATATCACATGATGCGCCTGACGTCGTGTAGCAGCTCTTCGAAGCCGGCGCATAAGGCCAGGCCGAGCGGGCTGGCGAAAGCCCCTTGATCGTCACCTTGCCATTGCCGCCGCCAAGCGACTGCTCCGCGACAGGCTCGAGGTAGCAGACTGGCGGGAGCTGAGCGGAACCGTTCGTCACGGTGACCGAATTGACGATCAACTCGTCGATCACCGCTCCTTGCGCCATGATCCGGTTTTCAGCGTAGAAAACGTCCACCGCCTTGGTCCGCGCGGCCCGCGCGGCGCGGACGCCCGTGGTGAGCGTCTGGCGCGGCGTGATTTCGCCCGCGCCCGGAGGCGTGAGGCCGACCTCGATCGCGTCCTTCGCGGCGGCGACCGCATCGACGAGCGCCGTGTAGGTTGCGCCCTGCACCGCCGCGCCGTTGTCGTCCTTCAGCTCTGCGTAGAATACGCCGTTGGAATCCACCGCCACGACGACCGACCGGCCCCAGAGCACGGTCGCCGGGGCCGCGCTGTCGTAGATCTTGAAGGTGAGCGTAAGATTCTCCCCTCTCTCGGCGAAACCACCCGTGCGGGAAAGCTGCCCCCGGTAGGTGAGAACCTCCGGCACGGCGGCGTTCGCCGTCGCGGCGACGAGCGCCGTCACCATCATAGCCAATCCCATAAGTGTTTTCATCTTCATTCTGTTCCTTTGCTTTTGACTTAAATTTCCTTTGCCGTTTTGCTTTCGCTGCTGGGAGTTTTGGAGGTCTGGAGATCTGGAGACTTTTGAAATATTCTCCCAATCTCCCAATCTCCCAGTAGCGAAAGCAATCATAAAAGTTATCCTCTCTCAGTCTTCGATCACTCCGACTTCGGCGATGCGCTTCAGGTAGAATATGCCCATCGAGTAGATCGGCCCGCTGGAGAGGAGGCCGCCAACGGTCCAGGTCGCGAAGCCCGCCGTGACCTCATTGGGGTTGTGTTCGAAATCGATGTCCTCAGTTGGATTGTTCAATTTGTGCCACGAGAGGTAGAGCGTGTTGGTGACGCTCCAGAGCTCGGGCTTCACGGGGTTGACGTAGTTTCCAAGGTCGTCGCCGGAGACGACGTAGCCGGAGTAGTCCGCCGTCTTGCCGTCGTGGTCCGGATGCCAGGCGTGGCGGAACGGATTGTCCCGCGCATTTGCATCGACCGTCCAAACGAACTGTAGCTGGTTGGAAAACGTCGTATAGCCCGAAGCGTCGACAATCGGATTGGCGACGCTCATCATCACAGACGAAAGCCGCCTCGGATTCTCGCAGAACGCCTTGGCAGACGAAAGCTCCTTGAAAAGCCGCATATTGCCTGCCGAATCAACGCCGGCCGCGACGCGCTGGAGGAGCTGGGGCGTGCCATTTTCGGGAACGTGGACGAGTATGTTCATCTTGAGCGTCCCGGCTGCCGCGGTCGGCGTCTCGTTTGTGAGCGACGAGACCGTCTCCATCTGGATGTAACCCGCCCAGAGTCCAGTCGGGAACGCCGCTTCATCAGCCGTCTTCTCCTCGACCGTCACGGGGATCCTCACACGCATCTGCGTTCCGCCAAGATCCTCGATCTGCATCACGGCGGAGTAGGCTACGCCCGGCGTCATATCCGCACGTTTGACGGCGAACTTCTGCGTGCCAAGCGCTTCCGCCGCAAGCTCGACATCCCAAGAAACGCCTACCGTCACGTTCGTCCACGATTCGTCGCCGTGTTCGTCCTTCACCTTGCGCATCAGGGGAGGGACGCGCTCCGTCGCGTCCGCCGAGGGAACTATCGTCACGCGGAAGGTGTGGTTCGTCGTGCCGAAGTTCTTGAGCGTGACGCTCGCGAAGTCGCCGGAGCCGAACTCGACGGACGACACGCCCAAGAATCCGATCACGCCCGGCCAGTCGCCGTCCTTCGTCGCCGTGAGCGCGTACGCCTTGCCGCCATGCAGCTTCGAGGTGGAGCCGAAAGTCATCGGAAGGAACGTCGGTGCGGTCGGATTGGTTCCGCCGATCTGGTAGGCGACACCCGACGACGTGCCGAATGGGCCCTCGCCGAAATAGGCCTTTGCAGCCACAAGGTCGTCCTTGTCGGCAGAGACGCCCACGAGGTTCATGAAGCCGGTTTCGCCCGACGTGGCGCGCCACGTCTGCTGCGGCGCGGCGGGGACGCCGAGGAAATTCTCCTTCGTCCAGGTATTGGTCGCATAGATCAGGTAGACGCGTCCGCCCACGAGCGTGTCCATCGTCGAGGCCGTCTCGTCGCCGGGCACCCACACATGGTAGGAAACCGGCTTCTGGGCGATCTCCGTCCCGTCGTCCGCGAGCTGGCGCGTGGAGGAGTAGGCGTCCGAATAGTACGCCGCGACGCGCGCGACGGGGGAACCGGCGAAGAAGTCCGCGCACGCCGCGTTCGTCGGCGTCGATTCTAGGTAGATGGCGTTCCACCCATTCGCGAGCGTCATCGTCTCCTCCACGTGCGGCAAAGCAAACGCCGCCGATGCGAAAAGCAACAGAGAAAAAGCAGCCAACGCTTTCCCGTATGCCGTTCTCTTCATTTTCTGTCGTTCCTTTCTCAATATTATTGAAAACAACCGAAACAACTTGTAAAAACAACATTCTCTCTCACGCCGCGCAACCGCGCGGCGCTCTTGAATCGGCGGGCGGTTGCCCGCCGCCGGAAAAGTTGTTTTTATCAGTTGTCGTTGTTGTTTCCTTCATAAAACACAACACGTCACTTCGCTTCAAGCTTGAAGAACTGGCTCGTCGCGCCTTCGGCAGGCACCACGTAGATGGTCGTCATGCCCACGTCCTCCTCGTCGGCGGACGGCATCACCAGCGCCTGCTCGGCGTCCGTCTCGGAATTCTTGACCGGCTGCGTCGTCCATTCGGGATTCGTGAGCGAGCGCGTCGTGGCGACGCCATAGAGGTGGCCGCCGACATACTCGAAGCTGAGCGCATGGGGGGCGTTTTGAGGCGCGGAGTAGGCGGTGATCGCGAGCCTGTCCGACGCGTCGAAGGGATTCGTACCCGCGCAGTATTCGCCGTAGTTCGACGCGCCGTCGTGGTCGTAGTCGGCAAATGGATCGTAGTCGCCCTCGATCTCGTACGCCTCCATCCACGGAGCGATCGCGTCGGTGTATTCCACGGGAACGCCAACCGTCTCGCCGTCTTTCGTATAGTTCGTCATGTTGACGAACGCGAGGCAGACGTTCGACACGGTGTTCGCATCGCCAACGTTGAGCTGCTCGGCCGCGAGGGAGAGTCCCGCCCCCTGGATGAGGACGCAGTTGAGCTTGTCGCCAACTGCCGCCGTGGATTCGGTGGCCTTCGAGGAGAGCGGGATCTGCAGCAGGAAGTTGCAGCCGTCGGCCGTCGGATCCGCCACCTTCGTGGAGGCGATGACCGACCCGTTCGTCGAGACGGCCTGTACGGTCACGGCGGCGGACGAGGTCAGTACCTTGTTCTGCCAGTCCTTCAGCGTCCCCTTGATGAGGTGGGTCCCGACCGGAAAGTTCACGGCGGCGGCATTCGTTGCCGCAAGCGACAGCAAAAGCAGTGCTACTAATTTGCTAGCCTTTTTCATCGTAGTTCCTTCACTTGTCTTTCGGCTTCGGCGTATCCGGGAGGATCAGGCACTGCGTGCGGACCTCATGCCTGTTTATCAGGAAAAGGCTCCATGCCTTGCTGTCGTCCTCAACCGTCTTCAGCTGCGTTATCCGATGGGAGCCGACGAGGTCCAGCGCATGGTTGAGCGTGGCGAGGTTGGCGTCGATCGTCGCCTCGTTGGCGAACAGTCTTACGTTGTACTCATCGACAATTCCGTCGTCGCCAGCACCCTCGGTCCACGGAAGGCCCGTGCAGAGCGGAATGCACCAAAGAAGCTCGTAGGAGAAGTTCTGCGTCACGAAAGAGGCCACTGGGACCTCCCCGTCATTGACTGTGGCGTTTGATTCCCACTTGGCGATCTCGGAATACGAACTGCATCCCGCGAGCGCGATGGCGAACACGGAGATGGCGGCAAAAGTCTTTACGATCACATTCATTTCTGTGTCTCCTTTACTTTGCAATTCTTTCACGCGGAACAAGGATCGCCGACACTCCCATGTGCGACGAGCCGAAGAGCGAGCCGACAATGCCGGCATAGCTCACGTCGGCATAGAATCCGTCGGAGTCGTGGAAATTGACGTCGGCAAGATCGCAGTTGCGGGCCGCGGCGATCTTCTGGAGCGCGGTCTGCAGCTCCTGAAATCCGACCTGGTCGGTGAAAAACGAAAAGCCGCCCTTGATTTCACGCTTTTTGCCGTCCCAGCGGAGGTCGCCGGAAACGAGAGGTATGCACCAGAGCATGTAGTATCCCGAAGTGGTTATCGCCACGTGCTGCCCGGCTTCTGCTCCCGGCGCGCCTTTCACAGAGACTTTCTTGAGCTTCCCTGGCGAAGAATACTCCACCGAGGCGCATCCCGTCACCATCGCGGCGAAGAGTGCCGCAACCCCAGCGATGGCAAGTGTCATTGTCTTATGCTTCATGCGTTTTCCTTTTCTGTTGCGAGTTGAAATTCTGGATAGCGACAGCACTGGCGGCATTTGAGCCGTCAGCGCAGGGTTTCGACGCCATGTTTGCTCCGAATATTTTCATGACCCTCGTGTTCCATGAAGGCGTGCATAATATATCATATTGGCATACGAAACACAAGTAGACATTTGCTTTCACCGCGCCAGTAGACATTCCCGGCTACTCCCAGAACGTTACGCGCCTTAACCCGCTAGGACGAGTTACTGACGGTGAGAAGACAATGTGCTGGCCTGCTTGAACTCGACCGAGAACGTCGTTGGCCCTGATTCGGATGATGCGCAACGCACGGATGCGCCATACGATTCGGCGATTGCCTTTACGAGCGCGAGACCGAGGCCGTTCCCAGGCAGCGTACGCCCCTTCTGGCCCCGCCAGAAGCGGTTGAAGACGTGCGGGATGTCCGCTTCGGCGATCCCTGGTCCGGTGTTTCTCACTTCAACGACCGTCGGGGATTCCTTGAGCTTCACGGAGACCTCGCCGCCCTTAGGCGTGAACTTCAGGGCGTTGTCGAGAAGATTTCCGACGAGTTGCTGAAGTTTGCTCTTGTGCGCCAAGACGACGACCGGGCGTTCTGGCACATTCACCGAGAAGGCGATTTCCGCATCCTCCGCCAAGGTGGAATAGAGGTCCGCCATCCGCTTCAGGAAGACGGCAAGGTCAATCTCGTCCCGAGGCGTGGGGTCGATGAGATTCTCCGCCTGCGAGACGGCGAGGGCGTCGTTTATCATGTTGAGCATCCCCGAAGTCTCCTCGATCACGGTCTGGGGAAGGGCGCCCCTGTCTTCGCCGGAAAGCGCGTCAAGCTCCGCTGCGGCTTTCATCCGCGTCAGGGGCGTTCTCAGATCGTGCGCGATGTCGTCCGTAAGCCTGCGCAGTTCGCCGAGCGTCCGCTCGTTCGCCTCGCCCATGGTGTTGAAGGCGTTTTCGAGTTCCATGATCTCGATTTCGCCGGAAGTGGCCGGCACGCGCGCGGAATAGTTTCCCGAGGCGATGTCGCGCGCGGCGGACACGATCCGCGCGAGCGGCAGCGCGAAACGCCGCGCGAGAAACACGCTCAACGCGAAGCATGCCGCAAGAGACAAGAGCAGGGCGGCCACGAGCACGATGGCGATGCCGATTGCAACATGCTCGTTCTTCGTGACGTTTATGCCGACCAGTAGCACCCGTCCGTCCGGCAGCGGCGTCTTGCGCACGCGCACGGCGATCGAGCCCATGCCTTTGCGCGCCTTCCCTCCGGTGATGCGGCAGGTGTGGTTCGGGGAACGGACGAAATCGCGCATGGCTTTCGCGACGTCTGGGTGGGACGCCTCCTCCAGAACCGTTCTTCCTTCCTGATCGGTGACGATGAGGAACACGTTGTCGTGTCCGTGTTCCTCTGCCGTGTCGCGGAAAAGGGCCTGCAAGGTGTGCACGTCGCCGTTGTTCGCGGCATATTCGTCGCAGGCGTCCTTCGAAAGGAGTAGAAGTGTCTCCTTGTATTGGCTGGTGTGCCTGTGGATGGTCAGAAGAAGGACGCTGGCGGCCGAAATCACGTAGATGGACGCGAACCATCCGAATGAGGATGCCGCAATGCGCCGCCACATCGGCCTTCGTCTATCCGAGGACATAGCCGAACCCCCTGACGGTCTTGATCAGCTTGCGGCCTGCGCCCCTGTCTATCTTGTCGCGCAGATGGCAGACGCGCGAATCGACCACGTTCGTGTGCGGGTCGAAGTCGTAGTCCCAGACGCGTTCGAGGATCGTTGCACGGCTGACGACCCGCCCCCGGTTGCGCATGAGGTATTCAAGCAACTGGTATTCAAGCGGCTGGAGGTCGATGCGCGCGCCTCCCCGCGTGACGCGGTGCGTGACGAGATCCATCTCGAGGTCGTCCACCGCAAGGGTCGTCGGCTCCTCGTTCCGGCTCGTACGGCGAAGAAGCGCCTGGACCCTTGCGACGAGTTCGATGATCGAGAAAGGCTTGGCGAGATAGTCGTCGGCTCCGGCTTCCAGTCCCTTGACCTTCGCATCGACGTCGCCCCTCGCCGACACCACGATCACCGGCAGACTCCGTCCGGCGGCGCGGAGCCCGCGTATGACGGAGATCCCGTCCCGCTTCGGGAGCATGATGTCGATGACCGCCGCGTCGTATGGGCCGTTAAGGACCGCCACCATGCCTTCCTCGCCGTCCGCGCATCGCGTGACGGCGTAGCCAGCCTGTTTCAGCGCGAGGGAGATGAACCCGGCCGTCTTTTCGTCATCCTCTATCAACAATATGTGCATGGCGGCATTTTACCATATTTATGAGTTCAATGGAAATGCGCCACATTTCGGCGATACCGATTTTCGATCCTGGCACGTCGTGCCACGATGCAAGAGGCATTTCGCACGCACACGTAGCTAGGCGGTGACGTCCGAGTCGGAGCAGGAGTTCAACGTCGAAGAGCCAGTGCGTCCTGAACGGATGCTCGAAAATCTCCTTCGCGGTCTCCCGTGCGAAGACTTTCGCTCCACACTGGGTGTCCCAGACGTAGAAGCCGAGTATCTTTCTGATCAGAGCCTTCGCCAACGCCCCTGTCAGACTGCGGGAGACTCCACGGTGGATGCTGGAACCGAGATGCGGCCATCGGGAGCCGATCACCGTCTCCAAGCCGGGAGATTCTTCGAACCTGCGCACGAATCCATCGATTTCGTCAAGAGGTGTCGCGAGGTCTGCGTCCCAGAATCCGAGAAGGTCGGAGTGCGAGCACTCGCAAAGATACCGCATTCCCGTACGCACGGCCTCCGCCTTGCCCATGTTGCGCGGGAGGTAGATCACATGGATCGAAGGGGAAAGGTTCTCCAGATGTGCAAGACGCTCTGCCGTCGCATCGGTCGAGCCGTCGTCAACGAAGCAGAAAGACAGCCACGCGCGTTTCTCCATCGCCGCCAGAAACGCCTCGGGGTTCAATCGCTTGAACTCGTTATGGCACGGAATGACAAGCGAAAGCGTCTTCATTGGGGCGCCCCTTTCCCCCAAGGCCCGTGATAGAACTCGTAAGAATAGCTGCTGCCGCGCATTTTCGGCTTCGCGTCCACGCCCGGCAATTTATTGCTGAACGCCGCCGTGAACAGAAGCGTCGCGACGAGCGCGATGAATGACAGTACGGCGGCGATGGGGAAGAATCTTTCCACTACCCCGCTCCAGCGCCGTGCCACATAAACGGAGAATAGCGGAACGATTGGTAGCAGATAGGCGAGTGGAACTCGGCTCGTCAGGCACCAGAACGCCGTGACTGCAAGAGACGAGACAAGGAAGAAGTCGTGCGGGATCCACGAACGCCCCCGCCATCCGCCACGAAGAACCTTCAGAGGAAGAAGCGACCACGGCAACGCGACCACGAACGCCCAGATTGTCGCCATCCCGCGGAAAGTCTCCCGCCCCGCCCCATACCGGTCGCCATAGTCGTGTACGAGAAAACGCAGAAGATTCTCGTTGATGAAGAAATAGCGGAGGAATCCGGGATCCTCCCGGTGCATCAGGATGAACCACGGGGCGGAAATCGCGAGAAAGACGGGAATGGCCGCCAGCCAGCGGACGTTGAAGAGCGTCTTCCAGCGCCTGTTGACGGCGAGATCGGCAAAAACGGCGACGCCACACAACGCGAGTACGACGGGGCCTTTCACGAGCATGCCGCATCCAAGAGCCGCGCCGGCCCACAGCGGTGCCTCAAGCGAAGGCCTTTCGCGGAAGAGCGCGTATGCGAGCAAGGCACCGGTCGTGCAGCAGGACAGCGGAACGTCCGTCATGCAGAATCCTGCGGACGCATAGAGCGCCACGGACGACGAGCAGGCCATCACCGCCGCCCAGGCGCACTTCGCGTCGTTCAGCCTTTTTGTGCAGACAAAGAGCGAGACGAGAAGAATGAGGAAGGAGGCAAACGGGGCGATCCTGACGGCGAAGGGCGAAATGCCAATTGCGCGGCAGGCAAGGGCCGATGCCTGGAACACAAGGGGTGGCTTCCCCGAGAAGGGCTGATAGACACCCCTGTGGGTAAAGCGCGGGACGAGCCAGTCGCCGGTCCTTGCCATATTGGCGGAAATGGCGGCATAGCGGGCCTCGCTCGGTTCAAACACGGGCGAGACCGCCATCACAATCAGGCGGGCAAACAAAAGTGCGGCCAGAACGCTCGCCGTTGATGTCGCTATTTTTCTCATGGCGGCGTATTATCGCATTTCTACATTTAAATAACCTTGCCGCAACATTACCATTCAGCAATGAATGGAGTTTATCTGAGTGCGTTTCATTCATGCCGTGCGAGGAACGAGAGAATGGAGCGGCGATAGGCGCTGTCCCCGGACGCTGCGGCGCGCTTGCGGAAGACCTCCGAAGGCGTGTCCTTCTCGCATATGCACATGTTGCTCGTCCGCTGAACCGGAAGATACTCCGTCCAGGGCACCGGGACATCGTGCCATCTGCCGTCTCCTCCATACACCTCTTCGTAGTCGACCCTCTCGACGCCCCTGTGCCCGTGCGCGGTCACGGCTATGGTGCTTTCCCCGTCTTCACGATTGACGATGCGCGTCTTCAGGATACTGCGCGTTATGCAGCTCGGATGCTCGAACTTGCTCTCCCCGTGATAGTTCGCCACCGCCTCGTGCTCCCAGAACGACGATGCCCTGTACCCGAGGACATCCTTCCAGATCTCCTCGTGGGTCCGCATCCGCTGATAGAGGGGAATGGCCAGCAACGGCGCGAGCGAGAAGTAGGCGTCCTTGAAATATCTCTCGTTGAACGAGATGAACAATGCGGCGGCGGCATCGTAGTCCCAGTTGTGGAACCTCGAAGGATCCGTGTCTATTGTCGCCTCGTTGAGGTGCTTCGAGAACAGCAGGTTGATCTTCTTCTGCTTGAGGAAGGTGAAGTCGTCGCCGTAGCCGACCGTCGTGTCCTTCATCAGGTCGAGCATCTGCGTCTGCGCGACAGGGGTGAACAGCAGGCGGAACTCCACTTCGTGATCCCTGTCCTTCGCATGGAACCATGTCTCGAACTCGTGATTGCTCATCAAGGTGAAGTTGGAGTCGTCGTCGAGGTTGCGCGAATAGGCTTTCAGCTTGCGGAGCCGCCATTTCTTCCGAAGTGCCCCCAATATTCCTCCATCCTCCCCTGTCAGACCGGAAGGCTCCCGCGTGAAGGAAAGGTTCGGAGCGGCGTCGTTGCCGTAAACGAGAATCTTCTGCTCGTTATAGACCGGTATCGGTTTCGTCACATAGGCATGCAATGTCTCATGCCTGCGCACTGGATGCTCTTTGCCGTCCGCGTCCTCTTCCCACTCTGTCCAGGATATCTCCTTCGTCCCCTCGTACGTCTTCTCGCCCCACTCCATGTCCAGGTAGTGCCCGAAGACGAACGGGTTCCCGTTTATCACGCCGGACTGCGCGAAGATGATCGATTTGCCGTCGTTGAATGAGTCGTCCCACCCGTACTGCCCATGCAGCGCCTCAAGCCTGCCTGCCGTGAAGTACGGATCGAACTCCAGCCTTGGGACGGTAGCCTCTATCAGCTTGACGGTGACATCCCAGGTGTAGAGCCGGTTCAGCGGCTCCATCTGCTTCCACGCCATTCCCGTCTTCTCGGAAATGCGCGACTGAAGGTTGGCGATGAGCTCGGCGACCGCGTTGAACAGGGGAATCATGACGATTCCAAGAGCAAGCCCCGCCACTATGCCGAGGATGCACATCCCCTGTGCCTGCTCGTCCGTGTCGCTCATCGCCAACACGCCTATGAGCGCCAAAGCCGCGCAGACGAATCCTACCGCCATGAGGCAGCCGTAGCAGGTCTTCTTGGCACCTGCCGAATCGGCCTGCCGTTGAAGGCGCCTGATCTCGGCCACGAGCGCACGGTTCGCCCTGACGTCAACGCCGGAGCGGGCCGTCAGCTCGTTGAACTTCTCCCGCGTCAGCCTGGCGAATTTCTCCCGAAACTCGTCGCGGTAGCGCGCAAGCGGCTCATATACGTCCTCGGTCAAAAGAACGTTCCCCTGGCCTGGGACTTGACCTCGGCGGACGCCGTGAACGGGATACGGGTCGTATATCCCGCCCTCGCGGCGACGATCTGCTTGGTGGGCCAGTCGAAGAGGTCGGCGTTCCACTGCATCACGGAATCGTTGTAGAGCTGGCGGGCGGCGGTGATCTCCTTCTGGAGATAGCTGTTCTGCTGGATCGCGTCGGCGATGGCGGCGTGGGCCTTGAGGTCGGGATATGCCTCGACCTGCGGGAAGAGCCTGCCGAAGCATCCGTCGATCTGGTTGGCGACGGCGTTTCTCTCGCCATCGGCCAGCCTTCCGCCACGGAACGCCGCGACGGCCTTCATCACGTCCTTGTCGAGGTCGATTGCCTTTTCGACGAGCTTGGCGAGGTTCTTCAGGATCTGGACCCTCTGTTCGAGATAGTTGTCGATGGTCGAGGCATCGGCCTGTATCTTCTGCTGCAGCTTCTGGAAGTAGTTCTTGGCGCCGATCTTCATGAAGAGGAAGATCAGTCCCGGAACTATGAAGAGGCACCACAGCACGATCTCGAACAGCGTCGAGCCCCAGCCCACCCTTACGGGGAGCTGCTTCTCGATCACGTTTATGTCGCGCCCGGCGCCATTGACGGGGCCAGTCATTTCGTCCAGTTCGTTAGCCATGTGGGCACTCCTTTCCTCCGAGGTTTTTCGGGTATTATAGCAAACTGCCGCATACCGTGCACAAGCCCACGCCAGTTTGAATAATCGGGTGGGGGTTGGGAAACGGGAAAAGGCTGGATTGTGGCTGGATTTAACGGGACTTGAACGCGTTTTGAACGGCGTTTGAGGGTTGGGAAAAACGGGCCGCCGGAGGGGGAGATTCTAGCCGAGTTGGGAAAAATGCCCCGCTGTGCCTGTCGCGTCGATGATCGCGGAGGTCCTGGCGGAGCAAATCAGATTGTGCGGCCAATCATGCAGCAGTGCCGCGTAGACGCGCTGACCATCGCGTCGTTGAGCGCCTCCTTGGTCTTGGCGCTCTTGAGCTGCACCTTCACCATGTCGCGTGTCACCTCGTCCATCAGTTGCCCTTCCATCTCGTGTAGCCGCGCCGCCGCATCTCGAACATGTCAAGATCGCGGACGTTCCGCAATTCGTCATCCGTCAGACAGTACGGAAAGACCTTCATGCCGTAGAAGTCGCGCGGCAAGTCAATCGCAGAGAAGAACGCCAATGAAAGCTGCACGCGCGCATTCTTCTCAAAATGCGAAACGTCCACCGTTTCCGTCTGCCACGCTGACGGGAATATCTCGCTCGCCCATGTGAAGAATGCCATGCGCCCTTGCATCGTGCCGTTGTCAATCCGCGCCTGTACCGCAACCATCGTCCATTCATTCGTGATTGCCGGGACGGCCGGCCCGCCGGGCACTTCGTCAGTATAGAAATCCTGTGCGCTGCTTTGGCATATGATGCCGTAAAACTTCACAAGCGGATTCACGGCGAATCCAAACTTCACCGGCGTAGCGCCGCCAGTCGGCCCGGTAACGCTCCAGGAGTAATCCGCCGCCGTTCCAAGGATGTTGAACGCCTGTTTGACGCCATTAGACCCCGCCACGAAACGCTCCGCGCCCGCAATCGTCACGGTCACGTCGACGGGCGTCTCGATGTTCACGCAGTAGCAGCCATATTGCCAAGTGTCTTCCAGCGTGTCCACACGGTAATCGTAATGCGGATCCGCGAACGTGCCGCCGCTGTTATCCGTCACCGTCTGATAGTCCATGATGGCCGGGAGCTCAGCGCCTCCCTCGCGCGTGGCGCGCGCCGGTTCAATGCTCCAAAAGGAATTCGGAACATTCGTCACAATGCCATTCGTCGGATAGAAGCGGATCCACGCAACGGCTGTAAATCCTTCCTCGCCGCCGCCAAGGAATCCAGTCATTACGTCAACGGATCGCACGTTCGGGACCATGAACATCCGGGACGGGTCCGTGTGCGTGCGCATGAGCAGCGACGGATCGACCGCAAGGCAAGCGGCCGACAGCAGGCAAGCGATGGCGGTCATCCGCTTCATTTCAGCACGCACTCCTTCAGCAGGGCGTCCACCTGCTCCATGGTGAGGCCGAGCGCCTCGGCCACCTGCGCCTTTACGGCCACGAACTGCGGATGGTCGCTCGAGATCTCCTGCGCGAACATGAACGGCTCGTAGAGACCGTTCGCGCGCATGAACGCCTCGGCGGCGTCCCATTTGCCCAGCTCTTTCAGGGCCATGTAGATCGAGAGCCGCGAGTACTTCACCGGCACCACCTTCCGCCACTTGCGGCCCCATGCCTGATACGCCACGCTGTTCGTGAAGGTGTAGCCGGTCACGGCCCAGTACTCGTTGGAGACGACCAGCCCCGGCTTCGGCGTCTCGACGACCCGCCACCAGCCGCAGGCGGCGCGCTCGGCGTCTGTGCGCGCGTGCAGGCCGACGACCACCTGGCCCGTCGTGCGATTGTAGCCTTGCGAGGGAAGTTCGCGCGGCTTGCTGCCCACTTCCACGCCGTCGCCGGAGAATATGAATAGATCTGCGGCGGCGCTTGCCAAACAGCAAGCGGACAACAGCAATGCGAAGATTCTTTTCATTGGCTACTCCTCCACCAGGATGTTCACGAAGATGTTTGTGCCGCTCCGCCACCAGACGGATTGGAAGTTGTTCGTCGGCCATGTGCCGTATCCGACAAGGCGCACATTTGACCCAAAAGTATACGATGTTTCCGCACTGAATTGACCTCTCACAAACATGCTTGCGCCGTCTGGCCAGCCGTTCGTAATGACGGATACGCCGATTCCGCCTCCGAGAAATATGAGGTTGGCCATGCCGTTCGTGACAAAGGATATTGCTTCCACTTCCACATCGTAATTCACGACGCGCCACTCCGGCGTGCCTCCTGACGGCGCGCCGGATATGGCCGCGTATGGGATCGCGTTCGTGGGATATGGCAGGGCGTCTTGCTTTGCGGCCGCAACGGCAACAGCCGCGTTGGTGGATTCGCGGATGAGGTAGGTCGCGTCGTAGGCCGAGTCGTATGATGCGTCAAACAGGCGAGAAGAGTAGGTGGAGCTTTCGGCCGCGTGGACGGTGCCGGTGGCTGCAAAATCAGAAAGGGACTGCGCGTCCGCGCGGAGCGCGGACTGC
>CACWSW010000019.1 GCA_902763655.1 uncultured bacterium
CTGCGCCGCGACATCACGCTCGACGACGTGGAGCGCCTGCTGCAGATCAAGATCCGCCGCATCTCGCAGTTCGACATCAACAAGAACCGCGAGGAGATCAAGAACATCGTCAAGGAGGAGGCGGAGGTCAAGGACAATCTTGTGCACCTCCGCGCGTTCGTGGTGAAGTATCTCAAGGGACTTCTCAAGATATACGCGAAGAAGTATCCGCGCTGCACGCGTATCGTCGACGCGTTCAAGGAGGTGGACGTGCGCGCGATCACGGCGAGCGAGCTGACGATCCGCTACGACAAGGAGAACCACTTCGTCGGCTCGGGCCTGAAGGGCGGAGACGAGCTGTTCAAGTGCTCGTCGCTCGACAAGCTCGTGTTCGTGTGGAAGGACGGCCGCTACAGGATGACGCCGCCGCAGGACAAGATCTTTGTGGACAAGAACCTGCTGGAGGTGTTCCTCTTCAGTCCCGAGAAGGACCGCGACAAGGAGTTCGTGTGCGTGTACGAGGACCCGCTCTGGGGCTTCGCGTACATCAAGCGCTTCACGTTCGGCGGCATGATCAACAACAAGGACTACCGCCTCGCGCCGGAGAAGAGCAAGGTGCTCTACTTCGCGGCGGGCTGCCCGGAGCAGTTCTACGTGAAGTTCAAGCCGGCGAAGAACCAGAAGATACACCAGATGCTCTTCGAGCCGCTGGAGATGGTCGACAAGGGCGGCGAGCAGCGTCCGGTGGTGGAACTGCGCAGCGCCACGGCACGCGGCATCCAGCTGACCACAAAGCCCATCGCGCGCATCTCCCCGAGCAAGGGGCCATGGTGGGACGAGGGCGAGGCGGCCACAAAGGCCGTGTTGCTGTAGCTGACTACCCTTGCGCGTAGGGGCGGTAGACGAGTATCGGCCGGTCGGTACGCAGGGCGAAGGACTCGCCTGCGGTGCGGTTTAGCGTCCCTGACCATAGCGACGTGAGCGAGACGCCGTCGAGCGGCCATTCCAGACCTTCCGATGAGACGGCGGTATCTGGGAATGGAGCGAAGACGGAAACCGCTTCTCCCGTGCGGCACGCAAATGTGCGTTTCCCGCGAAGAACCTCGAAGGTGCCGCTATCCGTGTATAGGATCGTCGCCGGCACCTCTGCCGTGAAGTCGACAAGTCGGAAGATGTTGCCGATAGTGTGGTCCTCGCGCAGGCCGGTGGCGCCGATGATGGCGATGGGGGCGGGCATGTCGGCGCTGCGGCAGGCGAATGAGAACGCCTTGGCGAGGTCGTTGGTTTCCTGCTCAGGCACGTGGACAAAGCGGTCGCCAAGGGATTCGCGGTCGGCTGGGGATATGGAATCGCCGTCGCCGACTACGAAGTCCGGCTCGCGGCCTAGCGCGCGTGCGGTAGCGAGCGCCCCGTCGCAGCAGACGAGGAGACGGGCATTGGCGAGAATCTGGCAAGGAATCGGGTGCTGGGGTGGCGTGCCATTGGCAAGAATGACGGTGTTAGGTTTAAGGTCTTTAAGGTCTTTGAGGTCTTTAGGGGCTTTAAGGTCTTTAGGGCCTTTAAGGAGATTAAGGTCTTTAAGGTCTTTAGGGTCGTTAGGGGTGGATGGTGGATTAGTGGCTTTTTTAGCTTGTGACCTCAGCCATGGGAAGCCGAGCAGAAGGGAGCCTGCGGGCAATGGCTTGTGGCTCTTGTAGTCGCGAGCACCGGTGCATTGCTCGCGGGCCATGCATCCCCAGACCGGTTGTCTTGCCAATGGACCTCCCTCGGCGAATGTGACGATCATTGGCTTGCCGCAGAGGGGACAGCGTGGTGCCGCACCGAGCAGTTCGCGCTTTTGTTCCGCAGACCTGGCGGCTGCGAGCCGTTCGTGAAGGTCGCCGTCGGAGACGAAACGTTTGCCGAGCGCTTCGAGCTGGCGGAAAAGCAGAAAGTCCGTCTGGCGCAGGAGGACTATTGCCATGTTGGCGATAGTGGCGGCTGGGCGCGTCTGAACGAGCGACATGAAAAAGGCCGAATCGTTGTGTTCCTTGCCGAGCGTGCGCATGGCCTCGATTTCGGCGGAGCCTTCTGCCCATTGCGGTTGGCTGTGCGTGCGGAGGTAGTCCTCGTAGTCGGTGCGCAGCTCGATGAGGCTGGCCTTGGCTACGTTGACGAGGCGGATTTCGGTCTCGGCGTTGGTGGACGCTGCGGCGACGCCCTCGGCGATGTTCTGCTTGCCGCTGCGTGCGGCCTGGACCATCTGGTCGACGGTGCGATCGCGTGGAGAAAGGAACTTCCGGCAAAAGAAAACCGTGATATCGTAGATGGCTTCGGCCTTCTGGTAACTGATGAGGTTCTTGAAGTTGCCGGCCTTCCGGTATATTGGCTTTCTTGCTGGTATCATGGCTTTAAGGAGTTTAAGGTGTTTAAGGAGTTTAAGGTGTTTAAGGTGGTTAAGGTGTCTAAAGACCTTAAGAACCTTAAAGACCTTATTGACCTTAAAGACCTTAAAGACCCTATCGACCTTAAAACCCTTAGACCCTGATATTTTATCTCTTTCGCAGTGCTGTCGCAAGTGCCGATGTGGTATCATAGTGGGGCGCATGAAGACAAGACTATACATACTGGGAACGCTGATTCTGGCGGCCGTCGCCGGCCTGCTGGTGGCCCATGCGCGCTGGTTGTCGGTCGGTCCCAGGGATCCGCGCTTCGTGCGTTTCATGCGCCGCTACGACAGGCGCGCGAACGCCTCCGACATAATCCCGGCGCACGCCGTCGCCGTGGACCGCTGCGGACGCCCGATCGAGATGGCGGCACCAGGTTCCACGTTCCAGCATGTCCTTGACGATCTCGGCATATCCGCCAAGGGCGAGGCCGTCCAGCTTTCCATTGACGCCGACCTGCAATCGCGCGCCGAGGAGCTGATGGCAGGAAAGAATGGCGCTGTGGTGGCTCTGGAGCCGGCCACCGGGCGGATACGCGCTCTCGTTTCCGCGCCGCGGACCGCATATCTCGACAGGGCGCTCAACGGCCTCTATCCGCCAGGCTCGGTGTTCAAGGTGTTCGTGGCGGCGGCGGCGCTATCCGCCAACTTGGATCCCGTGCTGAACTGTCCGGCGGAAGGCTACCGCAGCTCGCGCTCCACTCCGCCGATACGCGACGTGGAGGCGCGCCAGGCGGCGCGCGAAGGGAAGCGCTGGAAGGGATTCGGCCGCATAGGAATGGGCGAGGCGCTGGCGCATTCGTCAAACACGTACTTCGCGCAGCTGGGTGTGGCGCTTGGTCCAGAGGCGTTCGGCGCGGCGGTCGAGGCGGCGAAGCTGCGCGACCCGGTGTCTGTCCTCTCTGCCTCCAGCCTGTCGCTGGAGGCGACCGGCGGCAGCGTGCCGGACGGGCTGCGTCCTGCCCAGCTCGCGCCGGTGGCGATCGGGCAGGGGGCGCTGCAGCTATCGCCGCTCGCCGTGGCAATGCTGACGGCGGCTGTTGCGGACGACGGGCTGATGCTGGTGCCCACGCTCTCGCAGACCGCGAAGCCCGCGTTGCGCGCGCGTCCGTTCACGTGCGCGGCGGCGGGGAGGGTGAAGAAGATGATGCGCTCGGTGGTGCGGAACGGCACCGGACGCGCGTGCGACATCCCTGGCCTTTCCGTTTGCGGAAAGACGGGAACGGCGGAGACCGGCAAAGGAAAGGACCACGCGTGGTTCACGTGCTTTGCCCCGCAGGAGGCTCCGCGTCTCGTTGTGACGGTGCTTGTGGAGCATGGCGGATTCGGCGCGCGAGCGGCGTTGCCGGTCGCACGCGAACTGCTGAAGAAGGCGCAGGAACTGGACTACTTCGGAGGGGCGAGGTGAAGCGCGACTGGTGGATGTGCGCGGCAGTGGTTGTGCTGGCCGTTTTCGGCTTCCTGCTTCAGGTGCGCCTGGCGGGAACCGTGCCTGCGCTAGAAGGGACTATGCCGCTCTTGGCGGGAATGCTTGCCGGTGTGGTGGCAGCTGTCGCCTGCGGTGGCGGACGTGCAGGACGTTTCCTGGAGGGGAGGGGCAAGTGGATTGCGCTCGGTGTGGCCGTGGCGCTCATGTTGGCGCTCCTGGCGTTTGGGAGAAGATATAGGGGTGGGCTTTACCTGCCGGGGCGCATCAACCCGTCGGAGATTGTCAAGCTGTGCCTTGTCGCCTTCCTCGCCGGATGGCTGGGTCGGCACAAGGTCTTTAAGGGTTTAGCATTGTGCGGCATCTTGTTCTTGCTGGTTGCGGCGGCAGGCGACTTCGGTCTTTTGGCGCAGCTTGCGATAACGGTCGCGGCGATGCTGTGGGCTGCGTCTTGGGGCTGGGGTTCGCTTTCCGTTCTCGTGCTGGCGGGCGGGATGGCATTTGTAGCTGCGCATCCTTCCGGGCATCTGGCGACACGCTTTGCCGTGTGGCGTGATCCGTTTGGCGACGTGACAGGCGCCGGATGGCAGACGCTTCAGGGACTGACGGCGATCCTTTCCGGCGGGATGTCCGGGACCGGGTTCGGCCTGGGGGAGGTCCAGTCTGTTCCAATCGTCGCTAGCGATTTCGTGTACGCTGCCGTGGCGGAGGAGCTTGGGCTGGTCGGTTGCGCGGCCGTGCTGCTGCTTTGGGCGTTCGTTTTCGCGCGCGGCTTGCGCACGGCGGCGCGCCGGGCTGCAGACGCGCCGTCAGAGGCCCTCCTTGCGACGGGAATCGTGGCGAGCCTAGCCGTGCAGCTCGTCCTGAACGTGGCTGGCGTGCTGAACGCGCTGCCGATGACAGGCATAACGCTCCCCCTCATCTCGCTTGGAGGCAGTTCGCAGGCGACGACTCTCCTCATGTGCGGCGTGCTGGCGGGCATTTCATGCGCGCCCGCGCAGGAAGAATGAAACGCGATATAACGCGCCACGGGGCGCGGATTTGTGCTATAATGGCGGCATGGACAAACCTGCAATAGATGTCGCCTACGTGGCGGAACTGGCGAGGCTGGAGCTTACGGACGAGGAAAAGGCCGTATTCCAGCCTCAGCTGGAGAATATCGTCAAGTACGTGGAGAAGATTTCCTCGGTGGACATTTCTGACGTGCCGCCCACGATGCACGGGCGCGCGATCGTGAATGCGTTGCGCGAAGACGAGGTGCGTCCGTCCCTCGACCGGGAGACGGCCCTCGCAAACGCGCCCGCGCGCACGGGCGACGAGTTCATGCTGCCGAAGATAGTCGAGGGAGCGGAGAGCTAGTGCTTGGTGCGAGTGTGGCGAAGTGGAGAATGTGATGAGCGAACTGTATGAATTGGGAATAGAAGGGGCGGCCGAGGGGCTTGCGAAGGGCGAGTTCTCTTCGGTGGAGCTGACGCAGGCCGTGATAGACCGCGTGAGGGCAGAGAACCCGAGGATCGGCGCGTACCTGACGTTCGACGAGGAAGGCGCACTCGCCGCTGCGAAGGCTGCTGACGAGGCGATTGCGAACGGCCGCGCAGGAGCGTGGCCATCCCGTCTCCTAGGAATACCTGTGGCGATCAAGGACCTGATCAACGTGAAGGGGCAGCCGTGCACGTGCGCCTCGAAGATCCTGAAGGGGTACGTGAGTCCATATGACGCGACGGTGATCAAGAACCTGAAGGCTGCCGGCGCGGTGTGCGCGGGACGGGTGAACATGGACGAGTTCGCGATGGGATCCTCCACCGAGAACTCTGCGCTCGGACGGACGGTGAACCCGTACGACGTGACGCGCGTGCCGGGCGGAAGCTCTGGCGGCAGCGCGGCGGCGGTGGGCGGCAACATGTGCATCGCGGCGCTCGGCACCGACACGGGCGGTTCGATCCGCCAGCCTGCGAGCTTCTGCAACTGCGTCGGACTGAAGCCCAGCTACGGGCGCGTCTCGCGCTTCGGCGTGACGGCGTTTGCGTCGTCCCTTGACCAGGTGGGGCCAATGACGAAGAGCGTGACGGACGCAGCGCTCCTCCTGCAGGCGCTCGCGGGGCACGACGAGATGGACGGCACGACGCCTGACGAGCCGGTGCCCGACTACGCGGCCGCGCTCGCGGGCGCATCGCTGAAGGGCGTGAAGATCGGTCTTCCGAAGGAATACTTCATCGACGGACTTGATCCCGAGGTGAAGCGCCTCACCGACGCGGCCGTGGCGAAGTGCGCAGCGGCGGGCGCGGAGCTTGTGGAGGTGAGCCTGCCGCATACCGAGTACGCGATGGCCGTGTACTACATAGTGGCGCCGGCGGAGGCGAGCGCGAACCTCGCGCGCTTCGACGGCGTGCGCTACGGGCACCGCTCCGCACGAAGCGACGACGTGTTCAACCTCTATGCGCGCAGTCGCGCGGAGGGATTCGGACCTGAGGTGAAGCGGCGCATCATAATGGGCACCTACGTTCTCTCCAGCGGCTACTACGACGCCTACTATGGACGCGCGCTGAAGGTGCGCACCCTCATCCGGCGCGACTTCGAGGAGGCGTTCGCGAAGGTGGACGCGCTGCTTACCCCAGTTGCTCCTACGCCTGCGTTCAAGATCGGCGAGGTGCAGGATCCGCTCACGATGTACCTGAACGACCTTTTCACAATCCCCAGTTCGCTTGCCGGCAACTGCGCGATCAGCGTGCCTGCCGGCTTCACGGCGGATACGCACCTGCCGGTGGGCGTGCAGTTCATCGGCGACGCCTACCGGGAGGACAGGCTCCTCCGCGTCGCCAAAGCATTCGAGGGCGCCTCATGAGAAAGCTTCTCGCGCTGACAGCCTTTATTGCGGCCTCGGTATCGTTCGCAGAAACCGTTGCCGAAGAAGCGCCTGACGACGCAGCCATGACGAACGACGTGGTCGTCATCGACGTGCCTGCCGTGACCAACGACATTGTTGTGGCCGCGGCCACCAACAGCCTGATTGTAAAGGACACGGTCGATATCGCGCCGTGGACGGAGGCGAACAACCGTCGCCGGATATCCACGCGCACGTTCAAGCTCGTCCACGCCTCCGCCGAGGAGGTGGCTGAGCGCTTTAACTCCACGTGGGGTGGCGATTTCGGCATCACGTGGAAGATCAAGCAGATCGCGCAGGCCTTTCCGGAGTCGAACTCCGTTATGGTTACGGCGCCAGGCGTGATCCTGGAGGCCTGCGAGCAGGTGATCAAGGACATCGACGTGGAGGCGCCGCAGGTGTACATCGAGGCGCGCTTCGTGGAGCTTTCCTCGACCGCGCTTCACAAGCTCGGCATCGACTGGTCGATGCTGGAGGCGATGAAGGGCTCTGCCAACCTGGGCGCGGGCATCAACGCGTACAACGTCGGAAAGGGCGTGCAGGAGTACAAGCGTACCGTCACCGACAATTCGGGGACGACCAGCTACAGCATCTCGGGCGGCACCACGACCGGCACGAGCGATGCTTTCAAGGGTGACAGCGACGGCAGCATCTCCCACTTCACCGGAACGCTCGACTTCTCCCAGATGTATCTGGTGCTAAGCGCGCTCGAGCGAGAGAACGACACGCGCATCTTCTCGAATCCGCGCATCATCGTGGCGAGCGGACGGAAGGCGACCGTGGACATGACGACGAAATATCCCAACGTCACGGTGGCTGCAAAGCGAACGTCGAACAGCAATTCAGACTCTCTCGACCTCGACATGAAGATGGCGGCCATTCCCGGCGAGGACAAGTTCATGTTCGCGAAGGAGGCCTTCTTCAGCTGGGGAATCCAGCTGGAGGTTACGCCTCGAGTGGGGACAAACGGGATGATCAACGTCTCCATCGTGCCCACGATCTCCACCCAGACGGACTGGGTTTCGGCTGGTGCGACCGATACGAACAATAAGTCCACCGACAACAACATCGGCTCCTATTCCGCGCGCTATCCTGTCATCGACGTTCAGCGTCTCAACACCGATTTCGTCATGGCTGACAACGCCACGGCCGTGATCGGCGGACTTTCCAGGACGACCGAGGAGCAGATGGACAGCGGCATTCCTGTCCTTCGCAACATCCCGTGGATCGGGAACAAGCTGTTCGGCGGCAAGTCCCGCCAGAAGGTGCAGAAGGAGATAATCGTGTTCGTGACCGTAGGAATCACAGACTCGAAGTCCATGCCAGAGGACGTTGGCCTGCCGAAGAACGCAGTTCTCGGGCGTACCTACACGCAGGGTTACCGTCAGGAGCCTGGCGACCGCACCGGCGCCGTGGAGGGTCTTCACTCGCTTGACCTTCGCTCGCTCGAGGACCAGGCGAACGATCCTGCCAACACGAACAAGCCGGAGCGGGCTACTTCATCCTTCTCCGTTCCATTCCGGAAGAAATGAGGCCGATCGACGCCATGGAGAAGAAACGGAAATCGTCCAATGCGCTCGTCGGACGGATTGCGCGATTCGTCCAGGAGACGTCAAGCTCCTTGCCAAGCGATGCAGAGCAGGCGCTTCGCAAGGCGTTGCGTCGCGAGGCGAGAGGGTCTTCCGCGCGGATGGTGCTGGAGACGATCCTGCGCAACGTGGAGCTGGCCCGCGCGGCCGGAACGCCCGTCTGCCAGGATACTGGCACGCTGACGTTCTTCGTCTCGGAGCGGCTTCGCCGACGCGTGACACCGGCGGTCATTGGCGAAGCCGTGGCTCTGGCCACCGCGAACGGCTGGCTGCGCCGCAACACGATCGATTCCGTCGCTGGCCGGTCGATCGACTCCAACGTCTGCCCTGGCGCGCCGGTGGTCCACTACGTGGAAGTGAAGAGCGAGGAGGGAGGGGGCGGCTGTGATGTTTCGCTTTTGATGAAGGGGGGCGGGTCGGAGAACATGAGCCGGCAGTTCTCGCTGCCCGACGCGTCCATAGGCGCCGGGCGCGATCTGGAAGGGGTGCGCCGCGCAGTCCTCACCGCCGTGCAGCAGGCGCAGGGCTACGGATGCGCTCCTGGCATTCTCGGCGTCTGCATCGGCGGCGACCGCGCGGGCGGATACGAGGAGGCCAAGCTGCAGCTGCTCAGGAACCTTGCGGACACGAATCCGGATCAAGCACTCGCCAAACTGGAAAGCCGCATCCTGCGCGAGGCGAACTCGCTCGGGATCGGTCCGATGGGGCTTGGCGGAAAGACCACGCTCCTTGCCGTGAAGATCGGCTCGCGTCCGCGCGTGCCGGCCAGTTTCTTCGTCACCGTCGCCTACCTCTGCTGGGCGGCACGCCGCCGGAGCATTGCGCTATGACGACTTTGACATACCCTTTTCGCGAAGCGGACGTGCGCGCGCTGCGTGCCGGAGAGGCCGTCAGCGTCAACGGAACCGTCTGGACCGGACGCGACCGCTTCCACAAGCATTTCGCCGACGGCGGTCGGCTTCCCGTAGACTTTCGCGACGGAGCGCTCTACCACTGCGGACCGGTGGTGGTGAAGGGGGAGCTGGAAATGGGGAACGGGGGAGGGTGGAAGGTTGTGGCCGGAGGGCCTACCACTAGCGTGCGCGAGAACGCGTACGAGCCGGATTTCATCGCCAAGACCGGTGTGCGCCTGATCATCGGGAAGGGCGGCATGGACGAGCGGACGCTAGAGGCGTGCGGCAAATGCGGAGCAGTGTACCTGCAGGCCGTGGGCGGTGCGGCGGCTGTTACCGCTCATGCGATAGAGCGCGTGTCGAACGTCTATTTCCTGGACGAGTTCGGCGCGGCCGAGGCGTGCTGGGAATTTGTCGTGAAGGACTTCCGCTGCGTCGTGGCGATGGACAGCCACGGCGTCTCGCTGTTCTCGCGCGTTGCGGAAGAGTCGCGTCGTCGCCTTGATTCCCTGCTTGAAGCATGAAGCCGGCGGCTGGCAGTTGACTGACCGTGTAGAAGTGTAGAAAGTGTAGACGAGAGGAAACAAAAAACATGGCACTACCCGACATCAGCCTCGCGCAGTTCAACCGGATCGCATCCGGCGAATACAACGCCGGCCTCGTCGATCTCAAGACAGACGACCATGGGCAACTCACTGGCGAACTTGCGAAGGTCAACAACCACGTCCACAGGACGTCTAAGAACACCGTCGTCCTTTCCCCCGAGCGCGTGCTCGAGGTGAAGGAGGCGTTCCTGAACGCCCTTAGCAAGGGCGGCGTCAGGCCGGACAAGCTTGCCGAAATCCGCGACAATCTCGGCCTACCCGAGGATATCTCGGCGTCTTTGGACATGGACGCCCGCCACGCGATGATGGAGCGCCGCTTCACGCCGCTCACGCGCCAGCAAGTGCGGAACATCCTGGACAAGTATGCGAACCAGGGGCGCGGCTTCACGCAGGAGAGCCAGATGGCGGTGTCGTTTGCGGACGCGGAGGCCGCGGCTGCGACGAGGAATATGTCAAAGTCGGACGTCAAGACGCGCAAGGCCGTGAACATCGCTGCCCTGAGCGCGGCGAAGGGACGCTACGCCTTCGAGATGTGCGACGCGCTCGCGGTCCTCTCCACGGACCGCTCGTTCGCGAAGATCTGCCAGATCGTCGGCAACCGCTACCAGGGCGAGAACGCCGTCAACGAGAGGGAGGCGGCGACTACGGCCGTGAAGAACCAGTTCATGGCCCTCTTCCCGCAGGCGCTCAAGCTACTGGACGCGAACGAGACGCCGGAGTTCACGTACTTCGGGATGAAGGCGAAGCTCACCAAGGGCGCGGACGGCAAGGTGACGGCCGTGCTCGGAGAGGGGACGATGCAGCAGAAGGTCGCGCTCGGCAAGACCGCGCTCGGCTTCTTGCAGGACCTGATGGGACGTGCGGTCGTGGACGTCGACACGCTGGGCGCCGACAACGTGAAGCTCCTTATGGGCAAGGTCTTCTCGCGCGACGTGGAGGGGTTTCTCACCGGCGAGGACCGCACGTCGCTCACGCGCCAGTTCGCCACGACCGTCCTCATGAAGAAGACCAACTCGCCCGAGAAGATGGAAGTCGAATACCTCGGCATCATGAACGGCGACTACAACACCGGCACGCTCGTCGACATCGCGAACCTCGCGCTCGAGGGGAAGGTGACCACGAAGGCCGACCTCGACCGTCTCCACGCGGAGCTCGCCAAGAACAACGCCGGCCTCGACGACGAAATGAAGGAGATGCTCACGCGCGTCGCGGGAATGCCCATCGAAGGGCCGGCGCGCAAGGGGGACAGGGAGATGGTCGTGCAGAAGCCCATCGTCGCCGACCTCGGCCAGGTCGCGGACGCCGTGATCCCCAAGGCGCCTCCCGTCTTCGCGACCATCCCCCGCGCGGAGCTGCACCAGACGGCGGAGACCGTCAAGGACTTCATCGCGGACTTCGTGTTCTCCGACGAGACGATGCTCTCCGACGTCGTGGTGGACCTTCCGGGCGCGGCGACGCGCAAGATGCTTGCCTCGGACGACAAGAAGCTCGCCGCGCTTTCGCAGATCGTCAAGACGCCAGAGATACTCAACGCCGCCGTCTCGCCCGTCGTCCTTGACGCGGTGAAGGACGGCTTCGCCACGATGAGGGGTATCCTCGACACGGCGTGGAGGGCCTCGCACGACGGCGAGACGCTCGACGACGCCGCCAAGAAGCCCGACTTCCTCCAGAACTTCTCGCGCTTCTTCCGCGACGAAGCGGCGCTGCCGGGACGGGAGCTCGCCAAGTTCGACTCGATCGTCCAGAACATGGCGAACAAGGGCTGCGAAGGGCTGCAGAAGTTCATCAACAAGGTCTTCGACATCAATGCGGACGCGGTGAGGAACGCGCAGGGCGGCTTCACCACGGAGCCCTACAAGGGCATGAAGCCGGAGCAGATCAAGGCGGCGCTCGACGCGAAGAACCTCAACCAGATCCTCGACGACGCGGCCACCGACTCCGCCTCGCCCGGCCAGATCGCGCTCTTCAAGCAGGTCTTGAGCGACTACTTCGTCAACATCGCCAAGGCGTCCGACAAGCGTTCCGTGTTCGCGTCGGCGCTCCGCTACGCGCAGACGTTCGACTTCGTGGGCAAGGAGGGCGATGCCCTCGAGGGCGCGAAGAAGGTGGCGATGGCGAAGTTCACCGGCGCGGTCCTCAAGGGCACGAGCCCTCTCCTCCAGAAGATGATGCAGGGCCTGCCGCGCACCGTGCTCGGCGAGTACGCGGAGGCGCTCGACGACATGAAGAGCCGCCTCGCGCCGATCCCGCGCAAGATCGTCCAGGCGCACCTGATGAAGATGGTGGACGACTCGAATGGCAAGATCAAGTCCATCGCCCTCAAGAAGTCGCTCGGCGCGGCGTCCGTCGGCGAGGCGTTCCTCTGCGAGTTCACCTACGTCGAGGACGGCGTGGAGAAGAAGGAGGAGATGGTCGTCAAGATCATGCGCCACGACGCCGAGGACCGCGTGAAGCGCGAGGCCGAGGTGTTCACCGCCGCCGCCGCGAAGATCGGCCCGGGGATGCTCAAGACGTGGCAGGGCCAGCTCGCGCAGTACATGACCGAGTTCGACTTCCACCACGAGGCGGACAACGTGGACGCCGGCGCGGGCCTCTACAACGTGAAGGGGACCGCCAACCACCCGTACAAGGCGATCGCGCCGGACGTCGCGTCGATGAAGGTCTCGCCGCTCGTGCCGCCGTCCAAGAACGCGATGGTCTGCACGCTCGCCCCGGGCGTGACGGCGGACGCCGCCTTCAAGGAAATGCGCGAGCAGATCCAGACGTCCCTCAATCCAGTCTTCGAGCGCGATGCCGAGACGGGCCGCCTCAAATGGGATCCGCAGACGAGGAAGCCGATCTTCAAGCAGAACGTCGGCGCGGGCATGATCCACGATGCGCGGATATTCTGCGCCCACGAATACTCGCGCATCTACGCCACGCAGCAGAAGCTCCAGCAGGCCGCGAGCCTCTGGTTCTCCGAGGCGCTCCTCGGCTCCGGCAAGTTCCACGGCGACGCCCACGCGGGCAATCTGATGGTCACCCTCGGGCCAGAGGGCCAGGCCACATTCATCGACTTCGGCAACCTCTACGAGCTCAAGACGCACTACGAGCTCGACGGAGAGGGCAATCCCGTGATGGAGACAGTGCAGGAGAAGAACGAGGACGGCGAGATCGTCGAGGTCCAGCGGCCGAAGGTCCTTCTCGACGAGCGCGTGGAGCTGCTGCGCCTCATCCTCGGCGCGACGCTGCGCGACAAGACGTTCTTCATGCAGGGTTTCGAGAAACTTCTCTCCGAAGACGGCAAGAAGGCGTTCGCCGCCAACCGCGAGAATGTCGCGGCCATACTTGACTCCGTCCTCGCCAAGGGCGCGTTCTCGTTCGACGTGTGCTATCGCCTGCAGGGCGCGCTCACCGAGCTGCAGAAGCTCGGCCTGGAGCTCCCGCCCCAGATCAACTGCTTCGTGCAGTCCATGACGCGCTTCCAGAACACGATCGCCGAGATGAACACCATCCTGCGCCAGACGGGCACGGTCATCGACATGCTCAAGGAAGGCCCGGCGCCCGACAAGATACCGCCGGCCGATCCGGCCGACCCGCTGGGCGAGGTCCTCGCCCTCTCCACCACGCCGGAGGGCAAGGCGATGGTCGAGCTGGAGAACGATCTCTACGACCCGGGGGCGGCTCCGGACGATCCCGATTCGGTCAAGTCCTGGACGGTGCCGGCATACGTCGCCAAGATGGTCGAGTACGGCTCGCCCGACGGGCCTTTGATGGACAAGGACGGCGAGTACCAGTCTCGCCTCAGGGCCACCATCGCCAACGCCCCCGACAAGCCGGCCGAGGTCTCGCGCATCGTCGAGCTCGCGGTCCGCCACTTCGACCCGGTGAACCTGGAAGGGCTCATCGGCCAGATGAGGGGCATGGCCACGACATTCGCCACCAATTGGAACGCCGCCCCGGACGACAAGGCCAAGGCGGAGCTGATCGACAGCTTCGTCACGTTGATGGCCCGCACCATGCGCCAGCAGATCAACGGATATGCGAACAGCGCGAAGGACCTATACACCGGCACCTACGAGCAGCCGGCGACCTTCGCGAAGGTCGTTATGGGCACGCTCTTCAACGGCGCGGCGGCGGCGCAGAAGATGTTCGACAAGAACTTCTCGACGACCGACAAGGCGAAGATGATCCTCGACGCGACAGGCGTCGCAACGGGCGAGCTCAACGTCAGCAAGGCGGATCTTGCGAAGACGTTGCTGCCCAGCTGGATGTACAGCGGCCCCAGCGCCGACGAGATCGTGCTGAATGCCATCGTCGAGGACACCAAGAACATGGGCGACAAGAAAAAATCATATCAGATCGATATCGGAATCTGAGTGGCTAGTGTTTAGTGGCTAGTGAAGGAGAGTGGAGATGAGATTTGATGATTTGCTTGTGTCGCTGGGGGAGCGGCTCGGCGTCGAGATCGAGGACGCGGGCGGCGCGGCCGCCATGGAGGTAGACGGGGTGCCCGTCATCCTTCGTGATGCGGGTGACATCCTGCTTCTGCACACGGAAGTGGGGGAAATCCCGTCGGACGGGCGCGAATCGATCCTTGCCGCCGCGATGGAGGCGAACTGGCTCTACGAGGGGACGGGCGGCGGAACGCTCGCCGTCAATCCTGCCGACGGATTCCTGAATCTCGAGAAGTACACCTGGCTTGACCGGCTCGACCCCGAGGATGCCTTGAGCATGATCGAACGTTTTGTCGCCACGGTGGAAACCTGGCGGAGGATCCTTTCCGACTACCATCGCGCGCCATCGGTCGATGAGCCGGGCAAGGTGCCCGATCTTCCCTATCCTCCGCCTGGAGAATTCCTGCCGATCTGACCTTCCGTCCTACCGGTAGAAGCGGGCGAGGTTGTAGGTGTAGCCGTTGATGGCCTTCATGCGGTCGACGAGCGGCATGTAGCGCTGGAAGTCCCACGTGACGATGCCCTTGTTCGAGTCGCGGTTGGAGGGATCGGCGCGCAGGTTCTCGGGGTCGTTGTCGCCGTACTTGAACCAGTGCCAGCCCACGCACGTGCCGCTCTTGAGGAGCTCGTTCACGAAGTTCTGGTAGAAGACGCCGCGCTCGTCCTGCGTGTGCACGAGCCAGCCCGCGCCGGTCGTGTTGGGGAGGCCCGAGTCCTCGCCCTTGACGTAGAACTCCGTCACCATGAACGGCTTGCCCGACCACGCCTCCCAGTTCTTCATGTCCGCCTGCTCGGGCTGCCAGTGGTTGTAGTGGTTGATGGAGATGATGTCCATGTACTTCCCAGCCACCTTGAAGCAGGCGGGGCTGCGCATCTCGGCGTCCCAGATGTGGAAGCGGCTGCCGAGGAACATGTGGTTCTTGTCGTACTTCCGCAGGATGCGCGTGACGGTGGCGAGGTAGAGGTCCACGCAGTGCGCGACGAAGTCGAGGCGGTCCTCTTCCGTGACGTCGCGCATCGTGCAGCCGGCGCGTCCCTTGCGCGCGTCGAGCCACGCCTGGGCGGCGCGGCGGTTGGGGTGGTCCTTCGGCCAGGCGGTGAGGCACTTCCAGAGCATCCTGCGCCGGAACTGGATCTCGTTGTCGAGGAAGTAGCCGATGAGGTACGGGTCGTTCGCGTGCTTCGCGACGGGTACGATCACGCGCTCGGCCGTCTTCTCGAACTCGGGGAAGAACACGAAGGGGAAGCCGTACGAGCTGCCGCCCTCCTTGACGTCCTTGAAGAAATCGGCCTCGCGTCCGGCCTTCTTCAGCTCGCGGTTGAAGGTGGCCATCGGGCTGACGATGACGGTGTAGGGGATGCGCTCGGGCTGGTTCGTCGTGCCGAACGCCTCGGAATTGGACCATGCGCCGAGCGAGTTGAAGCCGCACGACTTGAGGAACTTGATCTCGGCGGTGGCCCAGCCGGCGGTATTGCCGAACTTTTCCTTCATCTTCGCCCGCTGCCGGGCCGAGCCGCCGGGGACGAAGCTCGCGACGGACTTGGCGAGGAAGAGGTTGCCGGCGGGGTCGACCATCCACCAGCGTCCGTCGATCTTGCGGACGCGGAAGAAGCCGTCGGGGTTGCCCACGTTCGTGCCGAGCCATCCACCGTACTCGTCGAGGGCGGGATCGTCCTTCGGCGCGAAGCCGGGGATGCGGTCCACCGAGACGGCCTCGTAGGCGGTCCACGGCTTGGTGGCGTTCTTGCGGCTCTCCACCTGGTGCGGCGGCAGCGCGGCGATACATCCGAATGCGAGAAGCATCCACGCGCATATGAAAGACGGTTTGAGGTGATGGCTGTGCATGGCGATATTCTACCATATTTCCTCCTTGCGCCAAGGGCGTGGATTTGGCATAATTGACGCGTTAAATCCTTCAGACGCGCTAGATGATTACTGCGGGTCCTTCAAGCCGCGTGGCTTGGCTCGCAAATGGTGCGGAAGATGTTTTTTGCAACTGCCTCCATTGGTGAACTTGGAGAACCGAAGATGACGAAGATGATGCGTGTTCTTGCCGCAGGCGTGGCGGTTTGCTCGGCGTCGGCGCTGTATGCCATTGAATGGGGCGCGGACAACGTGGCCGTGCTCGACGTGGCGGGCGCCACCGAGACGCTTTCCGGCAGCCAGGCCCTGAAGGGCGTGAAGGTGACGGCTGCGAACGTGACGTTGGCGGCGGAGGACGGTGCCATGCTCGCGCTCGGCGCGGGGGGCTTCACGAACACGGCCGCCGGCACGGTGTGGAACTGGCCGACCACCCTTGGCGCGAACCAGATCTGGTACACGGCGGACGGGGCGTCGCTGACGCTGAACGCGCCGTTGACCGGGGCGAAGGACCTTACGTTCTACGGCAAGGGGCGCGTGGACGTCTATTCCACCAATACGATCACCGGAACCGTTAACGTGGGAACGGACAACAGTGTTGCGGCGGGAACGGTGCAAGTCTACCTGTATCCGGGCGCGAAGCTGGTTGAGGACGGCAAAAACGTGACTGTTGGCGCGAACTACGGTTACGGCTTGCATTTGATGGGGGGCACGAACAACTGCAACTTCACGGTCGGTACGGCGAATTCCTCTGCGCCTGGCGGATTGTTCGTGGCGGCTGGCACGACCAACGTGATCGCCGGTTCGTTTGTGACGCAGTACAGGAACAAAAGCGTGATGGGCGTTGCGGGACATCTGACGATCCGTGGCGGCGTGACCGCCACGTCTATCCAGAACGCGCAGGGCCTCTGGTCGCCGTTCGGCAACAGCGCCACCTACGCGAACGGCTACCTGAAGGTGGAGGGAAAGCCGCTTACGGCGAACCGCCTGGCGATGGATCGCGGCACGCTTGAACTGGCGGTTGCGGGCAACAAGGCGGAGACGCGCGGCCTCTACATTTCAGGGAGCGGTGTCCTGAAGACCTCCGCTGCGGATGCATTCAAGCTTTCGGACAGCAACAAGGTGAAGATGACGGGCGGCACGTGGGATCTGTGCGGCAACGACCAGGGCGTGAAGCTCTTCTGCGGACTCGGCGGCACGGTGACGAGCGAGACGGCGGCGAAACTCCATGTGGGCAACAGCGAGTACTTCATTGACGCGGTTTTCTCAAGCGGGAAGCCAGCTTCATCACCCGCGCTCGATCTCGGCACGAACGCGACGGTGTGCACGACGGCCTTCACGGGCGGCGCGGGCCTTTCAATGGAAGGCTCGCTCGACCTCTACGTTGCCGGCACGAGCACCTCCACGGGAACGCTGGCCGTGACGGCGGGGCGGCTCGTCATGAGCAAGGCGGACAGCAACGCCAGCTATCCCGGCACCACGATCAAGAAGGCGCTCGGCGCGTGGCCGAACGCATCGGCAGTTGAGGTGAGGGGCGGCACGCTCGTGGTCGAACACGAGGCGGCATTTGGCGCGTCCACCGAGATTCTGGCCTCCGGCGGCACCATCGAGCTGGCAGAGGGCGTGATCCTGCCGGCGGCGGCGATTCGCGTGACGGACGGGAACGGCGGCTGGACGGAACTGCGCGGCACATGCGGCGGACCGGAATCCACAGCCGCCAACAAGCCCAAGTATCCGGGCTCTGACACCTACGTCTTCACCGGCAAGGGTACGGTCATCGTGGGCGCCACGCTGCCAGACGGCTGGCCGGCTGCGACCGATGAGGCCAGTTGGACGCAGCAGGGGTCGGATGACCTGGTGACTACGGCAGGCAACTGGGATCCTTCCTCGGCGAACGTGTACACGGGCTCGTTGCTTGCGCACTTCGCGTCCGGCACCGAGGCGCGCCTGGCGGCGCACGACTTCACCTTCCTGAAGGGTGTGGACGTGACGGCGGCGAACTTCACCTTCTCCGCGGCGGAGGACACGACGCTCTTCCTCGGCGCGCTCGGCCTCACGAACAAGGCGGCGGGCGTCACCTGGGGCTGGCCCGTCTCCATCGGCGCGATCAACCAGGTGTGGTGGCTGGACGAGAACACCACGATGGATCTCGTCGCGCCCGTTTCCGGCAGCGGAACGCTGACTTTATACGGGCGCGGCCGCATGGACGTCTATTCCACAAACACGGTCTCGGGCCGGGTATGCATAGGTGCTTCAAACGACCAGTCGTCCACGCCGCGCGGCGAGGTGAAGGTGTATCTGCACCCCGGCGCGCAACTTGCCGCGGCAAACGGCATCATCGAAATCGACTGCCGCGCTGGCTGGGGATTGTACCTGATGGGCAATACGATCGAGAGCCAGGTGATCTTCGGCACGCAGAACCAACCTGCGCCGTCGGCCCTCTTCGTGGAGGCGGGGACGACGAACGTCATCAACGGTCCTCTCACATCGCAGTTCATGAACCAGAGCACGGTGGGTATCGCGGGGCACCTGACGGTGCGCGGCGGCCTGACGGCGACGTCCATCGTCAACGCGCAGGGCCGCTGGACGCCGTTCGGCAACAGCGCCACATACGCGAACGGCTATCTGAAGGTGGAGAACGTGCCGCTCACGGTGAACCGCCTCATGCTGCCCCGCGGCACGCTCGAGCTGGCGGCGGCCGGCAACAAGGTAGAGACGCGAGGTCTCTTCATCTCGGGAGGCCTGCTGAAGACGTCGGCGGCCGATGCCTTCAGGATTTCGGACGACAACAAGGTGAAGATGACGGGCGGCACGTGGGACCTGTGCGGCAACGACCAGGGCGTGAAGCTCTTCTGCGGACTCGGCGGCACGGTGACGAGCGAGACGGCGGCGACGCTGCACGTGGCCTACGACACGTATTTCTTCGACTCCCGGTTCTCGAATGGCGAGCCGGCTTCAGAACCCGCGCTGGGGCTGGGGACGAACGCGACGGTGTGCGCGACGGCGTTCGCGGGCGGGGCGGGTCTCTCGCAGGAGGGCGCGCTCGACCTCAACATCGCCGCCGAGAGCGCCACTACGGGCACGCTCGCGGTGGCGAACGGACGGCTCGTCATGAGCAGGGCGGACAGCGGCGCCAGCTATCCCGGCACGACGATCAAGAAGACGCTCGGCGCGTGGCCGGCGGCGAGCGGCGTAGTCGTGACGGGCGGCGTGCTCGTGGTGGAGCATGCGGCGGCGTTCGGGAAGGGAACGGACATGACGCTGGGGCCGGGCGGCACGCTGAACCTGGACTATTCGGGCGTGATGCGCGTGCACGACCTGTACCTGCTGGACGCGAACGGCGTGCCCGTGCGCCAGCCCCTCGGCAGCACCTGGGGCGCGGTCGGATCCGGCGCGAGCCACACCTCCGGCCTCATCACGGGCACGGGCCTGATCCTGCCTGTCGGCGAAGGCATCGGCATGACGATCATCTTCCGCTGACGGAACTTTCCACGGTGCCATCGGCCGGGAGGGTCGCGCTCCCGCGCGACCGCCGCATGAAGGGCCGCCATCCTGGCGGCGACAATTCGGCGACACTGGTCGTTTCCTGCACGAACCCTCAGCCGGATGGTTGAATACCCTTATAGTCCAGCTGCCACTACACTTTATAATCAACCTTGTGGCAACCATTAGACGGCGGTTGTCAACGAATACGGTCATGGCATGGGGAAAAACGTTCCTCTCGCGATTCCTTTTTCGCTCTGAAATCGTGAATCGCCTCTGCGTAGAAAGGGCACCTTTCCATTTTTAGAAATGTTTTATAAAACATCATTTTATTTTTAACGTTTTATAAAACGTCTAAAGCACACTGGTTTCCACATCCAATTCGCATCGATGAAAAGCATGCGCCCAAATCCCAAAATCATGACTTTCGGCTTGTTCCGACAAGGCATCTATGCTATGATTCACCCAAAAGAAAACTAGGACATTCATCAAGCAACAACCCATGAAACACAGGGCCACAGGAAGACCGAGAGGAAGGCCGCCGAGCCTGCCATACGATCTGCCCGAGCAGATCTTGCGCGATCTGGAAAGCCGGATGGATCGTGCCACCGGCCTTGTCAGGCCACAAGTCGCGAGCCTTGCGCGGAAGCTGAAAGTCAGCGTCTCGTCGGTGAAAAGAACCGTCACGGGACTCAGAAACAGCGGATTCATTGAACTCTGCCATGTCAAAAACCGGCCTACTGACAAGGTCTCTACCATCCTGTACAGAATCCTCAACCCCGTACTACCCAGCCCTGAGACTCCTAGCGGTTCATAAATCCCCTCCCTGTGGCTCTTAATTCCCCTCGTCGTGGCTCATAAATCCCCTTTGTGCGGCTCAAAAAACCCCTCCTAGTGGCTCAAAAATCCCCCCGTACGGGGGGTAAAGCGAATCCCTCCTGCCACGATTTTGGGATAGCCTGCGGCACGGGGTTTTGCTATACTTCTCCGCGTGCCGGGCAAAGGAAGGTGAAAAATGGCAGAAGAGGCTAAGCCAGAGAAGAAAAAGGTGTACGTTGAGACTACGGTCATCAGCGACGCCACCGCTTTGCCGTCTAAGGATTTAGTCCTTGCTGGCAGGCAATTTGTATCTCGCGAATGGCTAGAGTCCGCGAAGGTGAGATATGAGCTGTATTCATCGTTTCTTGTACGTCGTGAATCGCTCAAGGGCGATCCTGAGGCCGCCGCACGCCGTATGGCTGCTTTAACAAATTTTCAAGAGCTTCAAGCTGACGAACAAGCACAACGACTTGCGATGAAGTTGTTGGACGGCAAAGCTGTTCCAAAAGAATTTCCCGATGACGCGCTTCATATCGCAACGGCGGCATTAAACGAAATGGATTATCTTGTTTCGTGGAATTTTAGGCACATCACCAATGCTCAGACGATTCCAATTGTAAAACGGATTTGCGAGGAGAACGGTTACAAATGTCCCGAAATCTGCACTCCGCAGATGTTGCAGGAAGGAGACTAACCATGGCATACGACGAATCTCTTGAGGAAATTTGGCGAATAAAACGCGAGATTGCCGCGGAATATCCAACTCTTGAAGCCTATTTCAAGGGGATGATGGATTATCAGGAAGAATTGAGGAGGCAGGGGGTAAAGTTCGTTTCACTCCCACCGCGCAAGCCTGACCCCGTTACGGCCTGAAGCCAATCTCTAACCGCAGAACTGAAACGAGAAAGGAACCAACGGCAAAACAGTGAAATGGTCATAGGCGGCTCCAAGCCGCCACGGTCACACGCCTGGTAGGGTGGTTTCGATGAAACCGCCGCCGAATCGGTAGGGTGAGGCGTCCCGCCGAGCCGCCCCCTCCAGCGGAGTTGACAAAGACAATTTAGCATCAACGCTAACAAGTCGTTCCCTAGAAATACGACCAAACATTTCAAAATCGAACGACATGTGAGTGGAGATGCGCCCTACGGGGGCGCATTCTCTTTCTCCGTGTATTCGATTTGGGCCTTTGGTCGGGCTTCTAGGGAGTGCATGGAAAAGAAAATGCGCTCTCTTTTTATGCATTGGATATGGTGTCCGCGGCGGAGTGGGGCGCGTGACGAGAGGGTAGAGGATGGCGAAGGACATCGATCCGAAAAAACTAGAGATCATCAACCACGTTGGTGGTCCGCTCTTGGTCATTGCCGGCCCGGGTGCGGGCAAGACGATGGCGATTGTCGAGCGCGTTGTCCATCTTATTGGCACGTGTGGCGTCACGCCCGAATCGATCTTCGTATCCACGTTTACCGAGAAAGCCGCAAAGGAACTGTTGACGCGCATCTCGCGCCGACTAATGGAAGAGGGTTTGAAGGTGTCGCCGAACGAGATGTACATCGGCACGATGCATTCTCTCTTTCTGCGCGTTCTCAAGGACTATTCGGAGTTCACCCGCCTCAAGAAAAACTACAAGACGTTCGACGATTTCGACCAGAGCTACACCGTCTATCGCCGGATGCATCGGTTCCGCGAGATTGAGAACTTCGGCTTGGTGGCCAAGGCGCAATCGAATTGGACGAACGCCGGGACGCTATGTGGGTATCTGAACAAGGTGCGCGAGGAAGCCATTAATCCCGAGACGCTTCTTTCCGCGCCTGAGCCCGAGGTGAAGGCGTTAGGCGAAGCGTACAAACTCTACTGCGAAATCCTTGAAGGAGAGAACGCGATTGACTTTTCGGCGATCCAGAGCGAAATGCTTTCACTTGTCGAATCGCACCCTGACGTGCTGGCGGAGATTCGTTCTAAGATCAAGTATCTCATCGTCGATGAATATCAGGACACGAACACCATTCAGGAACGAATCCTTCTGAAACTGGCGGGACCTGCCGCGAACATCTGCGTGGTGGGCGACGAAGACCAATCCATCTACCGGTTCAGAGGGGCGTCTGTTCGGAACATCCTTCAGTTTGCCGGCAACTTCCCGGTGGGTGTCTGCAAGACCGTCGTACTTGATACGAACTTCCGTTCTCACAAGGACATCGTCTCGTTCTACAACCGCTGGATGAACGGATGCGACTGGAAGGACGGAAAGAAGCGATTCCGCTACGACAAGACAATCTCCCCGCAACCAGGCAAGGCGTTCGACGATTGTCCCGGCGTCGTGCGCGTGACGGGAGAGGATGTTGACGGATGGTGCGACAATGTGAAGGCATTTATCGATTCGCTCGTCGCGAAGAAGGTCGTCACCGACCTCAATCAGATTGCATTTCTTTTCCACTCGGTGAAGAACAAGGATGTGGTGCGTCTGGTGGAGTATCTCGAAACGCATGGCATACCCGTTTTCTCCCCGCGCTCGGCGCAGTTCTTCCAGCGCGATGCCGTGCGGCTGATGATTGGACTCCTGTTCTTCCTCTTCCCGCAGGCGCGTCAGCTGCCGACTGACATGGAAGAACACCAGCCGGAGACGGCGGCGTATTATCGGACGTGCATGCAGTTTCTTGCCGACACGATCAAGGGCGATGTCAAGCGCCACGCCAGCCTTCTCGCATGGGCCAAGCGCAAGGCGGCGACGCACAAGGTGCTGTCACGGGCAACGGACTACACGTTCCTGACGCTTTTCTACGAGGCGCTGAAGTTTCCGATGTTCGCGGATTACCTCGCCGTGGATCACGACGGAACGCCAAAGACCTCGCGCGACGCGTTCAACCTCGCGCTTATCTCGCAGCTGCTCTCAAAGTTCGAATTCATCTACTCCATCAACGTCCTCAACCCGAAGTGGCTTGAGAACAACCTCAAACATCTCTTCTGCCAGTTCCTGCATTTCCTCTATCGGGGCGGACTTGAGGAGTTTGAGGACTACGAGGAGCCGATTCCGTCCGGCTGCGTCTCGGTGATGACGATCCATCAGTCGAAGGGGCTGGAGTTCCCCGTCACGGTTGTAGGTTCGCTTTCGAAGACGCCGCGCAAGTATTGGACAGACCTCGACGCAATCCTTGAATCAAAGTACTTTGCACGTCCGCCGTTCGAGCCGTTGGAGCGGACGAAGTATTTCGACTTCTGGCGCGAATACTACGTGGCTTTCTCGCGGGCGCAGAACCTTCTGGTCCTCACCGGAGCGAAGCCAAGGGGCAAGTACCTGCTCGGCAAGGAGATTGATCCTTTTACGGAGGATGTAGCAGACTGGAAAGCGCCCGCGTTCACGGCCGACAATCTGCATCTTGCCAAAATCAAGCCGCCGTCAATCAAGAACGCCTACGCCTTCACCTCGGATATTTTGCTCTACGAGAACTGCCCCTTGCAGTACATGGCCTACCGCTACCTTGGCTTTGCGCCTCACCGTCAGGCCGCCACGATGTTCGGATCGCTCGTGCACCAGACGATTGAGGACGTCCACAAGAGCTTTCTGCGCGGCGAGACATTCGACGAAGAGCGCATCAACGGCTGGTTCAACCTCAACTACGCCTCGCTCTCGCTTGCGATGAAGGCGTATCTCGACCCGAACCGCAAAAACGCCGCACTCGAACAGGTGAAGCGGTATGTTGAACGTAACCGCGCCGCTTTCAACAACATTCTCGCGGCGGAATACGATGTCTCCATCCCGACGGAAACTTTCATCCTCCACGGCGTGATCGACCTTCTGCGTGGCGAAGGGGATTCGGTGGAGATCGTCGATTTCAAGACGGACAAGAAGCCGGACGTGAACAACCGTGAGGATATGGCGCGCGTTGCCAATTACCGCCGACAGCTGGAAGTATATTCGCGAATCGTAGAGGAGAAATTCGGGAAGTCCGTCTCGAAGATGCACCTCTACTATACGCGGGCGGAAGGGGAGAGTCCGTATGTGACGTGGGATTTCGACTCGCGCTGTGTGGAGGGGACACTCAAGAAGTTCAGCGAGACGGTGGCACGGATTGAGAGTCACCAGTTCTCGAATGCCAAGGTCGTCAAGTGTGCGCGTCTCTGCGACGGGTGCGATATGCGGTTTTACTGTAATTACAAATAATGAGGACCGAAATGGGCAGAGATTCTTGCTGGACCAAAACGGTCGTCAAGTATGGCTTTGACCACGGCATCTTCGCCTTCGATGTCGTAGTATATGGAAAACGGGAAGTGTGGCACACCCATGCGATGATGCCCGTAGCGAATGGGATGAATGCCAGCAAATTCAGCAAGATCGTCAAACGCTTGGCTGATGCAATTCATGAAATGATCCAGCACCCACTCGCCGTTAGGCGCATAGAAGTCCTGCGCTTCAATGAGATCGAACTCGGCAAGGGCTGTAAGCCGAACGTTTTTCATTTTAGAGAGCAGCTCTTCGGGCGGCAAGGCGCGCCTTTACTTCAGACCAGTCGTAAACCGGGAGTTTCCCCTCGGCATAAAGCTTCTCCCTGCGAGCCAATTCGCGTTCATGCCATGCGGGGGGAATGTACTCGGCCGAAGATGTTTCAAGAGACGCCCAAAGATAGTCCATCGTCTGGACTTTCTCGGCGACATCCATTTCGTCAATTGCTTTCATTACGGCAGGCATGTTGGTGTTTCCCTTCGTCGCGCATTATTATACCAAAAAATCGTGACGATGGCATGAAGGTTTAAACAGGAGGAAAAGATGAACAAGCAGCAAGAACTTGGAATCACGGTAGGGTCGGCGCCCCGCGCCGACCGCGAGATGGTGGACGGCTATCGGTTCGAGCCGATACGCGGGCAGCCCATGCTTCGCTGGGCGGGGAAGCGTCCGTTCACTTCCACGCAATACTTCCCCGCGCAGGAGAAGGAACGCCACGGGGAAGAGACGGATGGCTGGATGAACGAACTCTACTGGGGCGACAACCTCCAGGTGATGTCGCATCTTCTGAAGAAGTATCGCGGCCGCGTCAACCTCATCTACATCGATCCGCCGTTCGACTC
>CACWSW010000020.1 GCA_902763655.1 uncultured bacterium
GAAGTTCCCGTGCGACATCGAGCTCGAGTACAAGATACCCGAAGGCTCGGACGCCGTGCGCGAGGTCAACGCGTCGCGCGAGTACTGCAAGGGGAAGATTGGGTGAATAGTGAAGAGTGAATAGTGAAGAGTGGCGAATGAAGAAAGTTAAGGAAATGAAGAGAGCAATTTTGGGGACGGGGATCGTGGGGGCGGCGCTCGTCGCGGGCGCCGCCACCACCGTGCTGCCGTATGGCGACGTGCGGCTCAAGGGGCCGATGGGCGAGCGCATGAACCTGATGATCGAGCACCACCTCAAGGCGACGGACGTGGACTACATCACCGCGCCGTTCCTGGAGAAGACAGAGCGCGGCCGCCGGTGGCAGACCGAGTTCTGGGGCAAGTTCATGCATGCGGCGATGCCGTTCTGGACCTACACGCAGGACGCCGAGCTGCGCAAGCACATAGACTTCGGCTTCGAGCGCATCTGCGCCTCCCAGGAGCCGAGCGGCTACATCGGAAACTACCCCGACGAGCTGCGCTGCGGAGAAGGGTGGGACGTGTGGGGCATGAAGTACACGATGATGGGCCTCATGCACTACTACGACGGCCTCGCGCCAAGCGACCCCAAGGCCCAGAAGGCCCTAACGGCGGCGCGGCGCGTGTGCGACTACGTGATCGGCGAACTTGGCCCCAACGGCAAGCGCGGGTACCACCTGTGGGAGTCCGGCAACTGGAACGGTTTCGCCAGCTCGTCCATCCTCGAACCCGTCGTGTGGCTCTACAACAGGACCAAAGACAAGAAGTATCTCGACTTCGCCACCTACCTCGTCAAGGACATGACGGAGGTGGAGGCCGGTCCTCGCCTGCTTGATCTCGCGCTGAAGGGCATCTCGGTGGCGGACCGCAACGGCTACGGCAACAAGGCCGAGACGCACGGCGGCTACGTGATGAAGCGCAATCGCTGGAAGGCATACGAGATGATGAGCTGCTACCAGGGTTTCATCGAGTACTACGAGGCGACCGGGCGCAAGGACCTGCTCGACGCGGCAGTCGCCACTTGCGACCAGATCATCCGCGACGAGATCAACATCGCCGGCGGCAGCGCATCGTCGGAGGCCTGGTTCCACGGCATCAGGAAGCAGCATCTCCCGTACGAGCGGCTGCAGGAGACCTGCGTCGTGACCACATGGATGCGCTTTGTCGAGAAGCTCCTGCAGGTGACGGGCGACCCCAAGTACGCGGACGAGCTGGAGAAGGCGTTCTACAACATCTACCTCGCCTCTCTCAACCGCAACGCCGACGAGTTCGCCGCATACACGCCGCTCAACGGCTACCGCTCGCGCGGACACCACCACTGCGCCATGCACACGAACTGCTGCAACGCCAACGGCCCGCGCGGCTTCCTCGCGTTCCTGCGCGCCCTCTTCCAGACGGACGGCGAGGCGGCGATCTTCAACCTCTACGCGTCCTCGAGCGAGTCCGTGTTCCTGCCCAAGCTGAACGAGAAGGTGGCGTTCGACATCTACACCATCTATCCGGCGGAGGGGAACGTGCGCATCGTCAACCACACCGTGAAGCAGATGCCGTTCACGGTGAAGCTCCGCATCCCCGCGTGGAGCGCGAAGACAACCGTCAAGGTGAACGGCAAGCCCGTCGAGGGCGTTAAGGCCGGCACCTACTGCGCGATCACGCGCACGTGGACGATCGGTGACGTGGTGGAGATCTTCTTCGACATGACGACGCGCGCGCACGTGATGAACAACCACGTCGCGTTCACGCGCGGCCCGATCGCGCTCGCCCGCGACACGCGCTTCAACGACGGCGACATCAACGAGGTGTTCCGCCGCCGCTCGATCAAGGACGGACAGGCGATGGACTTCGCGTTCGTCCGCGCGCCGTCGGAGGACATCTGGATGGCCTACTCCGCTTCGCTGCCTATCGGCTCGCACCACGAGCATCCGGACGGGCGCCGTCCGCAGACAGTGTTCTTCTGCGACTACGCCTCCGCCGGCGACCTCTGGCAGCCGTCGAACGCGTACCGCGTCTGGTTCCCGATGGAATACGGCCCGGCCGACTGATCTGCAACGGTGAGATCGTTCTGCGTGGCGACGGCGTTCTTTGCGCCGTCGCCACAAGCTTATATTAGGCGGATGGAGCGCCAGGGGCCGCGGCGCCAGCGCCATGCGGTGCCGAAGCAGATCAGCACCACGTAGGCGATCATCGTCGACCAGAGCGCGGGCATGGTCGGCCACTTCCAGTACACGAGGAAGAGGAGCGGCAGCCAGAAGCCGAACGCGGCGAACAGCATCCAGAGCATGACGAAGCGCGTGTCCCCGGCGCCCTTGAGCGCGCCGGAGAGGACAACGTCGGCGCAGTCGAAGCACTGCCACGCGACCATAAGCACGAACAGCACGAACCCCAGCGACATGAAAGCGGCCTGGTCGAACGTGGCGGCGTCCGACATGAACAGGCCGAGGATCGGCCTGTAGAACACGAGCACGGACAGCGACGCCACGGTGATGTAGAGCTCGGAGAGGAACAGCGTGCGGTGGCAGGCTTGGGCCGCGCCGTCGGGATCGCCTGCGCCCTGGCATTGCCCGACAAGCGTGCCCACGCCTACGGCGAAACCTTCGATCGGGGCGTAGAGGAGGTAGTTGACGGTGAAGACGGAGTTCGACACCGCGAACGCCATGTCGCCCACGCGCCCGGTGAGGAAGACGAAGATCGCGAACGAGAGGATGTTGAGGACGGAATAGATTCCCGCCGGAGAGCCGAAGCGAAGTATCTTCAGGTGAAAGGCGAAAGATGAAAGGTGAAAGGTGGAGGTGGGCGGGTGACGCTTGAGGAAGGGAATGGCGAATGAGAGGAGGACGGCGAACTGGAGGGCCTGGGCGGTGACGGTGGCCACGGCGGCGCCGGCGATGCCGGACGCGGGGATGGGACCGCACCCGAAGATGAGCAGGTAGTCGAGGAGGATGTTGGCGGCGTTGCCGAGGACGTTCACCCAAAAGACGATGCGGGTCCGCCCGATTCCGGTGAAGAAGCTCTGGACCGCCATGGCGGCGCAGAGGAAGAACCCGCCCGACATGACGATCGTGTAGTACGTCTTCTCGCGGAGGAGGACATCGGGAGAGTGTCCGCTCCAGTCGCATATCAGCCGGCCGAGGGGGATGAAAAGGGCGAGGACGAGTCCGCTTGCCAGCGAGAGCAGCAGCCCGGCGCGGCAGCTGCGCGAACATCCCTCGGGGTCGCCTGCGCCGTGGTACTGCGCCACGAACGTGCCGGAATAGGCGACGACCGACTGGAAGAACCCGATGAAGAGGATCGCGAGGATGGAAGCGGGCAGCACCGCCTCGAGGGAAGCCGTGGACTCGCGCGCGAGGAACACGCGGTCCGTGAACTGCATGATGGCGTTGTTGGCCATCCCGAGGGCCAAAGGCCACACGAGCCGCAGAATTTCCCTGTAAGATACGCTTCGCATGAGCGGCGAACATTATACACGATTTTGTCGTGTCGCGCCTGTGCGCTCTTCCATCCCAGGGCGCTTTGTGCTATACTTGCCTCAACGGGCGGATTTCGTCCTCAAAGGAGTATGAGAAAATGGCAATACCAGCGACATGCAAGGTCTCGGTTCTAGTCGAGCCGAAGAAGATGGATCTCATCGAGGTTCCGATCCCGCCGCTTGGCGACGACGAGATCCTCGTCAAGGTCGAGGGATGCGGCATCTGCGGCACGGACGTGCACGAGTTCAAGGGCGATCCCTTCGGGTTCTGTCCCGTCCAGCTCGGCCACGAGGGAACGGGCGAGATCGTGGCCCTCGGGAAGAACGTGACGAAGGACTTCACGGGCAAGCCGCTCAAGGTGGGCGACAAGATCGTGACGGGCCTCAAGCCGTGCGGCGCTTGCGACACGTGCCGGTTCCATCCCGAGATACAGGAGCTCTGCAACGGCGGCGAGATCTTCGGTCTCCTGCCCGGGCCGTCGCACTACCTCAACGGCTGGTTCGGAGAGTACATGAAGGTGAACGCCGGCGGCGTGGTGTTCAACGTGAGCGACATGGACCGCGACCTGCGCATCCTGATCGAGCCTGCGGCCGTGATCGTGCACGCCGTGGAGCAGGCCAAGGAGATATTCAACTTCAAGTTCAACAGCTACGTGCTGGTGCAGGGATGCGGTCCGATCGGACTGCTGTTGCTGACGATGGTTCGCTGCCTCGGCGTGCGCAACATCATCGCCTGCGACGGCGACGAGAACCGTCTCGGGTTCGCGAAGCGACTGGGCGCGCGCTACACGGTCAACGGCCTCGCGCCCGACGCGACCGAGCGCGTGAAGGAGCTGACCGGCGGCGAAGGCGCAGAGATGGTGTTCCAGTGCACGGGCTCGCCCAAGGCCGCCACCAAGGCGTGGAGCTACATCCGCCGCGGCGGCAGCTTCTGCGAGCTGGGCTTCTTCACGAACAACGGCGACACCACCTACAACCCGCACCTCGACATGTGCAACAAGCAGGTGAAGGCCACGGGCAGCTGGACGTACCAGGCCAAGGACTGGGTCCAGAGCTTCGACTTCCTCAAGGAAGCCCAGGAGCGCGGGCTGCCGGTCACGGACCTCATCACGCACAGGTACTCGCTCGACAGGATGAACGAGGCGATGGAGATGAACATCTCCATGAAGGGCCTCAAGATTGCCTATGTTCCATGAACCGGAAGGAGAATATGATGCAGACGACACGTAGAGGTTTTCTGGCAGCAGGTGCGGCGCTTGCCGCGGCAGCGGGCGCGCGCGGCGTGGCGCAGGCGGCGCCGGCGGGCGGCAAGCGGTTCTACAAGGGCCAGTTCCACACGCACACGTACTGGAGCGACGGCAGCGCGTTCCCCGAGCAGGCGATCCAGTTCTATCGCGAGACGGGATACAACTTCCTCGGCCTCAGCGACCACAACGTCTATGCCGAGGGGCGGCGCGTCAAGAAGGTCGGCAAGGGCAAGGGCCGCGTCAACCAGGACATCTTCGACGCCTACCGCCGCGCGTTTCCCGCGAGCGCGCAGAGCGAGACGGCGGCGGACGGCACCGTGGAGGCCGTCGTGCAGACGTACGCGAAGATGCGCGAGATATTCGAGAAGCCCGGCGAGTTCCTGCTACTCGATGCCGTGGAAGGCACGACGCGCACGTACGACGATGACGGCGTGGAGCATCAGGTCCACATGAACTACCTCAACGTGCCCGGCGTGCCGGAGCATTTCCGCAACTGCGGCACGAAGGCCACGGTGGCGCAGCGCATCCGCGACTCGTTCAAGGCCGTGGAGGCGATGGCCAAGGAGATGGGGCGAGAGTCGATGTTCATCCTCAACCACCCGATCTGGCGCTGGTACGACGTGAACCCCGAGGACCTCATCGCCAACCCCGAGGTGCGTTTCTTCGAGCTGTGCAACGGCGGAAGCCCGTACAGGCCGGGCGAGGGGCTGCCGACGGACGGTTTCGCCACCGACCGCTTCTGGGACGTGGTGAACGCATTCCGCGCCCGCAACGGACAGCCGCTCCTCTACGGCGTGGGCAACGACGATACTCATTCCTACTTCGGCACCGTGGGCCATGTGCCTGGCATCCACTGCCTGCCGTACAACGCCTGGAGCCTCGTGCGCGCCGACGCGCTCACGGCTGAGGCGCTGATCCGCGCGATGAACGCCGGCGACTTCGCCGTCTGCGAGGGCGTGCAGCCAGAGGACTTCTCCTTCGATCCCGCGAGCGGCACGCTGTCCGTGTCTGTTGCCGGAAAGAAGAACCTCTGCCGCACGATCCAGTTCATCGTAACGAAGCGCGACTTCTCCGAGAAGCCGGTGCGCACGGTGTCCATCGAGCCGCCTGACGCGCCGGCTGACAAGCAGAAGATATACGCGCGCAAGGTCAACGTCTACGACACGAAGAAGATCGGCTGCGTCGCGAAGGCCGTCTCGGGCGGCATCGGCGAGGCTGTGTCGGCCTCCTACACGCTCGCGACTGACGACCTTTACGTGCGTGCGCGCATCATCTCGCCCGAGCGTCCGGCGGCAAGCGCATTCCAGCACCCGAAGGTGCAGGTGGCGTGGACGCAGCCCTATGTCCGCGCATAGGGCTTTCGCTCAGCGCTGCGGTGTGGTATAATGAGGCCATGAAAAAGATCGCAATCGTCGGCTTTGGGTTCATGGGACGCATGCACTACGGCTGCTGGAAGAAGCTCCGTGGCGCGAAGGTGGTGGCGCTCTGCGACTCCAACCTCGCGCAGCTCGAGAAGGCTTCCGGCGGCAACATAGCAGGCGCTGACCAGTCCACGGACTACGGCGACGCGAAGATCTACGACGACTTCGGCGCGATGCTCGCGGCGGGCGGGTTCGACGTGGTGGACATCACGCTCCCCACGCCGCTCCATCCGGCGATGGCGGAGAAGGCGCTCGCCGCCGGTTACCATGTGCTCTGCGAGAAGCCGATGGCGCTCGACGCGAAGGCGTGCGACAGGATGCTCGCCGCCGCGCGCAAGGCGAAGGGGCGCTTCATGGTGGCGCAGTGCCTCCGCTTCTGGCCCACCTACGTCTGCCTCCAGAAGATGATCGAGAGCGGCAAGTACGGCAAGGTGGTGGCGGCGGACTTCTCGCGCCTCTCGAACGCGCCGGGATGGAACTCGGGCGGCAAGTCGTGGTTCCTCGACGAGTCGAAGTCCGGCGGCGTGCAGCTGGACTTCCACATCCACGACGCCGACATGATCAACTGGCTCTTCGGCTTGCCGACGGCGGTGACGACGCGTTCGCACCTGCACGCTGGCGGCGGCTGGACCGACCACGCGCACACGCTCTACGAGTATCCCGACAAGGTCGTGACGTCCACGGTCAGCTGGGCGCCGACAGGCGATTTCGGCTTCGAGGCCGGATTCCGCGTCGTGTTCGAGCGCGCGACGGCGGTCTGCACCACGCGCCCCGCAGAGGACTTCACCGTCTACCCCGCGAAAGGCAAGGCGTTCAAGCCGAAGCTCGGGAAGGGGACGGGCTACGAGAACGAGATCAAGTGGTTCCTCGCGCACGTGAACGGCACGGCGGCGAAGGGGCCGCTCACGCCGCAGGACGCGCGCAACTCGGTGGCCCTCGTCGACGCAGAGCGCAAAAGCGCGCGGACGGGCCGTAGGGTAGCTGTTAAGGGTTAAAAGATTAGAAGGAGAATCGTGACATGAGAGTATTGGCTGTCGGATGCCATCCGGATGATGTGGAGATCGCATGCGCGGGGACGCTCGCGAAATGCGTGAAGCGCGGCGATACGGTGATCGTGGCGCACCTGTGCACGGGTTCGCTCGGGCACGTGGTGATTCCGCCCGAGGAGCTCGTGCCGATGCGCGCCGCCGAGGCGCGCGCCGCCGGCGCGCTCGCGGGCATCGAAGTGCTTGACGGCATCTTCGGCGACCTCGACATCTACACGGACAACGCGGATAGCCGCAACAAGGTGGTGGAGGTGATCCAGTACGCCCAGCCGGACCTAATCATCACCCACAGCCCTGACGACTACATGCCGGACCACATCGCCACCTCGAAGCTCGTCTTCGACGCAGCGTTCACGGCCACGCTGCCGAACTGGCCGTCGAAGACGCGCAAGGCGGCGAAGCTCGTGCCGATCTACTACATGGACACGCTCGCCGGGGTCAACTTCCTCCCGGAGGAGTTCGTGGACATCACGGACGAGATCGACCTCAAGATCCAGATGCTCGAGTGCCACCACTCGCAGCTCGACTGGATGCGCGAGCACGACGGCATCGACTTCGCGGACATGGTCCGCACCTGCTCCCGCTACCGCGGCTACCAGTGCGGCGCAGCGTACGCGGAGGGCTTCCGCAGCTGCAAGGCGTACCTGCGCGGTACGACGACGAGGATGTTGCCGTGAGGTGAAAGGTGAAGGGTGAAAGGTGAAGAGTGAAGGGTGAAACATCTGTTTAGCTACAAACAAGAATTTTTAAACAACCAATGAAAGGAACAAAGAGATGGACTTCAATTCAACGGTAAAGGGATCGCTGCTCGAGGGATTCTACCCCAAGGGCTGGGACATGAAGAAGATCGACCGCTGCTGCGCGAACAAGCCGGCGGACATCGTCAAGCCGCAGCCGTTCTGGAACAAGGGCTTCAGTCCGGTGCCGTGCGCCGACGTGAAGGAGTTCGACGTGAAGATGGGCCACGAGATCGCCAACGAGATCCGCAAGGCGAAGGATGCCGGCCAGAAGATCGCGTTCATCCTTCCCGTGGGGCCGATGGGCATGTACAAGTGGGCGGTCTACTTCCTCAAGGAGTGGAACGTGGACTGCAAGCACGTGTGGTGCTTCAACATGGACGAGTGGGCCGACGGGAAGGGCAACACGCTCGTGGGCGACGCCTCGTTCCAGTACGCCATGGAGCAGGCGCTCTACAATCCGCTCGGAAAGCTCACGGTGCCGAAGGACCACCGCAACTTCGCCACGAAGAGCAACCTGCCGACGTATCCGGAGAAGATCGCGGCCCTCCGTGCCGAGGGCGCGAAGCTTGTGCTCGTGTACGGCATCGGGCGGATGTGCCACATCGCGTTCTGGGAGCCGATGATCGGAGCGGAGTTCAAGTCGGACGCCGAGTGGAAGCGCCAGCAGTACCGCATCGGCGTGCAGCTCCATCCGCTCACGATCGAGCAGAACGCCATCACGTCGTTCAAGAGCCGCACGACGCTTGTGCCTTGCCGCGCGAATACGATCGGCCCGGCGCTGATGTTCCAGGCCGACTACGCGATCGGCGGCGCGGACGGCGCGCTCTCCCGCGGCATGATGTGGCAGGGCATGAGCCTGTGGATGACGCTCCGCTACGGCCCTACGCGCTTCGTGACGTCCAGCTGGATCCCCACCTTGCCTGGCCGCCTGTTCTTCCTGAAGGAGCTCGCCGGTCCGCTCGTCGCCGAGGCGAACTGAGTTGCGGGACAGGTCCTCTTTATGGTATAATACTTGAACTTTTCTGGCCGTGGGGCTGGAAGAAACCAAGGAGTAAAAGCAAAATGGACATCAACTTCGGTGGCGTCGTCGAAAAGATCGTGACGCGCAAGGAATTCCCGCTCAAGAAGGCGCAAAAAGTCCTCAAGGGCAAGACCATCGCCGTGCTCGGGTACGGCATCCAGGGGCCGGCGCAGGCGCTCAACATGCGCGACAACGGCATCAACGTGATCGTCGGCCAGCGGAAGGGCAAGGGCAAGAACTCCAGCTGGGGCCGCGCGCTGGCGGACGGCTGGGTGCCTGGCAAGACGCTCTTCTCGATCGAGGAGGCGGCGGAGAAGGGCGACGTCATCATGATGCTCACGTCCGACGGCAGCGTCGGCGCGGTGTGGAAGCAGATAGAAAAGTACGTCACCCCCGGCAAGGCGCTCTACTTCTCGCACGGCTTCGCGTACGTCTACAACAAGCTCACGGGCGTGAAGCCGGGCAAGGACGTGGACGTGATCATGGTCGCGCCGAAGGGCTCGGGCACGAACGTGCGCCGTAACTTCCTGAACGGCGCCGGAATCAACAGCTCCTTCGCCGTGGCGCAGGACGCGACGGGCAAGGCGCTCGAGCTCACGCTCGCGATCGGCATCGCCGTCGGCTCCGGCTACCTGTTCCCGACCACGTTCGTGAACGAGGTCACGTCCGACCTCGTGGGCGAGCGCGGCATCCTGATGGGCGCGCTGGCGGGCGTGATGGAGGCGCAGTACTACACCCTCCGCGCCAACGGTCACACGCCGAGCGAGGCGTTCAACGAGACGTGCGAGGAGCTCACGCAGTCGCTCGCGCGCCTGGTGGACGAGAACGGCATGGACTGGATGTACTCGAACTGCTCGCAGACGGCCCAGCACGGCGCGCTCAAGTGGCGTCCGCTCTTCCGCAAGGCCACCGAGCCCGTCTTCAAGAAGCTCTACAAGAGCGTCAAGAACATGACGGAGGCGAAGGAGGTCATCCGCGACACCGGCCGTCCCGACTACAAGGAGTTCATGGCCGCCAAGCTGCAGGACATGCACGACAGCGAGATGTGGAAGGCCGGCGCGGCCGTCCGCTCGCTCCGTCCACACGAGGGCAAGAAGGCCGGTGCAGACACGGCGGCGGGCATCCGCGGCCGCAAGATCGTCAAGTGACCGGGATCGGGGCATGACCATGAAGCGCGTACTTCTAGTTGCCGCAGTCGTCCTCGCGCTGGCGGGATGTCGCCGCACGGACGTGCGCGACTTCGCGATCGACATGCCTGAGGCGACCCAGGGCGACATGCAGGCTGTCGCTGCCGCCCTGGCGCCGTACGGCGGCGTCGACAAGGGAAGCCTGCAGTTCGACGCGGCGAACCATCGGCTCACGCTGAGGTACGACTCGATGCAGATCGCCAAGAAGAACATCGAGATGGCGATCGCGCAGGCCGGCTTCACCGCCAACGGCGTGACGCCGGAATCCATCGGGGCGCAGCGCAAGCAGAAATAGGTGTCTCGATGGCAGTCCTGTCCGAGGCGATCGGATCGTTTGCGGCGAGCCTGGCGCTGGAGCGCGGGCTCGCCGCAAAGACTTGCGAGGCGTACGGGCGCGACGTGAAGGCGTTCGCGAAGTTCCTCTCCGCTCGCGGCAAGACGGCCACGGGCCAGCTGTCGCAGGACGACGTGCGCGCATGGCTCCAGTCGCTGCAGGAGAAGCGCCGCCGCGCCTCAACGCGCGCCCGCGCGTTCGTCGCGGTGAAGGAGTTCCTGCGCCACCTGAAGGAGATGAGGTGGACGGCGCGCGACCTCAGCGAGGGACTGGACGCGCCGAAGCGCGACCGCATCCTGCCGCGCACGCTTGCCGAGGACGACACCGTGCGCCTCGTGCTGTCCGTAGACGGCGAGACGCCTCGCGACCTGCGCGACCGGGCGATGCTGGAGATGCTCTACGGGTGCGGGCTGCGCGTGAGCGAGCTATGCGGGCTGGAGCTGGCGGACCTGCCGGATGGCGCGGAGCTGGTCCGCTGCCGCGGCAAGGGATCTAAGGAGCGGCTCGTGCCGTTCGCGCCGTCGGTGGCGGCGGCGGTACGACGCTATCTTGACGGTGCGCGCGGCGCGCTCGTGCGCGGCAACCTCGCGGAACGCCACCTCTTCGTCACGCGCCTTGGCAAGGGCTTCACGCGCATGGGGGTGTTCAAGCTACTGAAGGAGCGCGCGGCCGCCGTGGGCATCGACCCCGCGGCGATCTCTCCGCACGTGCTTCGCCACAGTTTCGCCACGAGCCTTCTCGCGCACGGTGCGGACATACGCTCGATCCAGGAGATGCTCGGCCACGCGTCGGTGGCCACCACGCAGATCTACACGCACGTGGACCAGTCGCGCCTCGGGCAGGTTCACCACACCTACCATCCCAGGGCCGAGGAGGAGCCCGATGGCTGATTCTTGCGGCGGCCTTTCGCTATAGACGGCACGCGGCAGTTTGCGGTATAATACGGACGCTTTCCAATCAAAGGCAGACAACATGAAATACGAACAGGCAACGGAAATACTTCGGCAGAACGGTCAGGAGCACCTTCTGCGATTCTGGAAAACGCTTGGCAAGGCCGAGCAGAAGTCCCTGCTGGAGCAGATCGAATCCATCGACTTCCGCGAGGTGGCGCGGTGCCGCGCTATGCTGCCGGGCGCAGGCAAGCCCGCTGCGGCCAAGAAGGGAGTCCCCACGGCCCCGAAGGTGACCGTGCTGAAGGGCGCGCTCCTCAAGAAGGCGGTGGCCGCCGGCGAGCGCGAGCTTGCTGCCGGCCGCGTGGGCGTGCTGCTCGTGGCTGGCGGACAGGGTTCGCGCCTCGGCTTCGAAGGGCCGAAGGGCGCATACCCGATCGGGCCGATATCCAACGAGCCGCTTTTCTATTTCCACGCGCGCAAGGTGCTGGCGCTCTCTCGCCGCTACGGCGCGAGCATCCCGTTCTACATCATGACGAGCATGGCGAACTACGCCGACACGGTGGCGCACTTCGAGGAGCACGGCTTCTACGGGCTCGACAAGAAGGACGTCATCTTCTTCAAGCAGGGAATGTGGCCGGGCATGACCGAGGACGGCAAGATCATCCTCGACAAGCCGGGCCATGTGTTCATGAGCCCTGACGGCCACGGCGGCATGCTCGCGGCGCTCAAGGCCAACGGCTGCTTCGAGGACATGGCCAAGCGCGGCGTGAAGACGCTCTTCTACTTCCAGGTGGACAATCCTCTCGTGAACGTCGCCGAGCCGGCGTTCGTCGGCCTGCACGTGCTGGAGAAGTCCGAGTACTCCCTCAAGCTCTGCGCCAAGCGCAACCCGCGCGAGGGGCTCGGCATGGTGGTGCGGCGCGGCCGCGGATTCGACATGATCGAGTACACAGAGATGACGCGGGAGATGAACTACCGCAAGACGGCGGACGGCGACCTCTACTTCAAGTACGGCTCGCCGGCAATCCACGTGTTCGACCGCGAGTTCCTCGAGCGCGAGGCTAAGAAGGACATGCCGCTCCACCTTGCGCACAAGAAGATCGCCACCGTGGACGACGCTGGCAAGACGGTCGTCCACGACACGGCGAACGGGTACAAGTTCGAGAAGTTCATCTTCGACATACTCCCCGACGCCAAGCGCGTCACCCTGCTGGCGTTCGACCGCCGCGACGAGTTTGCGCCGGTGAAGAACGCGGAGGGCAGCGACTCGCCCCAGACGTGCCGCGACGCGCTCCGCGCCAAGTGGCGCCGCCAGCTTGCGGGCGACCTGCACATAATAGTGCCGAGCGCGCTGCCCCTGGAGATCGATCCCCTCTACATGTACGACGGGAGCGACATCCTGAAGCGCGGCTTCCTGCTGCAGAAGAACTGATTGAAACAACCTATCTATTGGAGAACGACATGAGCCAGAAACGCGACGAGGTGATTAGCAAAGTATTGGAGACTAGGATCATCGCCATCATCCGCGGCTTTCCGCCTGAAACGTGCGTGCGGTTGGCCGAAGCCTATCTCAAGGGCGGCATACGCATGGTGGAGGTCACGTTCCCGCAGGCCGATCCCGCCAGCTGGACGAAGACGGCCGACGCGATCCGCACGATAAGCACGGAGTTCGCAGGCGAGATGTTTGCGGGCGCGGGCACGGTGCTCACGCGCGAGCAGCTGCAGATGGCCGCCGACGCGGGCGGGCGCTACATGATCGCGCCAAGCGTGAACACGGATCTGATCCGCGAGGCGGTGAATATGGACATGGTGGCGATCCCGGGCGCGTTCACGCCTACGGAGGTGGTGTCCGCATACGAGGCTGGCGCGTCGTTCATCAAGCTCTTCCCCGTCACGGCGCTCGGCCCCAGCTACGTGAAGGCGCTTCGCGCTCCGCTGCCGCACATCCCGCTTCTGGCGGTGGGCGGCATCACGCCGGACAACATCGCCGACTACATGAAGGTCGGATGCGTGGGCGCGGGCGTGAGCGGCGTGCTCACGAACAAGGACCTCATCGCTGCCGGCGCGTGGGACAAGATCACCGACGTGGCGCGTGCGCTCGTCGCTAACGCGAGCGTCTAGTGGTTAGTGTCTAGTGGTTAGTTATTAGTGGGTGATTGCTATGGAAAAGAGAATTGTCTGTTTCGGTGAAATCATGATGCGCCTCAATCCCGAGAGCTACCTGCGGTTCACGCAGGCGAGCCGCTTCGAGGCGTCGTACGCCGGAGGCGAGGCGAACGTGGCCGTGTCGCTCGCGAACTACGGGATGGACGCGTCGTACGTGACGAAGCTGCCCGACAACGACCTCGGCCGCTCGGCGCGCAACGCGCTGCGTCAGTTCGGCGTCGACACGCGCGACATCGTGTGGGGCGGACCGCGCCTCGGCATCTACTTCGTGGAGAAGGGCGCCTCGCAGCGTGCGTCAAAGGTCATCTACGACCGCGCGGGCTCCTCCATCGCCCTCGCGAAGCGCGGCGACTTCGACTGGGAAAAGATACTCGATGGAGCAGGGTGGTTCCACTTCACCGGCATCACTCCGGCCCTCGGCGGCGAGAATCCCGCGATCTGCCTTGACGCGCTCGAGGTCTGCAAGGCGAAGGGCATAACCGTCAGCTGCGACCTGAACTACCGCGGCAAGCTCTGGACGCGCGAGCAGGCCGGCGAGACGATGGCGAAGCTCGTCCCGTTCGTCGACGTGTGCATCGCGAACGAGGCGGACGCGGCAGACGTGTTCGGCATCCGCGCGGCGGGCACCGACGTCGATTCCGGGAAGCTCAACAAGGACGGGTACGTCTCAGTGGCGCGCCAGCTGCAGGAACGTTTCGGCTGCGGACGAGTGGCGATCACGCTCCGCACGAGCCTCTCCGCGACGCGCAACCTGTGGGCCGGCATGCTGTGGGACGGCAAGGAGGCCTGCTTCTCGCCGGAGTACGACATCACGATCGTCGACCGCGTGGGCGGCGGCGACTCGTTCGGCGGCGGACTCATCTATGCTCTCGCGAACGGGTACGGCACGCAGGACGCGATCAACTACGCTGTGGCGGCGTCGTGCCTGAAGCATTCCATCGAGCACGACTTCAACATGATGAGCGTGGCGGAGGTGAAGGCGCTAGCCGCCGGTAACGCCTCTGGCCGGGTGCAGAGGTAGCTTTGACACGCCATCGGCCAATGTGGTATAATGTCCTCAAGTTTCACCCCTAACGGAGTAACAAAGAAAATGGTCATGAAGAAAGTAGCGGGAGCGGTCTTGGCCGCGTCGTGCGTGTGGGCCGTCACGGCCGACACTATCGTGTTCAAGAGTGGTTCGCGCCTCGAAGGCTCGATCGTGCGTATCGTCGGAGGCGAGATCACGTTCAAGAGCGATGACGTGGGCGAGGTCAAGGTTGCGGCCGACAAGGTCGCGAGCCTGACGACCACGGGCAACAGCACCGTCCAGTACAACGACAAGACGACCGAAGACGGCGTCGTCAACATGAAGGATGGCGCATACACCGTGTCCGGCAAGAAGCTCGACATGGGCAACGTCAAGGCCGTCAACCCCGAGAAGGAGGAGTGGCACGGCAGCGTGAACCTCAGCGGAATGGTGTCGCGCGGAAACACGGTCAGCGAATCCGCAACCCTCCTCGCCGACGTGAACCGCCGTTGGGAGAAGGACCGCTTCAAGGCCAACTTCGGCTACTACTACCAGCAGACAGGCACGGATAAGGAAACCAAGGAGAAGACCGAGGACCGCATCCTCCTCGAGGCTCAGGAGGACCACTTCTGGGCTACGAAGGTGTACTCCTACATCAACGGCCGCTACGAGCGTGACGGCATCAACAACCTGCAGTACCGCTATCGCCTCGGCGCCGGCCTTGGCTACCAGTGGCTGGACAACACCGCGTTCGAGTCCACCGGCAAGTGGAGCTTCGACCAGGAAGTGGGCATGACCTACGTGAAGGAGAAGTACGAGCACGAGAAGGACGACGACTATCCCGCGTTCCGCTATGCGCACCACTTCAAGTGGGCGCCGCGCTGGGTGGACAACTTCGAGCTGTTCCACAACTTCGAGTACCTGCCCGACACGAGCAACTGGTCCGAGCAGTACCTGATCGCCACCGACATCGGCTTCACCACGCAGATCATCAAGAGCTGGCAGCTGCTCGGCAAGATCGAGTGGGACTACAACTCCAACCCGCCGTCGGCAACGAAGCGTAGCGACATCCGCTACATTCTCGGCCTTGGCTACAAGTGGTAATCGCTTTCGCCTATCCACCGCTGCCGTCTGAGAAGGGAGTTCCGCTCCTTTCCCAGAATCGGCAGTTCCAGTGGTTCTCGCGCCCCACCTACATCTTCCCAGTGGTGCCCGCTACGGCGGCCACCATGATGAAGAAGGCGGGGCACGATGTCGTATGGCTGGACGGCATCGCAGAGGAGTGGACGCCCGAGGAGTTCGAAAGGCGTCTCGCGGAAGCGAAGCCAGACCTCGTGGTCCTCGAAACCAAGACGCCCGTGGTCAAGCGCCACTGGAAGTGGATCAGCGATCATGCCGCGCCAGGCACCAAATACGTCCTCGTGGGCGACCACGTGACGGCGCTGCCCGAGGAGACGATGGCCGCGTGCCCGGTGGACTACGTGCTGACGGGCGGCGACTGGGACTTCCTCGTGAAGAACCTGGTGGAGTCCAACTTCGACCCCTCGAAGTTCGAGCCTGGAATATGGTATCGCGAGAACGGAGAGGTGAAGAGCACGGGCCGGTTCCAGCTGAACCACGACCTCAATTCCGCGCCGTGGATCGACCGCGACCTCTGCCATTGGAAACTTTATGCCGTGAAGAACGGCAACTTCCGCCGTACGCCCGGAACGTACCTGATGTCAGGCCGCGATTGCTGGCATGCGAAGTGCACGTTCTGCAGCTGGACAACGCTCTACCCGCACTACAGGACTCGCGATCCGATCGACGTGGTGAACGAGATCGGCGACCTGATCGAGCGCTACGGCGTGAAGGAGATCATGGACGATTCGGGCTCGTTCCCTGTCGGGCCATGGCTCAAGACGTTCTGCGACGAGATGATCGCGCGCGGGTACAGCAAGAAGCTGCGCATCGACTGCAACATGCGCTTCGGACGGCTGACGTACGACGACTACGCTCTCATGCGCAAGGCGGGGTTCCGCCTGGTGCTGTTCGGCGTGGAGTCCGCCAACCAGTACACGCTTGACCGGTTCGTGAAGGCACTCAAGGTCGAGGACGTGGAGAAGGGTGCCGAGTGGGCGCACAAGGCAGGACTCGACGTGCACCTCACGTTCATGTTCGGCCACGCGTGGGAAGGTCCGGCGGAGATCGCGAACACCGTGAAGCTCGCGCGCAAGATGCTCGCGAAAGGGTGGGCGTCCACGCTCCAGTGCACGATGACCATCCCGTATCCCGGCACGCCGCTCTTCAAGGAGCTTAAGGAGAACGACGGCCTCACGACGCTCGACTGGGACGAGTACGACATGCGCCGGCAGATCACGAAGACGCCGCTCGTCTCCGAAGACGAGATAAAGAAGGCCGTGCGCAAGGTGTATAGCGGCTTCTTCCAGCCGCAGGCCATCCTGCGCCGTCTCTTCTCCACGCGCACGCTGTTCGATTTCGGCTTCTACTACCGCGGGCTCCGCTCTCTCCTCGGCCATCTCCTCGACTTCCGCAAGACATCGGAAAGGTGCAAGACATGCTGAAGTTCGCAGTTGTCGTGCTTGTGACCGTGCTTCTGGTGGTCATGGTGTTCCTTGGCGGAATGTGGGTGGGGTCTCGTTCGAACGCCGAGACGGTCTCCAACGCCGAGATACACGAAAAAGTGAACCAGGAAGCCGCCAGCCTCAACAAGCGCTTCGACGCCGTCGACGCGAAGCTCGACATCCTGCTCAACATAGCCACCAACGCAGTCGGCCGCGACTTCGGGCCACGATAATCAAGGAGAACAAGACTATGCGATTGACAATTGTCGCGCTCGCCGTTGCGGCGTGCGGAGTGTGTTGCGCGGATGCGCCGAAGACGCTGAAGGCGTGCGTGTTCCAGCCGCCGTACGCGCTGGACATGGCGGATGTCGACAAGTCCATGCAGTGGGAGTTCGACACGCTGAAGAAGTGCGATCCCAGCCTCGACCTCATCGTTCTCCCAGAGGCGAGCGACCGGCAGGGGCGTCCGCGCTCGCGCGAGGAGTCGATCGAGGCCGCCAAGAAGTACAACGCGCCGCTCCTTGCCGCCTGCGCCGAGACGGCGAAGCGCTGCGGGGCTACGGTGTTCGTGAACGCGCTCGACTTCTCGCATCCGAGCCCGCGCAACACCACCTTCGCGTTCGACAAGACCGGCACGTGCGTTGGCAAGTACGATAAGGAGCACCTCACCGCGGGCGAGTGGAAGAAGTACAAGTTCGACGAGTCGTACATGTGGAAGTGGTCCGAACCGAAGGTTCTGGAGATCGACGGCGTGCGCTACGCCTTCCTCACCTGCTACGACTTCTACTTCTACGAGAACTTCGCAAACATCGCCCGACTCAAGCCCGACGTGATCATCGGCTGCTCGCACCAGCGTAGCGACCCGCACTCTATCCTCGAGACGATAGGCAAGTTCCTGGCGTACAACACGGGCGCATACCTCGTGCGCTCCTCGGTGAGCATGGGACCCGGTTCGCCGGTCGGCGGCGGCTCGATGGTCGTGGCGCCTTCTGGCGAGATGCTCGGCAACATGTTCAGCCGCGTCGGCACGCTCACGGTGGAGTTCGATCCGCACGCGAAGTACCTCAAGCCGATGGGCTACGGCAATCCGCCCGGTCTCCACTCCACCTACATCGAGGTAGGACGCCGCCCGTGGAAGTACCGTCCCGCCGGCAGCGCGATCATCCCCGGGTTCAAGGATGCGGAAACCGCGCTACCGAAGCGCCTCTGCGCTCATCGCGGATTCAGCACGGTCGCTCCGGAGAACAGCCTGCCTGCGTTCGGCTCGGCAGTGGCGCTGGGGGCGACGGAGATAGAGTTCGACCTGTGGTGGACGAAGGACGGCGAGATCGTGTCCATCCACGACGCGACGCTCGACCGCGTCTCGGACGGGAAGGGCAAGGTGTACGAGCACACGTACGAGGAGCTGGCGAAGCTCGACTTCGGATCGAAGTTCGGCGAGAAGAAGGGGCTCAAGAACTTCGCGGGGCTTCGCATCCTGCGCTTCGAGGAGATACTCGCAAAGCTCTCCTGCCACACGATCATGAACATCCACATGAAGGACATCGGCAAGGCTTGGGACGAGGAGCACGTGAAGAAGGTCCTGCGCCTCATCGATGCCTACGACGCGCGCGGGCACGTGTACTTCATGTCGAGCTGCGGCCCGCTCCAGGACCAGCTGGCGCGCCTTGCGCCGGACATCCCGCGCTGCATGGGCAACGGCCGCTACGACATGGGACGCCCAGACATCGTGGACATGGCCATCAAGCATAAGTGCCAGATGGTGCAGCTCTTCAAGCCGTACTTCGACCAGTCGACCATCGACCGCGCGCACGCGGCGGGAATGCGGGTGAACGTGTTCTGGTCGGACGATCCGGCCGAGGCGAGAAAATTCCTAAAGATGGGGATCGACACGATCCTCACGAACGACTACCTGCTGATCGCGAACGCGACCGGCCTCAAGTAGCACTCACCGGTCACTGGGCCAGTTCTGCGTCGACCTTGGCGATGAAGGCGTCGAGCGCCATCGCGCCGAGGTCGCCGTCAGTGCGGGAGCGCACGGAGACGACGCCAGCTGCCTCGTCGCGGCCGCCGGCCACGAGCATGTACGGCACCTTCCAGAGCTGCGCAGCGCGGATCTTCGCGCCGAGCTTCTCGTTGGACGGGTCGATCTCCGCGCGGAGTCCCTTGGCGCGGAGCGCGGCCTGGATCTTCTTCGCGTAGTCGAGCTGCTTGTCGGTGATCGGCAGGATGCGCACCTGCTCGGGCGCGAGCCAGAGCGGAAACGCGCCGGCGTAGTGCTCGATGAGGATGCCGAAGAAGCGCTCGATGGAGCCGAGGAGGGCGCGGTGCACCATGTAGGGCTGGTGCTCCTTGCCGTCGGCGCCGACGTAGGTGAGGTTGAAGCGCTCCGGGAGGTTGAAGTCGAACTGCACGGTGCCGAGTTGCCACGGGCGGCCGAGGGCGTCCTTGATCTTCATGTCGATCTTCGGGCCGTAGAACGCGCCGCCGCCCTCGTCGACCTCGTACGTCATGCCTTCTTGGTCGAGCGCGTCGCGCAGGGACTGCGTGGCCTGCTCCCAGCGGGCGGGATCGCCCACGGCCTTGGCGGGCTTGGTGGAGAGGTATGCCTGGATGTCGTGGAAGCCGAACTTGCCGAGCATCTTCTTGGCGAACTCGACGGTGTCCTTGATCTCCTGCACGATCTGCTCTGGTGTGCAGAAGATGTGCGCGTCGTCCTGCGTGAAGCCGCGCACGCGGAAGAGGCCGTGGCGCACGCCGTCCTTCTCGTAGCGGTACACCGTGCCCAGCTCGGCGTAGCGCACGGGGAGGTCGCGGTAGGATCGCTTCTCGAACTGGTAGCACTGGATGTGGAACGGGCAGTTCATCGGCTTGACGTAGTAGTCCTGGATGTACGCGTCGTTGCCCTCGCCCTCCTGGACCTTCATCACGGGGAACATGCCCTCCTTGTAGAAGGAGAGGTGGCCGGAGGTCTCCCACAGGTTGGACTTGCCGACGTGCGGGGTGTAGACGATCTCGTAGCCGGCCTCGTAGTGCTTCTTGCGCCAGTACTCCTCGATCGCCACGCGGACGCGCGCGCCGCGCGGAAGCCAGTGCGCGAGACCGGGACCGACCTGGTCGTTGATGGTGAAGAGGGCGAGCTGCTTGCCGAGGACGCGGTGGTCGCGCTTCTTCGCCTCCTCCATGCGCGCGAGGTAGGCGTCGATCTCTGCCTGGTCCTTTCCGACGATGCCGTACACGCGCTGGAGCATCTTGTTGTTCTCGTCGCCGCGGTAGTAGCTGCCTGCCACCTTCATGAGCTTCACGGCGCCGATCTGGGAAGAATGCTCTACGTGCGGCCCACGGCACATCTCGGCGTAGTCGCCGACCGTGTAGGTGGAGATCGCCTCGCCGGACGCCTCGACGTCCGCCAGGCGCTCTAGTTTGTACTTCTGCCCGGCGAGCATCTTCTTCGCCTCCTCGGCGGTGACGTCCTTCTGGACGAACGGCTCGTCGAGCGCGATGAGGCGGGCGATCTCGGCCTCGATCTTCGGGAAGTCGTCGGGGGAGAGACGGTGCTCAAGGTCGAAATCGTAGTAGAACCCCTCGTCCGTGGCGGGGCCGATGTCCACCTGAACGTTGTCAAAGAGGTTCATGACCGCACGCGCGGTCAGGTGCGCGGCGGAGTGCCGCCGCATCTCGTCAGTGATGTCCATTTCTATTCTCCTTGCAAGAGGGCGTATATGATACCGCTGTTTTCGGCGGAAAACAAGCAGAAAACGTCGGTGGAACGTATTATGCGCGTCAGAAGAACCACTTGGCGCAGGCGAGGATGCCCTGCTTCCAGGGGACGCGGTGGGAGACGCCGGTCTTGCCCTTGAAGGAGTCGAGGTTCGCCACGTACCAGTCGTAGTTGCGCACGAGCGCGTCCTTGTTGGAGTACTTCGGCGCGAAGCCGAGACGCTTCTCGGCGCGCGAGATCGACACGAAGCTGTCTGTGGACGCGGTCTCGTACACCCACGGGTAGAGGGGGGAGAGGTGGAGCTTCTCGAGGATGCGCAGGATGAACACGATGGGCTTGATCGGGAGGCCGCGGATCTTCTTGCCGTGTCCGGCGCGGTCGAGGACGGCCTGGTAGTCCTCGCGCATCGTGGTGAACTCCTTCGCGCCGATGTTGAACTCGGTGTTGACGGTCTTGGCGTCGAGCGTCATCGTGCGCCAGATGGCGTCACATAGGTCCTCCACGTCCATCAGCTGGTAGCGGTTCTTCCCACTGCCGATCATCGGGAACCCGTGGCCCGTGTAGGCCCAGTCGTAGAAGAGCGCGAACACGCCGAGGCGCTCCGGGCCGATGAACGACTTCGGGCGGATGATGGGCACGCAGAAACCGCTGTCCCGCGCGTCGCGGCATATCTTCTCCGCCTCGATCTTCGCGTGGCCGTAGGGACCCACGCCGATCAGCTCGTCGTCCTCGTAGATCGGGTGCTTCTTGGGAACGCCGTACACTGCCGTGGAGGATATCTGTATCATGCGCTGGACGCCTGAGCGGCGGCAGGCGGCGATGACGTTGCGCGCGCCGTCCACCTCCGTGGTCCGGATGTCCTCCGGCGAGTAGAGGGGAAGGGCCGCCGCGGTGTTCACCACGGAGTCGCATCCGTCCACGCAGCGGTTGACCGTGGCGGGATCGCGCACGTCGCCGAGCGTGAAGTCGAGCCAGGGCTCGTTCGCCTCGGGGTAGTCGAATGGGGCGATGTCGAGCACGCGGATCTTCTCGACGCCCTTAGTGCGCAGGAAGCGGATCAGGTTGATTCCGAGGAACCCGCTTCCGCCTGTGATGAGAACTGTCTTCATTGCCACTCCTTATTCGGTAAGATCGGTCATGAGTGCGGCGGCGGTCTGCTTCGAGACTACGAACACGGCGTCGGCGCCGCCTACCGTAGCGTAGCGTCCGCCGCCGGACGTCGCTCCGCCGAGCAGGACGTTGCGACGCGCGTTGCCGGCTGCCTCGACGTCTATCGTGACGATGCACGCGGGCTTGTCCAGCCCGCAGCGCCGGAAGTCCGCCGGCGTGGCGGCTACGGTCTCCACGCTCACGGCCTCGACATGAGCGAGGGCGGTCAGCAGCGCCTTGATGGCGGTAGGGCTGGAGCGCTTCCCCTCCATCGGCTTCTCCAGGTTCCAGACCGCCCTGGTCGCGTCGAAAGTCACAGCGGGCGCCTCGCCGGAATCCGTCTTCACGGACAGTCGCCGCACTGTCGTGGGGTCTAGTGTCAGGAGCGTCTTCGAGCGCAGGTCGGCGAACGACACGTCCCTGCCGAAGTAGTCCGCAGGCACGGCTATGGCCGCATGGCTCGCGGCGGTGGTCTCCACCGCCACCTGTATCTCCTGGGCGGGCTTTTTCGTGTTCTTCGGTTCAGGCCTCGTGAGATCGTTCTGCTTGAGCTTCAGTATCTTCTCCACGAGGTCTGCCGCCATCGCCTGGTCGGCCGGGGCCACAACGGGCGCGTCGATCCGCCAGATGCCGTTGGTGTCGCGGCCGAGCACGTACACGAGCGAGTTGGCGGTGATGGAGACCGACTTCAGGGCCTCGTCCGCCTTGAACGAGAACACGCGCGTGTCGCGGAACGCGGCCTCGTGAGCGCGGCACAGCTCGGCGAGCGAGGCGTCGACGGATACGACTGCGGCGCCGTTCTGCACCAGCGCCCACACGCGGTTCGTGCCTGCCGCTCCACCGAAGAGTATCGTCTCGACCGATCCGTCCATCGCCAGCACGGTTACGGAGAGCGCGGTGTCGACCGACAGGCCTGTCTTGTTCACGGTGAAGCCGTACGGCACGAGCGCGGCGGCGGGCAGGGTGCCGTCCGGAGTCGTTCCGTGCGGCGGCGGCTGGGAAGCGGACGGCAGCGTGAAGTCGATCACGCGGGCTGCCGCCAGCTTGTCTGCCAGCGCCGTCACGGCCTCCGCGTCGGCCACTGCCGCGATGGGCTCGGTCATCCGCCATCCCGTTCCGTCGCGCACGAGCTTCACGAGGGACGCGGTCTGCTCGTTCACTTCCTTCGCGTCCGGCACTCGAAGCTCCAGACCGGCGATCTCGTCCCTGGGGCATGACAGTATCGCGCACTGGCGGAACGAGTCTACGCCAGAGGGCACGGCGGCGAACGCGTCCGCCGGAAGCGTGAACACGTTCTTGATGCCTTCGACGCGCGCGTAGATCTCCTTGCCCGACGCGGTGGCGGCTCCGAAGTGGATCGTGTTCGTCACGCTGCCAGCCGAGAGCGAGATCGTTGAACGCGGAGGGTTCAGGCCGAAGTCGGCAAGGGTCTCGTGCAGCTGGTTGAGCTCGTCCTCGGTGCGCATGTCGCAGATCGGCGCGAGCGTGAGCATGTCGATGAGCTGGGCGACTGGCGCGGGATCGGCAGGGGACGGGAAGGGGACGACGATCCTCCAGCTCCCGGACTTCTGCTCCAGCGTCATCTTCGCGCCGTCTCGCGCGGTGACCGTAACCGCGTCCACGGCCGACGGGTCGACAGGGCAGAGCACGCGCCTCGTCGCGTCGGACGCCACCACGCGCGCTCGTTCGGAAAGCCCCCACAGGCCCGCCGCGCAGGCGACGATGCCGAGAAGGAACAATATGATGAACCGTCTGTTGCTCATGCGCCGATATTCTACCACATCGGCGGCGTTTCGTCTTGCGCAATATCCGCGATCGGGAGAGTTATGGTATAATGCTCGCGTCCACGAAAAACCAATGCTAGGAGCGAAATGAAGACGAGACTTGTTTTTGCGGCGGCCGCGCTGGCCGCAGCTGTGGCCTGCGGTGCGGAGCTGACCGTCGAGATCATCAGGCAGAACGGCCACATGACCAGCGAGCAGGCGCCGCTTGACATCAAGGACGGCCGGGCGGTGTTCCGCATGGCGAAGAAGAGCATCCCGGCCGACGTCAGGCTGGTGCGCGTGCGCCCCGACTTCGCCCGCGTCAAGGCGGGATCGGACGGCTACTGGGTGAACTCTGACGGCGAGCTAGGCACGTTCAAGGCGCGCGAGAAGAACGGCTCGCGCCGGAGCGGACGCCCGCACATGCCGTTCTTCGGCATGAAGTCGCCTGGCGGCACCTGGGTGGCGATCGTCGAGGGAATGCCATACAACTATTCGCTCACCGCGGAGCTGAAGGACGAAACGTATTCGCTATCGGTCGCGTGGGACTGGCAGATGCAGGACCCGTACGAAGACCTGGTCGTGAGCTTCACTTGGCTGGAGGGGGCGGACGCCGACTACGCCGGAATGGCGCGGACGTACCGGCAGTACCAGCTGAACCGCGGCGCCGTAGTGCCGCTCGCGGAGCGCGTCAAGAAGCAGCCGATCCTCGACTACATGGCGGAATGGCCCGAGGTGCGCGTGCGCAACGCCTGGAAGCCAGTGCCCAGCCCGGTGCCGGAGCAGACTGTGAAGAACGAGCCGCCGGTGAAGCCGGTGATCACGTTCGACCGCTTCAAGGACATCGCCGACGAGTTCAAGCGGCAGGGCATCGAGGGCGCCGAGTTCTGCCTCGTGGGCTGGAACGTTGGCGGGCACGACGGGCGCTGGCCGCAGATATTCCCCGTCGAGCCCACGCTAGGCGGCGAGAAGGGGCTGAAGGAGGCGATCGCCCACGCGCAGGGGCTGGGCTACAAGGTGGTGGCGCACTGCAACCACCGCGACGCCTACATGATCGCCGACTCCTGGGACGCCGAGTACATCATAGAGAAGAACGAGGACGGGTCCCTGAAGCGCGGCAAGACGACCTGGGGCGGCGGACGGATGTACACGATCTGCCCGAAGCGCGCCTACGAGCGGTTCGCGATCAAGGACATGGCGATGGTCGCCGCGATGGGTTTCAAGGGACTCCACTACCTCGACGTCTTCAGCTGCGTGGGCGCACCTCGCTGCGACGATCCGCGCCACCCGCTCAACGAGCGCGAGGCGGTGAAGTACGTGGGGCATATCCTCCAGCTCGGGCGCGACACCTTCGGCGGCATCTCGTCCGAAGGCTCGTACGACCAGAACGCCGGTCAGCTCGACTATATCCTCTACGTGTCGTTCGCCCGCCCGTTCGACACGGCGAAGTACCCGGCGCTCGTCGACCGCTACGTGCCGATGTTCCAGCTCGTCTACAACGGCATCATCCTCTCCAACCCGTTCACGACGACGGTGAACGCCCCGCTC
>CACWSW010000021.1 GCA_902763655.1 uncultured bacterium
GGCGGCGTTGGCAGCGCCGTCGAGCTGGTGAGCGGCGAAGACGCATGGGACGGCCTCTACATGTCGCCCACGAACGCGCAGGCGACAATCCTCTTCAACCAGCCGGTGGAACTTTCGGAAATCCTTATCTACTCGGGACACCTCTCATGGGTGAACAAGTGCCCGGTGGAAGACTGTGCCATCGAAGGGCTGTCCGGCGGTTCGTGGCATTCACTTGGCACTCTGACGAACGCGAACGCCTTGAAGGGTAACAATCAGGAAGTCCCGAACGTCTGCCGCTTCGCGCAGCAGACGCTTGAGGGTTTGCGGGTGACCGTGACGCGCGGCGGCCATCCGACATGTCTTGTGCTGCGCGCAATACAAGGAAGGTAGGAACAAATGAACAGAAGAGAGTTTTTGGGTGCGGCCGCGCTGGCGACGGCGGCGGGATTGCGGGGGAGGGCGGAGGAGAAGCCGATCGTCAACACCTTCCCCGAACTGAAGGGACGCGAGTTCCAGGGCATGGAGGGCGCGTTCGTGCCGATCTTTACGCCTTACACGAAGGACGACAAGATCAACGGCGACATGGTCGGCCGGCAGATCGAGCGCCTGCTCAAGGCCGGCGTGAAGGGCTTCTACGTGGGCGGCGGCACGGGCGAGCACGTGCTCCTCTCGCTCGCGGAGCGGAAGTACCTCGCGGAGGCCGCGATCAGCGCCGTGAACGGGCGCGCGAAGGTGATCATCCACGTGGGGTGCACGTACACGGAGGACTCCGTGCGGCTCGCGAAGCACGCGGAGAAGGCGGGGGCGGACTGGATCGCGACGCTCGGCCCGCTCGTGTTCGGGCAGAACTTCGACGCCTCGTACTACCACTACAGCCGCATCGCGGGCGCCTCCGGCCTGCCGCTGATGATCTACTGCTGGTACCGTGACCTCGTGCCGGACCGCGAGCGGAAGTTCTACGAGATCCCCAACCTCAAGGGGCTCAAGTACACGGGGCGCGACTTCTGGTCCGTGCAGGAGATGAAGTGCTTCGTGGGCGACGACCCGCACCTGCTGAGCGGACTCGCGATGAACAAGCTCTTCTCGGGCGGCATCGGTACCACGTACAACTTCATCCCGGAGGACTACGTGGCGATCTGCCGTCTCGCGAAGGAGGGGCGCTTCGCGGAGGCTGCGCCCATCCAGGAGCGTGCCAACCACCTCACGTACTTCTTCTCTAAGTACCCCAACTTCTCCTACCGCAAGGCCGGCATGCGCGTCTTGGGCTACGACTGCGGCTTCGCGCGCTCACCGTTCGGCCAGCCGATCTCCGAGGCCGACTACGAGGCGTTCGCCGCCGCGCTGAAGCCTCTGCTCGGCTGACGGCAAGGGTTACGTATGGACAGGCGACTGGACGCCCGTCGATTAGGCTGTCCGGCCCCTGTCACTTGTAGCGTACGCGCGGGTCGGCGCCGATGCGCCGAGGCTCAAGCTGTCGCCGTTGCGCCGGTTTCTTGTCTTCGCGGCCGATGTGCGAATACGACTTCCTGTCGCCAACCAGGATCGTGCGGGGAAAGCCGTTGCGCAGCAGGATCGTCATGACGCGGCTGGGCATGCGCATGTCGCCCTGGCCGTCAGGATAGTGGACGTTGATCGTGTCCGTGCGCGTGAAGCCAGTGTCGCGCAGAAGCCCCGGCAGGTCCTCGGGCTCCACGAAGCGGCCGCGGAACGTCACTCCGCCGTCCGCCGTGATGGCGATGTCCGGATGCTTGGCGTCCGTGACGTGACGCTCGGTGGCGCAGCCGCAGAGGAGCAGCGCCGCGCAGGCGATGTGGCATATGGTCAGACATTTCATGGCAGGCGGCATTATACCATTTTCTTGCGGATTATTCCTCAAGCAGGACGCGGAAGCCGACGTCGTAGACCTTCTGCCAGGGGAGGTAGTAGAACTTGAAGGAGCTGGTGGCGTCCTTCGGGCGGGAGGCGAAGCTTCCGCCGCGCGCGACGGCGAGGCCGTTCGTGGTGGTGGATGTCCATTCGGCCGCGTTGCCGTGCATGTCGTAGAGTCCCCAGCGGTTGGGCAGCGCGCGGCCCGTGAAGTTGAGCGTGAACCAGTCGTCCTCCCAGCGCTCCTCGTGGAGCGGGTAGTTCTGCTCGGGGCGGTACGGGCGGCGCGTCTGGACGCAGGCGGCGGCGTCCCACTTCGAGTAGATGAAGCGGCGGGTGCGGTCGGCGAGGTTGGCGTATTTGCCGAAGTCGTCGTCGAGCCCGCCCCAGGGGAATGGCGTGCCTGTGCCGGAACGCGCGGCCCATTCCCACTGCTCCTCGGTTGGGAGGGTGGCGCGGACGCCGCATGTGGAAGATAGCCATGCGCAAAAGGCGAGCGCGCGATCGCGCGTGACGCGCACGACGGGCTGGCGGCGATGGTTGCCGATGTGGCCGGGCATCACCTGGTCGAAGCCCCACTGATCTTGCGCGCGGGAATCGTGCGCGGGGTCGAAGGCGTGGTACTGCGCGTTGTCCACCTCCATCTCCGAGAGCCAGAACGGGCGCTCGATGCGGACGACGCGCGGCGCCTCGTCGGGGCAGACGTTCGTGTAGCCCATGATGTAGGTACCGGCCGGGATGCGGCGGAAGGTCATTGACGCGCCGCGGCCGAGCTCCAGCGTGCGCACCGTCACAGGGGCGACCTCGTCGATGGCGCCGAGTTGGGCGCGGGCGGATTGGAGCGCGTTCATGGGCCATGGGTGGATATGGCCGAACATTCGGCCATCAGGACTGGCGGGCGCTGCCTTGGGAAGAGGAGAAGGGGGAATGGGCGGTAGCGGGCCGCGGGAGGAGAGGAGGTCGGAGTAGCGGTCGTAGTCGGCTTCGGGGTCGTCTGCGAGGTCGGCGTAGGTGCGGTTGAGCGCCTTGCGGCGGGCGATCTGGTCGTTGCAGCCTTGGACGAAGCGGTCGGTCTTGAAGGGCGCAGGCGACCACTTGCCGTAGAATGGGCAGTTGAGGTCGATCCAGGTGTAGAGCTGCCGCCATCCGGTTTCCGAGAGGCGCGCGCCGTGGTGGCCTTTCTTCAGCATCTGCACGAGTGGCGAGGTGGAGGCGTGGAACTCCATCGGGTCGAGCAGCTGGAGGTCGGACTCGGCGCCGCCGCGCCGGATGAAGGGATGGAGGAAGCGATAGGCGGCCTCAGGGCAGCCGGTGAAGACGGATTGGAGGGCGCGGTGGTCCTTAAGGTTTTTAAGGTCTTTAAGGCAGTTAAAGTCTTTAGGGTCATTAAGGTCTTTAGGGCAGTTAAGGTTTTTAGGGTCATTAAGGTCTGTAGTGGTTTTAAGGTTGTTGGCGGCGGTGCGTTGAGGACTACGCGCCCTACCAGCAGTCTCGGTCCCTGAGTGGCATGAGGCGCAGGAGGCGACGAGGTGGGGGAACATCTCGGTGGCGAAGCCCCAGGGGCGCGGACCGTCGGCGTCGGGCGGACGGATCTTCTGGATGGGGCGCTTGTCGGCGAGCGTGCGGAAGGTGGTGATCGAGGAGCGGTTGTCCTCGTGGCAGCCTGTGCAGCTGACGCGTTCGCCGGGCATGCCGACGGTCCAGGAGCGCATGAGCTGCACGGCCGCGCCGTCGGCGTCGAGCGGCTGGAAGGAGACAGGCGTGTTGGCGGGCATCTCGAAGCAGACGGATCCGTCGGCCTCCACGTCCACCGTGCCGAGCACGCGCTTCACGTCCCAACCAGACTCCACCTTGTCGAGGCCCATCGAGACGTGTCCGCCGGTCTTGTGGTAGCAGAAGTGGTAGGCGAAGACGCGCAGCTGCTTGACGGTGCCGCGAGGCACGCCCTTGAGGCCGGGGCCGCTGTGGATGTCGGCGATGTGGACCGTGCATGTCTTTGCGCCCTTGACGCGGCGGTCGGCGATGACGGGCGGGCGTGTGCGAGGCGCGAGGAGGATCGGCTCGAAGAGCGCGCCGCCGGGCACCTCCGCGAGAAGGATCATGTTGTCGAAGGTGTCGACGAGGTAGATGCCGAAGAGCCCAGACTCGGTGCACCTGGCGCTCGCGAGGAAGTAGTTGCCGCCGAGCGGCCACGGGTGGGAGAAGTAGGGCTTGCCGCGTGCGAGCTGGTTGTCGACCTGCAGGTCGCACACGTCGCCCTCCACCGGCTGTCCGCGGCCGGGGAACTCGTGGACGAATCCGGTCTCGGCGGCGGGTAGCGTCTTGGCGGGGATGCGGAGCGTGTGGAGGGGCGGACCCCACTCGCGGCCGGGCGGGTCGAAGACGAGCGGATACCTGCGCGCGAGGGTGGGATCGAGGAGGAGCATGCGGCCGTGCTCCGCGCGGCCGTGGTGGCCGCCGGCCATGAGGACGATCTTGTGCGGGTCGCCCGGGACGGAGCGCGCGCCGCAGAAGAAGGTGGGGAAGTAGGAGCCGCTGCCCCAGAGTGCGAGCTGACCGACGCCGTCGGGGTTCATCGTCATCAGCTCGCGGGAGAAGTAGTGCTGGAGGTCCGAGTATTCCCAGCGGGTGTATGCGACGCGGCCGTCGTTGAGGACGGTGGGCGTGTAGTCGCTGTCCTGCTCGAAGGTGAGCTGGATGGTCTCGCCCGTCTTGCGGTCCATGCGGTAGATGACGCACATGGGGAAGTTGCCGTCCTCGCATGGCAGGAACTGGTATGCGCCCGTGCCCATGAGAATGATCTGGTCGCGGTTCGGCAGGTAGCAGCCGTCCCACCACTGGATGTCGAAGTGGCCATCTTCTGGCGAGACCAGTGTCGGAGGTGAAGGGTGAAGGGTGAAAGGTGAAAGGTGTGGGGTAGAGCCCGGCGGGTCAACCTCACCTTTCACCTTTCGACTTTCACCTTTCACCACTATCTCGTATACCCCTAGCAGATTGTTCGTCCCTCTGTAGCTCGTGAAGAGGATGCGGGAAGCGTCGAAGTCGAGATCGAGGTCGCGGACGATGGAGGTGTCCGGCGGGCGGTAGAGGGTGGAGATGGATGGCGTGCCGCGCAGGCCGGAGATGACGGCGATGTCGTTGGTGAAGCCGGTGCGGTCGAGGTCCATGTGGTTGTGCGCGTTGAGCCCGAGGAGGCCGAGCTTGCGGGAGAAGGCGCGCTTGGTGTAGGGGAAGTCCGAGCCACCCGGCTTGTCGGCTCGCGGCCAGACGGGGTTGGCGAAGTTGCGCCGTACGCAGAGGATGCGGTCGGAATCGAGGAGCGGGTTGGCGAGAAGGGCGGCGCGGAAGCCGCGCACGAGGGCGGCGGCCTCTTCGGCGGATGGGTCGCTGGCGTCGGCTAGGTGCGCGACCGCCCATTCCTTGCGCGCGGAGAGGGCCTTGACGGCGGCGCGGTGCGCGGTGGCGTCGTAGGAAGGGTTCTTCGAGAGGTCGTCGACGGCGAGGTTGGCGGCGACGGCGTCGAAGCGCAGGGCCTCCTCGCGCAACTGCCGCGCCTCGTCGGTGGAGAGGGCGGCTGCTGCTGCGGCAAGCATGGCCGCACATGAGAGGACCGTGCGCTTCATGGGCGTGACGCTAGTGCAGTTCCTTCACGAAGATGTTGCGGAACTCGACCGGGTCGCCGTGGCACTGGAGCTCGAAGCGGTCGACAGCCGGAATGCCCTTCTGGGGGTCGCGGTAGTTCTGGTAGACGATGTTGTCCACCACCTTGACGCCGTTGAGCCACACGGAGACTCGGTCGCCAACGATGCGCATCCGGCAGGTGTTCCAGTCGCCGATCGGGTTGTCGGCGCATTCGGTGGCGGCGAAAAGCTCGTTCGGGTTGTTCCAGATGCAGCCGGAGCCGAGCCCGTTCCACATGTTGGGATCCCAGATCTGCACCTGGGGCATGCCGCGCAGGTAGAAGCCGGAGTCGCCGTACACGCGCAGGAGGCGCCAGTCTGCGTAGATCTCCACGTCGCCGTAGTCCTTGAGGGCGGCGATGGAGTAGCCGCCCTCGAGGCCGTCGAAGAAGAGCGCGCCGTCGCGCACGTGCCAGTGTGCCTTCATGAGCTCGTCGGCCTTCGCCTGGAGCTCCTTTATCTTCTCGGGCTTCATCTCGCGGCGGACGAACGGGTCGTTGAACTTCTCCTCGCGCGAGCATCCGCGCCATCCGGAGAGGTCCTTTCCGTTGAAGAGCGATGTGAAACCTTCGGGCGCCTTCGCGAGACCGTCGGCGGCGATGGAGTAGTCCGCGCCCACGAACTTGATGCGCACGTTGCGCGCGCCTGGGCGGAGCCACTTGCGCCAGTTGCGGCCGGGGACGAAGCGCTTCTGCTTCTTCAGCACGCCGTCCTCGACCACGGTGACGGAATCCTTGAGCTGGCGGATCTCGGTGAACAGCCACCGCTGGAAGTTCTTGCGGCTGTCCGTGAACGGCTCGTTCGAAGGCTGCTCGTAGCGGATGATGTACCAGTCGCTCGGCGCGTCGGGGGCGACGTGACGCCCGTCGAGGTAGGTGAAGCCCTCGGCGTCGGTCTCGGGTGCCGCCTGGCGGCACTCGCAGCAGCAGCAACCGCCGAGAAAGACGGTGCCAAGAATAAGGATGGGAATGATCTTCTTCATTGCTTTATCTCTCCAATGGATTTTCGAATTATCACTAACTACTAACCACTAACTACTAACCACTAGCCACTAGGCACCAAGCACCCACCCGTTGTGGTATTCGCTCGCGTAGCACTTGGCCATCGCCTCGGCGGCGTGCGGGCCGGTGAAGACCTCCTTCGCGGGATCCCAGCCGATGCTCTTGATGCGCAGCTGGATGCAGGCGTTCGCCATGTGCGCCATGGAGATGGTGCGGTGCCCCACCGCGCACGGCGCGCAGCACTGGCGCGCCTGCAGGATGCCGTCGATGAAGTCGGCCTCGTGCCAGTGGTCGTTCTGCGGCTTGTAGATGAACGTGTCCGTCTTCTTGAAGTCCGTCCAGGTGAACTTCTTCAGCTCGTCGGGCACCACCACCTTGCCGGATTTCACGCCGATGTCGCCTTTCTCCGTGTGCCACACGGTCTGGCGCGGGATGCCATGCTCCTTGTCGATCTGCACCACGTTGATGCGCACGCCGTTGGCGTAGACGAAGTCGAACGAGAACGTCTTCGCCCAGCTGAACACCTTGCGCTGGTCGTCGGGGAGGAGGTCGCTCTTCACGTTCTCCACGCGGATGGGGCCGGAGAGGTCCGTGCCGAGGCCGCGCTGGATCTCGTCGAACTCGTGCGCGCCGAAGTCAGTGACCATGCCGTTGCCGTAGCGCTTGTTGAAGCGCCAGCAGGTGGGTTCGTGGATGGACGGTATGAACGCGTTGTTCTCCCAGTGCTGGGCCGGGCCCTGCCAGAGGTCCCACGCCTCTGGCGACATCCACTTCGGCAGCGGGGCGCGCGCCTCGCTGCCGAAGTGGCCGACCCAGTGGTCGCCGCCTGGGATCGAGACGAGGCCGCCGGTGATCCTGCCGCCGTAGCCGTTGAGCGCGAGCATCTCGGCGAAGATGTAGTTGGGGTTGCTGCGCCCCTGGTTGCCGGTCTGGAAGGTGACGCCCGTCTCCTTCGCCACCTTCGCCATGGCCTTGCCCTCGGCGATGGAGAGCGACATCGGCTTCTGGCAGAAGACGTGCTTGCCGGCCTTCATCGCGGCGATGGCGATGATGGCGTGCCAGTGGTCGGGCGTGCAGATGCAGACGGCGTCGATGGTCGGGTCGGCTATCACGTCGCGCCAGTCGAACACCTCGCGGCACTCCTTGTCGCCGTAGTGGTCGTCGACCTGATTCTTGACGATGGTGGAGCCGCACACGTCGCGCGGCACCTTTGAGCCGTACTGGATGTCGCCCTCGAAGAGGTCGGACTTCGCGGCACCCTTCGGCTTGGCCCCGTAGAAGTAGCCGGGCGCGACCTTCACCATGTCGCACGCCACGGTCACGCGGCAGCGCGGGTCCTTCAGGAACCCGGGCACGTTCGTGCCCTTGGCGATCACGCCACAGCCTATGATGCCCACGTTCACCTTCGCGTTGGGCGAGATGCGGCGCGGCGGCTGGACAGGTGTCGCCGAAGGGCCGAACAGCCCCTTGCAGCCATGCATGAACGGCAGCGCGAGCGCGCCTGCCACGAATTCTCTTCTATTCATCGTACCTCCGGTTTAAGCCTGTTGTTGGCGTTGCCGGTAATTTTGCCATAAAATCGCCCTGCCGCCTAGCATAAAATGCGGGACAGCCGCCGCGGTGGCTGATGGTGCGCCGGGAGCAGTTATGGTAAACTATGCGCATGGAACAGGACTTTGACGCATACTTCATGGCGATGGCGCTGCGCGAGGCCGAGAAGGCGGCGGCGGACGGCGAGGTGCCGACCGGCTGCGTGGTCGTGGAGCCGTCCTGGCTGGAGGCGCCGAACGGGCACGAGCCGACGTTCGACCCCGACCCGCTGACCGCGCGGATCCTCGGCCGCGCGCACAACCAGACGGAGGGGCTGCAGGACGCGACGGCGCACGCGGAGATGCTGGCCTTGTCGTCGGCGTTTGCGGCGAAGGGGGCGTGGCGGCTCACGGGCACGCGCCTCTACGTGACAAAGGAGCCTTGCCCGATGTGCGCTGGCGCGATCGTCCTCGCGCGGATCGACACGGTCGTGTGGGGGCTCGACGACCCCAAGCGCGGCGGCGGGACGACGTTCGGCATCTTCGCACATCCCGGCATCAACCACCATCCGAAGATCGTGCGCGGCGTCATGGAGGAGCCGTGCAAGGCCGTGCTCCAGTCGTTTTTCCGCGCGCGCCGCGCCGCCGGAAGGTCCGAAGGTATGGTATAATCCTCCCGCATGCTCAAGCAAATCTCCAGAGGCTCGTTCAAGCTGTTCCTGTCCGGACACGGCATGTCCGTGAAGACGGGCAAGTACGTGACGCTCGCCGCGTTCGTCGGGGTGCTTGTGGGGTTCGTGACGGTGGCGTTCTACTGGATGATCCACCTGGCCAAGGTGTACGTGATGGAGGACCTTGGGCATCACGACTTCATGTCGATGCTTCCGAAGGGCGAGATCGTGCATCCGTTCTGGACGGTGGAGAGCCTTACGGATCCGCATCGGTGGCTGCTCGTGTTCCTGCCGGCGATCGGCGCGGTGCTGGGCTGCCTGCTCATCAGGCGCTTCGCGCGGGTGGAGCATGCGCGCGGCACGGATTCCGCCGTGAAGGCGTTCCACAGGGGCGAGTCCATCTCGCGCGGCGTGATCCCCGTGAAGTCCGTCGCGTCTGTGCTGACTGTTGGCTTCGGCGGCAGCGCGGGCTACGAGGGGCCTGTGACGCTTCTTGGCGCGGCGTGCGGCAGCGTGGTGAACCGCGCGTTCAGGCTCGACAAGCGCGCCTCGCGCATCCTGATGGCGGCGGGCCTTGCGGCCGGCATCGCGGCGCTCTTCCGCGCGCCGTTCGCGGGCGCGATCTTCGGGGCCGAGATATTCTACTCTTCAAGCGACATGGAGGCCGACACCATCATGCCGTCGGTCGTCGCCTCGGTGATGAGCTACACCATCTTCTGCTGCTTCTACGGCTGGGAACCGCTCTTCGACATGACGCCGTGCGCGTTCGTGAACGGATTGCGCCTGCTCCCTTATCTTGTGCTTGCTTTCGTCGTGGCGTTCGGCGCCCGCTTCTACATCAGCGTGTTCCGCGGGACGGAACGCTGGTTCTCGGTGCGCACTTGGCCGATGTGGGTGCGCGTGGGCACGGGCGGCCTCGTGACGGGCATGCTCGGGTTCGTGTTCCCGGACATTCTCGGGTCCAGCTACGCGCTCATCCAGACTGCGTTCACGGCGGGCGGCGATTCGTTCGGCCGGTACGGGACATTGCCCGCGGTGGGATTCCTGGTGTTCTTCTTCGTGAAGGTGATCGCCACGTCGTTCACGGTCGGATCGGGCGGCTCCGGCGGACTATTCGCGCCGGCGCTCGCGTGCGGCGGCGCGCTGGGCGCGGCGACGGGGCTCTTCTTCCGCGACATACTGCCGACGTCGGTTGGCATAAATCCTGGGGCGTTCGCGCTCGTGGGGATGGCGTCGTTCCTGGCGAGTTCCATCCGCGTGCCGCTGACCTCGATCATAATGGTGGCGGAGATATCCGGCAACCACGAGCTGCTGCTGCCGACGATGTGGGCGTGCTGCATCGCGTTCTGGCTGAACAACGGCTGGTCGCTCTACCGCAGCCAGGTGCACTCGCGGGAGTCGTCGCCGCTGCACGGTTAAAAGGTTAAAAGATTAAAAGGTTAAAGGATTAAAAGGTTAGAAGATTAGAGGGTTAAAGGGTTAAAAGGTTGAATGGTTAAAGGGTTGGAGAGGTAAGACCATGAAAATGAGTAGAAGAAACGTGTTCAGGTTCGGGGCCGCTGCGGCGGCGATGGCGGCCGTGCCGCGCGCTCGGGCGGACGAGACGCCGGCCGGCGGCGTGTCGTTCGCGTCGGTGAAGGAATCGCTGCGCTTCACCATGCCGTCGTACAAGGGGCAGTGCCGCTTCATGGTGGTGGGCGACTCGCACCTCTCCATCGACGACGCGCGGGGCGAGCCGTTCAGGCAGTATTCGGGGCGCATGGCGAAGCCGTACCGTTCGGCGCTCCACTTCCGCACGGGGCGTCCGATCGCCTCGCCGGACGGGTTCGAGTACGCGCTCGCCGAGGCGAAGAGGATGAAGGTGGACTTCCTCGCGCTCGTGGGCGACATCGTGAGCTTCCCAAGCGAGGCGGGCGTGGAGTACGTGAGGCGGCGGCTCGACGAGTCTGGCCTCGACTGGATGTACATCTCCGGCAACCACGACTGGCACTACGAGGGCTTGCCGGGCACGGAGATGGCGTTACGGGCGGAATGGACGAAGAAGCGCCTTGCGCCGCTCTACCAGGGTGCCGACCCGATGATGGCATCGCGCGTGGTGAAGGGGATACGGTTCGTCTTCATCGACAACTCGCTCTACGAGATACTGCCCGAGCAGCTGTCGTTCTGGAGGCAGGAGGCGGCGAAGGGCGAGCCGGTGGCGCTCATGATGCACATCCCGCTCTACATGCCGGGGTACGGTCCGCGCGAGGCAGGCTGCGCCCACCCGGAGTGGGGCGCGAAGGTCGATCCCCACTGGCAGATCGAGCGGCGTCCGCAGTGGCCGGAGGCCGGGCACACGCAGACGACGTTCGCGTTCCGCGAGGCCGTGTTCTCCACGCCGAACCTGCTGGGGGTCTTCGTGGGGCATGTGCACCGTCATTTCTTCGCGTTCGACCGTGGGCATGTCCAGTGCGCGGTCGCAGCCAACGCCGACGGTTCGTTCTTCGACGTGCGCGTCAATGGTGGTTTGTAGCATAAAGGAGTATTGGCCGATGAGCCTTGATGGTGCGAGCGATCACGAGATATACGAGCTGCTGAAGCTGCAGGATGCCGACGCGTGGCGGCTCGCCTGGGAGAAGGCGGTCCTTCCGGAGGCGCGCAGCCTGCGGAGCGGTCAGATGGCCCGTCAGTGGGGAGTTACGCCAGAGGAGATGATGAGTCTCCTGTACGTGGAGATGATTGGCGGCCGCAAGATCGAGCTGTACCGCGACGACGGCGGAAGCCTGTGGGGATGGATGCGCACGTACGTGCGCGGGTATGTGCATCAGGCGGACCCCACGAAGAAGAGGGAGGTGTCGCTGGAAGGGGCCGATTTCGGTGACGATTCCGAGGGCGGGGCGAGCTACGAGGACAAAATCTCAAAAATGGTGTCAGATGCGCGCGGCAGGGATTCCTTACCGACTGAAGACCCTGCGATGCGACGGCGGGAAGAATGGGAACTCGTGCAGAAATGCTTCGGGGACCTGTGGAAGAAGAACCCGATGAGGGCGTACGTGCACCTGCTGAAGCTTCGCATGAACCTGTCTTCGACGGAAATAAAGCGCATGCTAGGCGTCAGCTCGGAAGCGAACGTGGACCAGCTCTTCTCGAGGGCGCTGAAGGACATGCAGAAACTGAAGGTGCAGCATGAAGAAGACGATTGAAGAGAAGATCGAGATGACGGCCGGCGAGCGCGAGTTCATCGACCGCTTCGTGGCAGACTACTGCCGGCCGCACCATGTGGTGATGGCCGAACGGCTGGCGGCGTTCGTCGCCGAGCGAAGGATGGCGTTCGTGGACGGCGCGGCGGCGGATTTCGCCTTGGCCGCAGGGCCGCTGAGCGCGTCCGCGCCGGCTGCCGAGGCGCCCGTCTCTCCGGACGAGGAGGTGCGTTTCGCGTTCGCGAGCGACGGGACGGTGGACGATGCCGACGCCTGGCGCGCCGAGCTGCGCGTGCCGCCGAAGGCGACCGCCGAGACTATGCTCACGATAGTGGTGCGCGACTCGGCGAACCGGCCAGAGGCGGGGGTGTTCTCGCTCGCCGGCTGCGCGCTGCCGATCCAGGACGGCGCCGCGGAGATGCCTTTCGGGCTGTTCCTCGCTGGAATACAGGATACCAAGGTCGGGCTTCGCCGTCCGGGCGGACAGCCGATCGCCGGCCGCCTGCTGTTCTTCTGACTTGCTTTAGGGGATGCACGCGCGGCTCCAGATTTGGTATAATTGCCGCCGATGAACGAGAAGAAGTCCAGGAAGAGACGTCTGGTCCTGGCGGGAATCGCCGTCTGCGCGGCGCTTGCCGCCGTGTTCCTGATGCGCGGCAAGAAGGACATCGGCGAGGACGTTCCCACGTTCACGGTCGCCGAGGGCCCGCTCACGATCGGCATCACGTCTTCGGGAACGATCCAGAGCCGCGACAAGGTCGTCCTAAAGAGCGAGCTTGAGGGCAACAACGTCGTGATCTGGGTCATCGACGAGGGCGTCAACGTCAAGGCCGGCGACCTGCTGCTCGAATTCGACTCCGCCACGCTTGTCAACAAGCGCAACGAGCAGGAGATAACGGTCGCGACGACCGAGGGCAACCTCATTATCTCGCAGGAGAAGCTCGAGGTGACGAAGGGCGACTGCGACGCCAACCTCCTCGAGCGCGAGGTGGACGTCACTCTGGCGAAGATGAAGCTGGAGAAGTACGAGAAGGGCGACTATCCCCAGCAGGAGCGCGAGTACGACGCCGACATAGCGTTAGCGGACGAGGAAGTGAAGCGCGCAGCCGAGAAGCTCGAGTGGTCGCAGCGCCTGGCGAAGGAGGGATTCCTCACCCGCACCGAGCTGCAGGCCGACGAGCTTGCCTTGCGGCGTAAGGAGATCGCCCTCGAGATGGCGAAGACGAAGATGAGCGTCCTCACCAACTACACCGTCATTCAGACGCGCGCGACGAACGAGTCCACCCTCCGCAAGGCGACGCGCGCGCTCGCCCGCACCAAGTGGCAGAACAAGTCCATCATCCGCCAGGTGGAGACGGAGATCATCCAGCGCACGCGCGAGCGCGACCGTGCGACGAACCGCCTCGCGGAGCTTGACTTCCAGATATCGAAGTCGAAGATCTACGCCCCTACGAACGGGGTGGTCCTCTACGCCTCCACGGTGCAGATATCGCGTCGCCGCTGGTGGATACGCCCCCTCGCGGTCGGCGAGACGGCCGTGCAGCGGCAGGAGCTGATCTACATCCCGCTGGACACCGGCATGATCGTGGAGATCATGGTGCCCGAGGCTTCGCTCAACAAGCTCGCGGTGGGGATGCCAGCGAACGTGAAGGTGGACGCATTCCCGGACAAGGTGTTCCACGGCAAGCTCGCGAAGATCGGCATCCTGCCGGACGGGCAGAGCGCGCAGCTGAACCCGGACCTGAAGATGTACAAGTGCGAGCTGGAGTGCGACTTCTCGGACGTGGTGATCCGCCCGGGAATGAGCTGCGACGTGGAGCTCGTGAAGGATTCCTTCGAGAAGGTCCTCTACTGCCCCATGCAGTGCGTGGCGCGGATCGACGGCGTGCCGCACGTCTACGTGCGCACCGGCGACAGCTGGACGCCGCGCAAGGTGGAGGTGGGGCTGGACAACAACCGCATGATCCATCTCGTCTCGGGCGTCTCTGTCGGAGAAACGATCATGATGGCGCCGCCTGTTAAGGAGACGAAGGACGCAGGGACGGCCGCGCCGGACATTGATGAGCCGCACAAGCCTGAGGGCGAGCCCCCTGCCGACCGCAGGCCTGCCCCAAGAAGGCGTCCGCGCCCAGTTCCGCACAAGGAACCGACTGTCGCCAGCCGCGGCAAGTGAGCATGGCGCGGGCTTGGGTCTGGCGTCAGATGCAGTAGTGCAGCAGGGTGTTGCCGTCGAAGTATCCGAAGGATCGCGCGCTGCCTCCCTTGGGCAGCGAAACCGAGCCAGGATTGAAGATGGTGAGGCCGCATTCCAGCTTCTTCAGCTCCGGGACGTGCGTATGCCCGTGCGCCAGCACGGTGCCGATGCCGATGGGCGGAAGAATGCGCTCGTTCCACAGGTGGCCATGCGTAAGGAAGAACGTCTCGGAGCCTGCGTCCAGGATGGAGTAGTCGCTCATCATCGGGAACTCGAACATCAGCTGGTCCACCTCGGCGTCGCAGTTGCCGCGCACGGCGATGATCTTGTCCTTGAGTCCGTTTAGGATGGCGGCCACCTTCTCGGGGTCGTAGAAGCTCGGCACGCCGTTGCGTGGACCGTGGTAGAGCAGGTCGCCGAGGAGGACGATGCGGTCGTAGCCGAGCGGAGCCGCTGTGGCAAGCGCCTGCTCCAGCGTTGACGGCACGCCGTGGATGTCGCTGAGGAAAAGTATCTTCATGCGGCACATTATAGCACACAATAGCCGCCGCACCGCGGTTTTGTTTGGTATAATGGACGCATGAAAAAACAGGCAATCTCCAGCAACATGGTCATCGCCCAGTCGGGCGGGCCGTCCATGGTCATCAACCAGTCCCTCGTGGGCGCGGTGCTCGCGGCGCGGAAGTCGTCGCGGATCGGCAGGATACTCGGCGCACGGCACGGCATCGCCGGCATCCTCGCGGGCGACTACATCGACCTGCGCAAGCCTACCGCCGCCAAGCTAGAGGCCATCGCCGCCACGCCCGGCTCTGCGCTCGGTAGCGTGCGGAAGAAGCCGACGCCGGAGGATTGCCGGAAGATATTCGAGGCGTTCAAGCGCCGCAAGGTGGGCTACTTCTTCTACATCGGCGGCAACGACTCGGCGGACGCCGCGCGCATCGTGGCGGAGGAGGCGGAGAAGGACGGCTATCCGCTCGTGTGCTACCACATCCCCAAGACCATCGACAACGATCTCCGCACGTGCGACCACACGCCCGGCTTCGGCTCCGCCGCCCGCTTCGTGGCGAGCGCGCTCAAGGGCGACGACCTCGACAACCGCGCGCTCGGCGGGGTGAAGATCGACATCATCATGGGCCGCGACGCCGGCTTCCTGACGGCGGCGAGCGCGCTCGCCCGCGTGCGAAAGGACGACGGCCCGCACCTCATCTACCTCCCAGAACGTCCGTTTTCGCTCGACGGGTTCGTGTCGGACGTCCAGGCGGCGATGAAGAAGTTCGGCCGCTGCGTGGTGGCAGTCTCGGAGGGCATCCGCGAGGCTGACGGCACGCCCATCGCCGCGCGCTTCGCCAACGGCGAGCGCGACTCGCACGGCAACCTGCAGCTTTCCGGCACGGGAGCGCTAGGCGACGCGCTCGCGGCGCACCTCAAGGCGAACGCGGGCATCTCGCGCGTGCGCGCCGACACGTTCGGCTACCTGCAGCGCTCGTTCCCCGGCGTCGCGTCGAAGACCGACCAGAAGGAAGCGCGCGCCGCCGGCGCCGCCGCCGTGAAGGCCGCGCTCGCGGGCAAGCTCGCGAAAGGCACGATCGCCATCGTCCGCGCGAAGGGGAAGGCGTACAAGGTGACGTTCGAGGCGCAGCCTATCGCGAACGCCGCGAAGTACACGCGCAGCGTGCCGGACGCGTTCATCTCCGCGAACGGGCACGACGTCACGAAGGCGTTCCTCGACTACGCACGGCCGATAGTCGGTCCGCTTCCGCCCTGCGAGGTGTTCTGACGGCAAACAAGGAGCTTGAAAATGGATATGGGAACAGCGATGGTCAACGGCCGCCTCGGCATAGCGGCGATTGTCATGTCGGCCGCGCTCTGGCTTGGCGCGCTCGAGCCGGGCCAGCCGGATCCGCGCGTGCGCTCTTTCGTGGCGCCGACGCGGGTGGTGTGGACGTCTGGGCAGACCGGCTACCACAACCAGTCGTCGGTAGCGAACGCGGAATCGCTGCTCAAGCCGCGCTACGGGCAGATACCTGAGGTCCAGTGGGGGCGCCAGGTGGGATGCGTGCTCGAGAACAGAGGCGAGCCAGCGTCCGTGCTGCTCGACTTCGGGCGCGAGCTGCACGGCGGACTCCAGATCGGCAACCAGGGTCCGCGCGGCATGAAGCTGCACGTCCGTTTCGGCGAGAGCGTGGGCGAGGCGATGGCTCTCTACGGCGACAAGTGCGCGGGCAACGACCACGCGATCCGCGACGGCGAGTACCTGGTCCCGCACATGGGCACGCTCGAGATCGGCAACACCGGCTTCCGCTTCGTGCGTCTCGACCTCGTGACGACAGGCAAGGTTACACTCGAGTGCGTGCGCGCGATCTCGCTTATGCGGGAAATGCCGCGCCTCGGCGCGTTCAAGTGCTCGGACGAGCGTGTCAACCAGGTGTGGGAGACCGCGGTGCGCACGGTGCATCTCTGCTGCCAGGAGTTCCTGTGGGACGGCATCAAGCGCGACCGGCTCGTCTGGATGGGCGACACGCATCCCGAGACACGCACGCTCCTCTCCGTGTTCGGCGCGGTCGACGTGCTGCGCGACTCGCTCGACTATGCCGCCGCCACGACGCCCACTAACTGCTGGATGAACGGCATGCCGAACTATACGCTCTGGTACCTGCGGAACGTCCACGACTGGTACATGTTCACCGGAGACGTCAACTTCCTCAAGACGAGGCAGGCGTACCTGAAGCCGACCATCGAGCATGCGCTGGCGCAAGTGGGGCCTGACGGACGTTCGCAGCAGAAGGGGTTCCTCGACTGGCCGACGCAGCACAACCAGCCGGCGGTGCGTGCCGGCACGCAGGCCCTGCACGCGATCACGCTGGACAACGCGGCGACCATGGCCGAGGTGCTGGGCGACGCGGATCTTGCGAAGCGCTGCCGCGCTGGCGCGGCGAAGCTGCGTGCCGTCAAGCAGGATCCGTGCGGCGCGAAGTCCGCCGCCGCGCTTCTCGCGCTCGGCGGGCTGAGCGACCCGAAGGAGATGTACGCGCAGGTGCTCGGCAAGAACGGACACGACGGTGTCTCCACGTTCTACGGCTACTACATGCTCGAGGCCATGAGTGCCGCCGGCGAGAACCAGCGCGCGCTCGACACCGTGCGCGACTACTGGGGCGGCATGCTCGACATGGGCGCGACGAGCTTCTGGGAGGACTTCAGCCTCTCCTGGACGAACAACGCCACGCGGCTCGACGAGATGCCCGTGCCCGGCAAGAAGGACATCCACGGCGACTTCGGCGAGTTCTGCTATCCCGGCTACCGCCATTCGTTCTGCCACGGCTGGAGTTCCGGGCCGGCGGCGTGGTGCATCAGCCACGTGCTTGGAATCGAGGCGCTAGATGTCGGCGGCAAGATGGTGCGTGTGCGCCCGTTCCTCGGCGACCTCGCCTGGGCGGAGGGCGCGCTCCCGACGGCGCAGGGCGTGGTGCGCGTTCGCCACGAGAAGCGCCCCGACGGCACGATCGACACCAAGATCGATGCGCCGCCAGGCGTGAAGATCGTGCGCTAACATCTTGCGCGTTCGTGCATCAACCTTTTGCGTGTCTGTGCAACACGGGAGACAGGGGATTATGCTATAATTTCCCCGTTTCGTATACTAAATAGGAACTGAAAAGTGAAGAAGATTGTCTTTGCGGCAGGAGTCGCCATTGCCGCCTCGGTCTGGGGGTTCTCGTTCGACGACATCCACTACTGGGTGGGAGAGGGCACGAATAAGATTGGAATAGCCATCGATTGGGGCGGAACTGCTAAAGCGTGGGGATACCGCTGGAATGGTACTGCGCCAAAGCTTGGAGACGCAATCAGAGCAATCGTGCGCGAGGATTATCGTCTCAAGATGGGTGAGTCTGGCGGTTATATCGTGTTTTTTGGTTATGATGTTGCGGATTCTGCCGCTCAATTCGATGTCGGCGCTGGCACGTCTTCCGACATCAGCGCTCTTGCAGCCATCCAGCGTACCATATACATGCCTGATCATCCTTATGCCTGGGAGGGGTATGTCTATCAGTACTGGAATGCGCTCAGGAATGCAGGTACTTCATATAGTACTTCTTCCTATTCGTACACGGCGCTTGCCGACAATGAAACATTACAGGGGAACACATGGTATTCTTTCGCTTACGGAATCGAGGTTGACCTACATGTGCCGACGGCGGCGGAAACACCTTACGGTTTCTCTGTTGTTGGATGCCATACCACGGCGCAAAAGAATCTTTATACGGAAAACGATCCGAACGTAGTGTTGGGGCGCCCAACTGATACGGCTTACGATGAGTGGGCGGGCGGTACTTTTGTTGTATCGCCTGCCTGTCCAGCGTTTGGCGAGGGAACAGTTCTGACGCTTGAAGATTTAGATGGGGGTGCTTATGTGACGATTGCGTTTGACCATGATGTGGTAGACGACCCGGCGAACCCTTTTGGCGTGGACTTCATCGTGTTTGGGAACGCAGGTCTCCCCAGCGATGCGGGCATGTTCTACAACAATACCGATCCAGCATCGGCGAAATGCGTAACTAGTCAATATTCCTTCGATGACCCAGGTGTCGTCGAAGTGAGTCAGGACGGTATTACGTGGCGGAAGTGCAATGGATATGCGGACACATCCGCCATGCCTACGCTTGCCCGCGTATACGCGCCAGCCAACCCCGACACGTCCATCTATGAAGGTAATGCATTCTGGGGCGAGCCGACCAATCCGTGCTTTCCTGTTGATCCGGCGATCACCATGGAGGATTGCCTAGGGCTTACGTTTGCCGAGATATGTCGGCGCTATAACGGTTCGGCAGGCGGACGGGGATTCGACATCTCGGCGCTCGACCTGCCTGTCAACGCCAAGGGACGCAAGTGGTTTCGTTACGTGCGCATAGCCAGCGCCGAGCTGGAGAACGAGGACGGCGACACTCTCCCATCTACTCCTGAAGTGGACGCCGTGGCGGATGTGGCGCCCGTCTCAGGCTACCGGAATTGGGTACTGGACAACTTCACGTGGGACAAGGCGTGGCAGACGAACCTGACTGATGCGGCAGCGATCGCGCAGAACGGCCTCCCCAACGGCATCAACTGCGTGTATGGGCTTGGGCCGAACGATCCTGTGGCGACAGATGTGCCGTTTAAGGTTGCGTCGTTCGAGCCGGGCGAGACGGAACACATCATCAAGATGCGTTCGCCGGCAGAGCTGACGGCGAGACCTAAAGGTCTGGTGGTGAGGGAGACTGATTCGCTTGGCGTAGGATGGAAATCCGTGATGCCGACGTTGATGTCGTCCGAATCGCAAGGTGACGGGACGTGGCTCAACACCTTCACGGTACCGAAGGATTATGGCGTATTTTTCAAGCTCGCGCTTGATACGGAATGAGGGTTTGATGGGGAAGCGCGGATTCAGCCTGTTTGAGCTGATGCTCATTATTGGGTTGATCGGTATCGTTGCCGCAGCCATGATTCCCTCGCTCTTCGGCGTTTATGAGTCGGCTGTGAGCGCGAAATGCAAGTCGAACCTTCGCCAACTTGCGGTACTGTGCCAGAACTACGTGCAGAACGAGGGCTTCTACCCGTGGGGGATGATTGAGCCGAAGAGCCATGAGGCGAACTATTTGGGCAATCCTTTCCGCCAGATGGTATATGGGCGGGAGAATCCTGTCCGGCACGGAGTAGAGCACTGGAGCGAATATGCCTCGTTCTGCTGGGACTTCATCCGGCGTGTCGGGCAGAATGGATGGTCGTGCGGCGAGATGCTGAAGGGAATGAAGGCCGAGTCCGTATTTGGTTGTCCCAAGTGCGCTCGGGAAAGGACCGACAACTGGGATGGCAACCACATCACCGGATACAACTACAACGTATGTTACCTGGGTTACGTTGAGAACGATTCTGGGAAACGAAACTATCCTACTTCGCGCGACTCGGTCATCTGCCCGGAGCGTGTCGTCGTGTTCGGCGATGGTGGATATGCAGGTGGCCCGAACAAGTTCATGCGCGCACCGTTTCAGGACAAGCAGTATGATGCTTCTTCGGCGGGCTTGCGCAAGGCAGGCACGCAGGCGTTTCGGCACGGGCGTGGCCGCGCGCGCCACTGCAACATGGCGTTCGCCGATGGGCATGTCGAGGAGTTCCATCAGCCGTACAAGGCGGGCGGCAAACCGGGATGGGTGGACGAGAAGACTCATACCGCCTTCATCAGCTCTGGCAACGGAATCTACGGGCCGAGAGGGTTCGGTGTGGAGGACAATGACGAGCCGAGGCCGTGAGTGAGAAGGTTAAAAGGTTAAAGGGTTAAATGGTTAAAAGGTTGAAGGGGTAGAGGGTTAAAGGATTTAAAAAGTTGAAGGATTGAAGAGTGATGGTTGCGGTGGCTATACTTGCGGCGGCGGTGAGGTTGGTGAGCTGCGCGCCGGCGGCGACTGAGACGCTCTACGACATGGGTGCCGAGGGGTGCCTGGTGGGGCGCTCTTCCGCTTGCCTCTATCCGGCGGCGGCCACGAACCTGCCGAGCGTGGGAGGATACTCCGCGCCGTCCATCGAGCGCATAGTCGCATGCAAGCCCACGCACGTGCTCGTCTCCTACCTCGCCGACCCGTCTCTGTCCAACAGGCTGGAGCGGCTAGGCATCAAGGTGGTGCAGTTCCCGTGCGAGCGGCTCAAGGACTACGCGCCTATGCGTGCGCGCCTGGCCGAACTGTGCGGCATGCATCCGAAGCGCGTTCTGGCCGTCGTCCAGAAGTCGCCGATGATCGTGGCCGGGCGAGAGACGCTGCCCGACGACATCCTCGCCGAGGTCGGGTGCGCGAACGCGGTCACGAACCGCACGGGCTATTTCGTGCTCTCGCCGGAGGCGAGGCTCAAGCTGGCACCGGAAGGGGAGGTGGACTTCAGCATGAACTACGATCTCACGCGCCTCGGGCCGAACCTGAGAGGCGAGATCGAAAGACTTAGGACGAGACTTAAGGAAATTAAGGACATTAAAGACATTAAGGACGTTAAGGACATTAAAGACGTTAAAGACGTTAATGGCTCTAAGGACTTTAAGGACCTTAATGGCGCGCTGTTTCGGCTGAGGCTGTGGCGTGTGCTTGCAGGGCTTTTGGTCGGCGCGGCGCTCGGCCTCGCGGGCGCGGTCCTGCAGACCGTCTTGCGCAATCCGCTCGCGGATCCTTTCATCCTCGGCATCTCTGGCGGCGCGTCGCTGGCGGCGGCGGCCGTGCTGGCGACTGGCCTTGTGGCAGTAGGGGCGTTCGTCCTGCCGACGGCGGCTTTCGCGGGCGCGGTGGCCGCGTTGCTGGCCGTGGCGGCGATCGCGCGTGCGGCTGGCGGCGGACCTGTGACGCTCATACTCGCGGGCGTCGTCTCGGGGAGCCTCTCGTCGGCCGTGCTGATGGTAGTCCTTGCGTGCGCCTCCTCGCGCACGCTCCAGTCCGTCACCTGGTGGATGATGGGCAGCCTCCAGACGGCCGAGCCGGCGTCGCTTGCGGCGGCTGGCGCGTGCATCGGGGCGGCGGCGCTCGTCATGTTCTCGCAGTCCCGCGCCCTCAACGCGCTTGCGCTCGGACCTGACCTTGCGCAGTCGCTCGGGGTGCGCACCGGGCGCGTGCTGCCGCTCGTGCTGGGAGCGGCATCGCTCGCGGTTGCGGCGGCGGTGTCGCTTGCGGGCATCATCGGCTTCGTTGGACTCATCGTGCCGCACGCCGTGCGGCGGATCGTCGGCGCGAACCACCGCGCGCTCCTTCCGGCAAGCGCACTCGCCGGCGGACTGTTCCTGGTGGCGTGCGACCAGCTGGGGAAGCTGTTCGGCGAGGTAGAGATTCCCGCCGGCGTGGTGACGGCGCTTGCCGGCGGGCCGTTCTTCCTGTGGCTGCTCGTAAGGAGGGGACGTCATGCGTGAGCTGTTGGACGTGACGGTGCGCTACGGAAACATCGTGGCGCTGGACAACGTGTCGGTGCGCATCGCGGAGGGCGAGCGCGTTGCGGTGGTGGGGCCGAACGGTGCGGGCAAGACGACGCTCCTGAAGGCGCTCGCTGCGGACGCGCAGGAGCGCGTCCCTCCCGGCACGGCGCACGCGGGAGGGTCGCGCTCCCGCGCGACCATCGCTGTCGTGCCGCAGACGCTCCCTGCCGACCTCCATCTTGTGGCTCGCGACTTCGTGATGCTGGGGCGCACGGCGCACCTCTCCGCCTGGCGTGCGCCGTCGCGTGCGGACGAGGAGGCGGTCGACCGCGCGCTTGCCGCCGTGGACGCCACGGATCTCGCCGGGCGGCGGATGGATGCCGTCTCTGGCGGCGAACGCCAGCGCCTCGCGCTCGCGCTCGCTCTCGCCACGGAAGCGCCGTACCTGCTCCTCGACGAGCCGGTGGCGCATCTCGACTTCCGCCGCCGCGACGAACTCTTCGCGCTCCTTGCGCGCCTCGGCAAGACGATCCTGATGGCGCTCCACGAGCTGCCGTTCGACACGGACTTCTTCACGCGCGTTATCCTGATGTCCGCAGGACGCATCGTCGCCGACGGCGCGCCTGACGAAGTGCTGACGGAGGCGAACCTCACGGCGGCGTACGGCGTGCCGGTGTCGGTCACATCGCGTCTCACAGCTCGCCTGAAGCGTTAGATGCGCCAGCCGGAAGGGTCTGTCCCCTCGCGCACGGAAGGGTCTGTCCCCTCGGACCAGCTGCGAAGGTTGAGCGGCAAAGGGGGTTGTGCTATAATTCCCTCATCTTCTTCACAACGAAAGGAAAAGAAATGAACGTCCGGAAGAACACGAAGTATGCCGTCGCGTGCCTGTCCAGCATGGGCCTGCGCATCACGCCCGAGAACCGCATGGCGGTCCACAACTCCAACCGTTTCCTCCTGCAGGCGACGAGCGCCGAGACGAACGTGCTGAACGTTACGTCCTCGCTCGGGCCCGAGTGCCTGGTGATGACGCGCTTCGTGGCCGGTAGCCCGATGGCGGCGTTCATCAAGGCGCAGCTGCGTGCGCGCAACATCGCGTACGTGGGGCCAGACGTGCCGCAGGGCGGCCCGTGGGGCTTCCGCCACCAGTTCAACATCGCCGACTCCGGCTTCGGCCTGCGCGCCCCGCGCGTGTGGAACGATCGCGCCGGCGAGGTGGGCCGCACGCTCGACGCCAAGGACTACGACACCAAGAAGATCTTCGGCAAGGACGGCGTGGCCATCCTCCACCTCTCCGGCCTCATCGCCGCGATGAGCCCCGAGACGACTAAGGCTTGCCTCGCCCTCGCCAAGGCCGCGAAGAAGTTCGGCACGCTCGTCAGCTTCGACCTCAACTACCGCGCCACGTTCTGGAAGGGCCGCGAGGCCGAGCTCGCGAAGGCGTTCCACCAGATCGCGTCCGTGGCCGACATCCTCGTGGGCAACGAGGAGGACTTCCAGCTCTGCCTCGGCATGAAGGGGCCCGAGGCCGGCGGCAAGGACCTCAAGGGCAAGATCGACTCCTTCAAGGAGATGATCGAGAAGGTGGCGAAGAAGTACAAGAACGCAAAGATGTTCGCAACCACGCTTCGCCAGGTCGTCAGCGCGGACCATCACCTCTGGGGCGCGATCCTGCGCGCGGGCGGCAAGTGGTTCGTGGAGGAGCCGCGCGACATCGACGTCCTGGACCGCATCGGCGGCGGCGACGGCTTCACGGGCGGACTGCTGTATGGCGTCCTCAAGGGCTGGAGCGGCGAGAAGTGCCTGCAGTTCGGCTGGGCGAGCGGCGTGATGGCTGCCTCGTCGCTGAACGACTACGCGGAGCCGGCGGACGAGAAGCAGGTGTGGGACGTCTACGCCGGCAACGCCCGCGTGCAGCGCTAGCGGCTATAAGCCAACTATTGCCTTTACGTCGTCGTAGGTGAGCTTCTGGATCGCCTGCGCGTCGGTGGTGCCGACTGTCGCGTCGATCACGAGCTGCTTCTTCTGCTGGAGCGCGAGAACGCGCTCCTCCACGGAGTTCGACGCGATCATCTTGACGACGTATACCGTCTTCTTCTGGCCGATGCGGTGCGCGCGGTCTGTGGCCTGGTCCTCGACTGCGGGGTTCCACCACGGGTCGAAATGCACCACCATGTCCGCGCCCGTGAGGTTGAGGCCGGTGCCGCCGGCGTGCAGCGAGATGAGGAAGAGGGGGATCGACTCGTCCGTGTTGAACTTCCTGCACTCGCCTAGGCGGTCCTTCGTGGAGCCGTCGAGATAGCAGTAGCGAATGCTGCGCGCATCGAGCTCGCGGCGCAGGATGGTGAGCATCGACACGAACTGGCTGAAGACGAGCACGCGGTGGCCGCCGTCGATGGCCTCGTCGAGCAGCTCGAAGAAGATGTCCAGCTTGCCTGAAAGTTGCGTCTCTGTATCGCTGTGTGAGACATGAGGATGCTGTTCTCGATATTCCTTGAGAAGCTCGAGGTGGGAGGCGACCTGGCGCAGGCGCATGAGGAGGGCGAGTATCTCGATCTTCGACTTCGCGAAGCCGCGCTGCTTCACCATGTCGCCGATGCGCGTGCGCGCGTCCTGCAGGAGCTTGTTGTACCAGCGCTGCTGGTCTTCCGTCATGGGGCAGTACTCCACCTTCACGATCTTGTCCGGCAGGTCCTTCGCGACGAGCTTCTTCAGGCGGCGCAGGATGAATGGCTTGAGCTTGTGGTGCAGGCGCTCCTGCGCGGCGGCGCCGTCTGGACCGCCCGCCTCGATGGGCTGCTGCACGGAGGCGTTGAACGCGTCGTAGCGGCCGAGGTAGTCCGGCAGCAGGAAGTCGAAGATGCTCCACACGTCTGCGACCGAGTTCTCCACGGGCGTGCCGGTTAGGACGAGCTTCTGGACGCTGTCGAGCTTCTTGGCGCTCTTCGCGTTGCGGGTGGAGCGGTTCTTGATGTGCTGGGCCTCGTCGAGGACAACCACGCTGAACTGGCGGCCCTCGTAGGCGTCCTTGAGATCGCGCTGCAGGAGGGCGTAGGACGTGATGACGAGGTCGGCATCCTGAATCTTGCCGAAGACTTCCGCCCGGTTGGGGCCGGAGACGACGAGCCGCCTGAGCCATGGGGTGAACTTCTCCGCCTCGGCGTTCCAGTTGGCCACGAGCGAGGTGGGGCAGACGACGAGAGCGGGCTTGCCGCGCGCGGCGGGATCGGTGCGCTCGAGCGATATCCACGCGAGAGTCTGGAGCGTCTTGCCGAGGCCCATCTCGTCGGCGAGCAGGCCGGAGAGGCCGCTCTTCTCGAGGAATCGCATCCAGTACACGCCATCCTTCTGGTAGGGGCGGAGCGTATTCTCGAGCGGACCGAGGTCCACTGGCTCGTACTTCGCCCCCTCGTCGCGGTTGCGCAGTGCGGCAGTCTCGCGCCATGAAGGGGCGGCATCGTCCTCGAGCTCCACCACGTCGCCGAGGGCGTCGATGGCACCCTTGACGTAGGGCGCGTAGAGCGACCCCATGCGGAAGCGTCCCGGCGGCGCGTCGCCCTGGTGCGCGCAGTCGGCGAACACGCCGCGCATCTCCTCTATTATGCTGGTGTCGAGGAGGATGGGCTGGTTGTCGCGGAGGATATACGCGTCGCCGCGGTTGAGGGCGTCCTGCACCTCCGTATCCGGCACCCTGTGTCCGTTCAGCTCGAAGGCGTAGCCCACGTCGAAGGCGCCGCGAGGCGCGTCGGACACTTTCACAGTGGGGATGACCATCGGAATCGAGTCCACCAACTCGGCTAGAGGCCCCTCGTAGTGGACCTTCCAGCCCAGGCGGCGCAGCTGCGGCGCTCCCGTGCCGAAGAAGTTCAGGACATCGCGCGGCTCGTCGATGAACCAGCGCTCGGTGTTCTCGCCAGGCTCGAAGCCGACCTTTCGCAGCTGCGCGAACGCGGCCATCTCCGCGTCCATGTTCCGCACGAAGTAGCGCAGCAGGTCTTCGGGATCCGGCAGGCAGACCTTCTGGCCTCCTGCTCCGCAGCGCACTATCTGGTTACCGTAGTGGGCGCGGATCTCCACGCCCAGCGAAGCGCGCGAGCCGTGCACGTGCAGGTGGATGACGGGCTGGCCGGGAACGAACTTGAAGAGATCCTCAGACGGCGATATCT
>CACWSW010000022.1 GCA_902763655.1 uncultured bacterium
CACGGTACGCAGGTGGCACCCCCGCAGGATGGATTATAGAATGCAGGCGGACGACAGTGCCGACACTGCGAATAGGAGAAAGACATGCATCAAGCAATCTGGGCGGGAAATGCGGAAATCGCCAAAGCGATTTCGCCTATTGACATCTGTTCTCATAGGAGATGCGCCCCGCAGGCACATGCGCGGCATTTTTGCTATAATACGGCCGCACAGGAGGTACAGCCATGAAACTTTCGAAGAAGAACCAGGCCCGGCAGAGGGCCATACGCAAGGCGATCGCAAGCGGGAAGTCGGTAGGCGGACTGCTCGCGGGGGCGTTGGCCCTCGCCACGACAGGCTGCTCCCCCAGACCGTCCCCAGGGCCGATAGGCCGTTTCCCGGATCCCAGCTACGAGGAACGGGCCGGGCGCAAGGCCAACAACGAGAAGCCGAGGCGCGTCCCGATGGGAGATGTCCCTAGGGACATCAAGGACGAAGAGACGCCACCGCCAAAACCTGACAAGTGATGCGCTTTCCGCGCCACATGACGCTGGAACTCACGGCGAAGTGCAACTTCCGCTGCCCTTACTGCTACTGCCTCTGGCACGAGTTCCCCGAGATAGCCAAGCCCGAGCTCGACACGGCTGTATGGAAGGCCATTCTCGACAAGTGCGCCGACGACGAGGTCGAGGATATCCTTTTCACCGGCGGCGAAACTCTGCTGCGCTCCGACCTCTTCCAGATACTCTCATACGCGCGCCGCCGCCTGCCGCGCGCCGACCTTTCGCTCTTCACGAACGCCAGCCTTCTCGACGAACCGCTTGTCAAGCGCCTCAAGCGGCGGCACGTCAGAATCGCCACGTCGCTCCAAGGCCTCACCACCTACGGCGCCATGACGGGCACTCGCCGCACATTCCGCCGCCTGCTCGCCATCATCGCGCGCGCCGGCGAACTCCACTGGCCAATCTCCGTCTCGATGACGGTCACTAAAGCCAACGTGCACGAGGCGACCGACATGTTCGCCGCCGCAGTCCTTTCCGGAGCCGCCTCGATCCTTGTTGGGCCGATGATGGCCGGCGGACGCGCACTCGCCCATCCGGAGCTGATGCTCTCACGCGCGGAATGGAACGCGACAAAGGACGCGATCCGCGCCCTTCCCGACTGCGGCGTGCCTTTCACGTTCTGCGACGAGTTCTTCTGCGAGTGCCGCAACGACCAGCCCGCGGCCCATCTCCGCAAGAAGTGGCGCGATCCCTCCCATACGCCATGCCCGGCCGGACGAGACTTTGGCGTCATCGGTCCAGCCGGGCACTTCCGTGCATGCTTGCACGCGACTACATGAGCGACTTGTAGAGCTTGGCGATCTGCGCGACGGAACAGTCGCGCGGATTGCCGGGACGGCACGCGTCCTTGTAGGCGCTCTCCGCGAGGAACTGCACGTCCTCCTTCTTCAGGACGCCCTTGAGGTTCGGCGGGATGCCCACGTCGGCGGAGAGCTTCTCGACCGCCGCGATCGCGGCCTTGCGCGCCTGGGCGAGCGTCATCTTCTCGACGCCCTTCACGCCCATCGCCTCGGCGATCTTGCGGTACTTCGCCGTGGGGAGCAGGATCGCGCACGCCTTGCCGTGCGGCATGTCGTAGAGCGCGGAGAGGCCGTGCGCCATCGAGTGGTCCACGCCGAGGCCCACGTTGGAGAAGCCCATGCCGGCGATGTACTGGCCGAGCGCCATGCCCTCGCGGCCGGACGGCTTGTTCGCCACGGCGTCGCGCAGGTGGAGAGAGATGAGGCGGATCGCCTCGAGGTGCATCATGTCCGTCATCGGACACGCGGCCTTCGTGATGTAGCCCTCGATCGCGTGCGTGAGCGCGTCCATCCCCGTGAACGCCGTGAGGCCCTTCGGCATGGTCGCCATCATCTCGGGGTCGACGAACGCCACCACGGGGATGTCGTGCGGGTCCACGCACACGAACTTGCGTTTCTTCTCGACGTCCGTGATCACGTAGTTGATCGTGACCTCGGCCGCGGTGCCGGCGGTCGTCGGCACGGCGAGGATCGGCTTCGAAGGATTCTTCGTGGGGGCGACGCCCTCGAGCGAGCGCACGTCCGCGAACTTCGGGTTCGCGATGATGATGCCCACAGCCTTCGCCGTGTCCATCGACGATCCGCCGCCGATCGCGATGATGCAGTCCGCCTTCGCGGCCTTGAACGCCTTCACGCCGTTCTTCACGTTCGCGATGGTCGGGTTCGGCTTGATCTCGGAATAGACGGCGTACTTGACCTTCGCCTTGTCCAGGAGATCGGTCACCTTCTTCGTGACGCCGAACTTGATGAGGTCCGGATCGGAGAATACGACCGGCTTCTTGAGCCCGCGATGCGCGAGTTCGCCCACGATTTCCTTCACGGCGCCCGCGCCGTGGTAGCTTGTCTCGTTCAGGATGATTCTGTTCATGTCTTTATCCTTGTTCGGTTTCGCAGATGGAACGCGTACATTTTAGCCGATAGGCTCCTGCATGTCAAACGGACGTCAGCAGAAGGCGTCAATTGTCCGCATTTCATGCCACACGCAGCGATCTTTTTGTGGTATCATGTGCGCATGGAAAACTACATACTCTCCCTCTCCTTCGCGAAACGCATGCTTGCTGCCGCAGTGGCGGCCGGCACGATGGCTGCCGCGGCAGCCGACGGCACCGTCACGGCGTCATCGTTCGGATTCGACCCGAACGACTCCACGGAAATCCTCCAGAAGGCGCTCGACTCCGGCGCGCGGAAGATCGTCATCGACAAGCAGGCGACCCCGTGGATCACGCGCCCGCTCTTCGCGCGCTCGGACTGCGAGATCGTCTTCGCGCGCGGCACGGAAGTGGTCGCGAAGAAAGGCGCGTTCCTCGGCAAGGGCGACTCCCTCATCACGCTGAAGCGCTCCAGGAACGTCAAGCTCAGCGGCTACGGCGCCACCCTGCGGATGCACCGCGACGACTACGCGGCGCCGCCCTACGCGAAGGCCGAGTGGCGGATGAGCATAAACCTCCTCAGCTGCAGCAACGTCGTCGTCGAGGGACTCACCCTACTGGAGTCCGGCGGCGACGGCGTGTACGTGGGCGTCACGGGGAAGAACGGCCCGTGCCAGGACATCGTGCTGCGCGACCTGGTCTGCGACCGCCAGTACCGCCAGGGCATCAGCGTCATCTCCGCGCGCAACCTCCTCATCGAGCGGTGCATCCTCCGCGACACCGGCGGCACGCCGCCCGCGGCCGGCATCGACTTCGAGCCTAACCACGCCAGCGAGGAGCTCACCGGCATCGTGATGCGCGACTGCACGATCTCCAACAACCAGGGCATTGGCCTAGACTTCTACCTCGGCCAGCTCGACGGCACCACCAAGCCCGTCTCCATCAGGATCGAGAACTGCCGCATGAGCGGGAACGCGCACGGGTTCGCCCTCTCCAACGGACGCAAGGAAACGTTCGTGCGCGGACGCGTGACGTGCGAGAACTGCTCGTTCGAGAACGAGCGCGGCTTCGCCGTCCTCCTGCGCCGCAAGCCGGCCAGCTCCGTCTTCGTCGACTTCGGCAACTGCCAGTTCATCAACTGCCAGACGAACGCCAAGGCCGCGGCCGAGGTCTGCGACATGTCGTTCGGCGCCACCGCGCCCGGCGCAGGCCCCACCGACGGCGTCGCGTTGCGCGACTGCACGATCCGCCAGCCCGTCGCGCGCAAATGGCTCTCGCAAAAGCTGGACGCGCTCTCGACCGACATGCCTTCCCAGATATCCGGCAAGCTGACAGTCGAATCCCCGTCCGGCACGAGCACGTTCGTGCTCGACGCCGCCTGGCGCGACAGCCACTTCTCGAAGCCGGTCCTCGCAGGCGCCCCCAAGCGGCGTAGCTTCGACCTGGCCGCCGCCCGCCCGTTCGATTCCTGCCCCGGCAAGACGGTGCGCCTCAAGCCGTTCCGCTTCCGCAGCGGAGTCACCTACCGCTTCTTCATGGCCGCGCCGGGCGAGGCCAGGTTCTCGGGCCGCTTCACCAAGGTCGGCAAACCGGCCTTTACCCCCAAGCCCGTGGTGATCAAGGACGCCGACGGCAAGACTTGCGCGACCATCAAGCTGAACGACACCGCCGAGACGCCGTTCTCGTTCACGGCCAAGGCGGCAGGGTTCTACACGATGTCCGCCGACGTTGGCAGCCATGCCTTCGGCCTCTCGGCGACGTCCGTGCCGATCGCGGTTGCGCCGACAGGTCTCGCCCGCTCCATCTTCGCCACGCAAGGTACCCTCTACTTCCGCGCTACGGCCGACACGCCCTTCGTCGTCGCGGTCTCGGGCGCGGACATGTCCGAACGCGTGCGCGCGCAGGTGTCGGATCCTGCCGGCAACACGCTGTGGGACCAGGACCAGATCTCGGAATGGGCGGCATACCGTTCCGCCGGGCATCCGGCGGAAGGTCTCTGGCGCATCACGTTCAGCCGCGCATCGGGATACCCCTTCGAGGACTTCACCGTCCTCCAGCAGGGCGCCGCTCCCGACTTCTTCCTCACACCAGCGAAGTGCTGGTAAAGGTCACTTCTTGACCGACGCCTCGCCCGGCTTCACGGGCGAGGCCAAGTCGACTCCGTCCCGGAACGTCACCACTTCTGGCTTGGCAAGAAACCGCTTCAGGCATTCCTTCCCCTCCGGCGAACGCGGAATCTCGTACCCGCCCCACATGTTAACGAACGCGAACCCGACGCCGTCCGCCGTGACCGCCTTGTAGAGCCAGTCGTAGTAGTCCGGCAACGCCGCGCCGATCGCGCCGCTCTCGAACAGCCCGCAAACCTTCCCGCGCCGACGCGCCTCGGCGGTGATCTGACGCATTTTCTCAACGGCGCTTTCTTGGCGCTTGACGGTGATCTGCATGTTCGTTCCCGTGCCGATCTGATAGTCGTCGTAGCCGATGATGTCCACGAACCCGTCGCCGGGATACCGCCCCATGAACGAATGCGCGTCCCCGTCGCCTTCCGCTCCCATGCGCCACCAGTAGCGGTCTGGCGAATAGGCGAACAGTAGATTGTCGCCGCCCGCCAGCTCGCGCAGGCGCGTCGCCGTGTACCTGAAAAGCTCGACGTAGTCCTTCACGCTGACCGAACCGAGGCCCCACCATTGCCAGTCGTCCTCGCATTCGTGGAACAGCCGCACCACTGCCGGAATCTGCCTGCCGTCCGTCCCCTTCAGCTCGAGGAGGAAGGACGCGATCTCCGCCAGCCGCGCGTCGTACCACGCGCGTGGATTAGCGTTCGTCGCGACAGGCGCAGACGCGTCGCACGACGAACACCGTCCGAAACCGCACGGCCCGCCCGTCCCCTCAAGTATCTGGCGTATCACGTGCCTGTTCTCCTGCGGGTAGTCCTTTGAGCTGTAGCGATACCGGTAAGGCGCCTCGCCGTGCTTGGGATCCTTCCAGCCGTTCGGCACGTACGGGTTCTCGACGTGCCAGCTGAACACCGGGACTGCATGATAGTCGTGCCATGCCTTGCGTATCATCGCCTTGAGCGACGCGCGGTTCTTCGCGTACTGCGCTTCGCCGAGATACGTGCCTGCGACGAACCGCAGGTCCGTGAAGTACATCACCGGCTCCTCGCCCGTCAGGTCGTTGAAGCGCGACGAGAACTTGAACTCGCCCGGCTCCTTCGCCCGCCACCCGTCCCCGTCGGCGGCGCGGAACGCGGGGTCCGTCTCCAGCCACGGATGCGTCCACGAATACACGAACCGCCCCGAGTCCGCGACGCGGCGCAAGTTCTCGGCAAAAGCCTTCGCGCACTGGTCAGCCGGAAGTGAAACGGCAAGCGCACACCCCGCAGCGGCAATCAAGCCCTTGACACTCATGCTGTGTCCTCGCCGATCCGATTCCGGCTACTTGCCCTTCTCGGCCTTGATCTTCTTGAATGTCGTGGGATCGTCGGTGTAGAGGCGGTCAAGCCCCATGTCGAGGAAGCACCGCATTTCGGCAGGCGCGTTCACGGTCCAGGCGCCAACCTTGAAGCCGGCTGCCTTTAGCTTCTGGACGCGCTCCGGCGTCACCTCCGGATGGAAGAGGACGAGCGTCTCGAAGCCATGCTCCTTCGCGAACGCGATGTCCTTGTCCACGTCCATGTTGCGCCCGCGGTCCCAGAACACGGGCACCGACGGCTCGAGCTCCTTCACGCGGCTCATCCATTTCGCGTTGCCGTCGTTGAAGCCGACCCACTTGAGCGCACCCTTCTGCCGCACAAGCGCCATCGCCTGGTCCACGCAGTCGCACTTGGGCTGGATCGAGAGGCGCGCCTTCTTCTCGGCGAGGATCAGGTCGAGCGCCTCCTCCAGCCGCACGATCGTCACCTTGGGGCACTGCTCCAGCGTGAGCTTGTGCTGCGCGCGGAACTTCTCGGCCATGTCGAGCTGGGCCAACTCGGCGTAGGTGCACTCCTTGATGACCTTGTTCTGCGAACAGTATTCCCCCGTCGTCGCGTTGTGCGAGATCACGAGCTGTCCGTCCTTCGTCAGGTGGACGTCCGTCTCGATCCAGTCCGCGCCGATCCGGTTCGCGGACGAAAACGCCCGCAACGAGTTCTGCGGCAACCGGATGGAATCCCCGCGATGGGCGGTGATGCCGTTCTCCGCCGTCGCGCCACACGCGACATGTGCCGCCAGCATCGCCGCCAGCGTGAAAACAGTTGCCTTTCCTGGTATCATCTCTTCTCCTTGCTTAAGCGTTCGCTTCTGTCTGCTGGCATTTCGCCTTCCGCTCCGACAGCTGCTTGATGTCTGCCTCGGTGGGTTGCTTCCGGAAGTAGCGGTAGTTCAGCACCCAGCAGGACGGATGGCGACGAATCACGCGCTCCAGGTCGTGGATGCAGTCCTGCGTTCGCCGCCAGACGTCCGTGCCCTTCTGCCACGGGTACAGGTTTATGAACTCGCAGCGGTATGTGCCGTCCTTTAGCGGACGGCTCCACGCCACCACGATCGTCGCGTGCGTCTTTGCCGCAAGGAACGCCGGCGCAACAGACACAGGCATCGGCCGCCCGAAGAACTCCACCCACACGCCGCCGTTTGCCGGCTTCACCACCTGGTCCACCAGCAGACCGACGTCGGCACCTTCCTTCAGACCCTCGAAAAGCGGACGGAACGCGCCGTCTGCCGGGACGATCTCCTGCCCGATGGCCCTGCGCGACTTCATGAGCATCTCCGTCATGGCCGGCGTGCCGATGTTCTTCGCCACCGAGATCATGCGCCGCCCCTGGAGATGCACGAGCTGCGAGAGCACCTCCCAGCATCCCATGTGCGCCGACACGGTCACGAGCGGCTTGTGCTCCGCCAGCACCTCCATGCACCTTGGCGAGAACGAGGCGACCGACGCCGCCCGCTTCATCGCGCGACGGCTGGTCCAGAACACGTGCCCGATGGTGCGCGCCATGTTGCGGTAGCTCCGCTTCAGGATGAGCTTCTCCTGACGCGTCGGCGGAACCTTCAGGGATATTTCCCTTCCAAGCACTATCCGAAGATTAATCAGCGCGAGCATGCGCCCCTTGCGGTCGAAGAAGAACATCACGGCGCTCATGAAGTCGCAAAGCGCAAACAGCAGGCGATGCGGCATGTTCCCGAGGATGGCGATTCCCAGGAATATGCCCAACCACTCGAACGGGCGCCTCAGCCCGCGCCTGATCGGCTTGCGGTTGCGGTGACTCTTCATGCCGTTACGCCTTGATCTCCCAGCCGTTCCTGTAGGAAGTCTGCAGGTATGCGTTCGCCGCCACATCGTTCGTGATGCGCTTGCCGTCCCACTCGAGCTTCTTCAGTCCGGCGCGCGCGGCGACGTTGCCGAGCAGCACGGTCCTCGCGAGCGGCGCGGAGTAGTCGAAGTTGCATCCTGCCGGACGGTTCGGGTTGCGGATGGCGCGCAGCCAGTCAGCCTGGTGCGTCAGTCCCTTCTCGCGCGGGATGGTCTTGGGCGGCTTGGGAAGCTGCTTCATGAGCCCGTTCGGCACAAACTGCAGCCCGCCGCCGTGCGGACCGATGGCCATCACGCCCTTCTCGCCGATGTAGACGGTTCCGAGGCAACCGAGGTTCTGCCCGTACTTCTTCTCCAGCTCCTCGATGATCGGCGGCAGGTTCTGGTAGTCGCGCTTGCGGCAGACGCCGATCTTGTCCACGTGCTCCTTGTCGTACGGGATGCCGTCCTTCACGCCGTCGAACCAGTGGAGCGTCATCGCGTCCATCCCCTTGCGGGCCGGGAACGTCCAGTGGATCGTGTTGCGCCACGTCCACGAGCCTTCCGCGCCCCACTTGATGTCGGTGGCCTCCACGCTCGTGGGATCCACCTCGCCCAGGCGCAGCGCCCAGAACGCGGGATCGAGGATGTGCGTGCCCATGTTGCCGATCGCGCCGTTGCCATAGCCGATCCAGGAGTGCCAGTCGTGCGGATGGAGCCCGTTGTGGTCGGCTGTCGGCGCGTAGTAGTCGCACACGGGCGCCGGACCGCACCAGGAGTCCCAGTCCATCCCCTTCGGCGGCTCTGCCTTTGGAGGGCGGTACATCATCGCGTTCAGGCGGTCGTCGAACGCCCACACCTCGCGCACCTGCCCGAGCGCGCCGCTCTGGATGTACTCCACGAGGCGGCGCATGCCCTCCTCGCTGTGGCCGTGGTTGCCAACCTGCGTCACCACGCCGTACCTCTTCGCTACGGCGTGCATGATGTCCACCTCCGCCACCGTGAGGGCCATCGGCTTCTCCACGTAGACGTGCAGGCCCTTCGACATGGCGAGGATCGCAGCCGTGGCGTGGTGGTGGTTGGGCGTGGCGATCGCCACGGCGTCCAGCTCGCCCGCCATCTTCTCGAGCATCTCGCGGTAGTCGTAGAACGCGCGGATCTTCGTCACGTCCGTCTGCGGCTGGTGCGCCTTCACCACGGCGCGCACCTTCTCCCAGCGGCTCGGGTCCGGCTCCGCGATGCAGACGATCTCCTCCTCGCACATGCCGTTGAGGATGCCGTAGCGCGTACTCAGGCCCATGCGCCCGCCGCACCCGATGAGGCCCAACCGGATCTTGCGCCCGGCGGCGACCGTTCCCGCGAACGCGGGATTGCCGATATTGAACAGCGGCAGCGCCGAAGCGCCGGCCGCCAGCCGAATAAATGCCCTTCTCTTCATGACGCGGGCATTATATATCCTCTCGCGTCCGCCGTCAATCGCCACGTCCGCACCTGTCGGACATCTCGAACGCGAGTTCGCCGCCCTTGCGCAGGTCGGCGAACTTGACGAAGTTGCCGTTCACCGCCCGGCCGGCGAGCGTGACGCGCCTCGCGTAGCGGCGCGCAGCCGAGACCCCCGGCGCGGAGACGACGAGCGTCGCGTCGCCCGGCATGCGCACGACCGTCCTCTCGAAAAGCGGCGAGCCGAGAGCGTACTCGCCCGACGCCGGACACACCGGATACATCCCGAGCGCGCTCCAGACGAACCACGCGGATGTCTGGCCGTTGTCCTCGTCGCCGCAGTAGCCGTCCGGCGACGGCCTGTAGAGACGGTCCATCGCCTCGCGCGCCCAGTGCTGCGCCTTCCACGGCTCGTCGGTCCAGTCGTAGAGGTAGATCATGTGCTGGATGGGCTGGTTGCCGTGCGCGTACTGGCCGAAGTCCGCCACCTGCATCTCGCGCATCTCGTGTATGACCCTGCCGCCGTAGCCGCGGAACACGGGCGGCAGGACGAACACCTCGTCCAGCTTCTTCGCGAGGACCGCCTTGCCGCCCATCGCCTCGGCGAGCCCGCCGACGTCGTGGAACACGCTCCAGGTGTAGTGCCAGCTGCACCCCTCTATGAAATCCGCGCCCCACTCGAACTGGTCGAAGTTCGCGTCGAACGTGCCGTCCGAGGCCCGTCCGCACATCATCCCGCGCGACGGGTCGAAGACGTTCCGCCAGTTCCCGCTCCGCCGCAGGTAGACGTCCGTCTCGTCCTTCGGACGTCCCAGCGCCACGCCGAGCCGCCAGATGCACCAGTCGTCGTAGGCGTACTCGAGCGTCCGCGCGGCGGAATACCTGATCTTCACGTCGCGCGGCACGTACCCGAGGCGGTTGTACAGCTCCCACCCGTCGCGTCCGCACGACTTGTTCCCCTCCTTCACCGCGTTCGCGCCGTGCAGCAGCGCACGGTAGAGCTCCTCGGCAGTCTCGCGGGATGCGACGCCCGGCGTCAGGCAGGCGTCCGCCACCACGCTCGCCGAGTTGTTGCCTATCATGCAGTTGACGATGCCCGGCGCCGACCATTCCGGCAGCCAGCCGCACTCCAGCCAGCAGTTGCGGAGCCCCTCCGTCATCTTCGCGTTCACGTCGGGATATGCGAAGTTGAGGAGCGGGAAGAGCGCCCTAAACGTGTCCCAGAAGCCAGTTCCGGCATAGTAGACGCCCTTCTCGACGCGCCCGGTCTCGGGGTTTCTGTGGACGGTCTCGCCGTCCGCGCCGAATTCGTGCAGCGCGAGCGGGAAGAGCTGGGTGCGGTAGAGGCACGTGTAGAACTTGCGCATGTCGTCGAGCGCACCCTCCACGCCGATGCGCCCGAGCCGCTCGTTCCATGCCGCGCGACCTTCCTCCACGATGCGCCCGAAGTCGCCGTCGCCAAGCTCGCCGAGGTTCCGCTCAGCCTGCTCGAAGGAGATGTAGCTCGACGCGATCCTCACGGTGACCGTCTCGCCGCGCCTGGTGGGCGCGAACTTGATCCTGGCGATGGACGTCCCTTCGCCGCCGGCCACGGCGAAGTCGCGGTCGAACTCGAGAACGAACCTGTTCGCGAATCCCTGCGGCAGACGTCCCATGCGGAAGAAGGCGCTCTCGCCCCTGATGCGGCGCGCCGCCGCGTCCACCTCCACGCGGCCGTCCTTGCCGAAGGCGTCCACCACGAGATACGGCGTGTCCGTCGCTGGATAGACGACGCGCGCGATGGCGGCGCGCTCCGTGGCCGTCAGCTCCACGGTCGTGTCGTCATCGGCGAGGTAGATCTTGAGGCGCTGAGGCTCGAAAGTCTCCGCCTTGTGCGTGAACCACGAAGCGCGCTGCTCCTCGCCGACGGCGTCGCGCGTGAGCGGCATGAAGCTCCATGCGCCGTGGTCGTTGATCCACGGGCTGGGCGAGTGCGTCTGGCGGATGCCGCGGATCTTTTGGTCGCGGTAGCCGTATATCCATCCGTTGCCGTTCTTGCCGGTCTGGAGCGTCCAGAGGTGCATCCCGTTCGGACGTCCCACCGCCGGATACGTGTTGCCCGTAGAGAACTCGAACGTGCTGTCGGAACCCATGAGCGGCAGCACGTGCCGCGTCAGGTCCGAGTCCGCCCCAAAGACGGCGGCTCTCCATACGGCCGCGACCGCGGCGGCAATCAGGAGTCTTTCCATGTCTTCACCTCGTTTATCAGTTGTGGGAAAGCGCCTCGACCGGGTTCTTCGACGCGGCGAGGAACGCGGGCACGAGAGAGGCCAGGAGTCCGAACACGAACACGATCGCCACCACCCACACCACGTCCGCGGTGACGAGGCGGTAGGGGATCGAGTCGAGCCCGTACACCGACTTCGGGAAGACCTCGATCCCGAAGCGCGCAAGCATCTCCACCAGGTTCTGCAGGTTCCTCAGCACCGCGAACGCCGCCGCGAGCCCCAGCACGACGCCCATCGTGCACTGCACGAGGCCGTGCACGACGAACGCGCCCATTATCTTGCCCTTCGGGAACCCCAGCGCCTTCAGGAGCCCGATCTCGGACGTCTTCTGCACCGTGAGGACGAGCAGCGTGTTCATCACGCAGAAGAGCGCCACCACCGTGATCAGCATCAGGAGAAGCGCCGTCATGTTCTTCTCCACGGCGAGCGCGTTGAAGATCTCTCGGTCGGCCTCCTGCCACGTCACGAGGCGGCAGTCCTGCGCCGCCGCCGACACCTGGGCGCACACGGCGGGGAACGCGACCGGATCGGCCGGCGCCGCCAGCTTGAGGTGGATCGCGAACACGCCCTTCTCCATCCCCATCAGCTCGCGCGCGTTGACGAGCGAGGCGACGGCGAACCCGGAATCGTAGTCGCGCTGCCCCGACGAGAAGATGCCCACCACCCGCCACTTCACGGGCAGGAATATCTCGTCGCGCGCCACCAGCGTCTTGGGCGAATAGACGGTCACGTCGTCGCCGACCCACACGCCGAGCGACCGCGCAAGGTCTATGCCCAGCACGATCGAGTCGCCTTCCAGGTCGAACGTTCCCGCGCGCGGCCTCCCCACCTTGTAGGCGGCGGCGAACCGTTCGGGGTCAACGCCCAAGACCACCGGAGCCGACACGCGTCCGCGGTACTCCAGCAGGACGCGCGTGTCGATCTCCGGCGTCACGGCCGTGACGCCGGGAATCGCCTCCAGCCTCTTCGTCAGGTCGTCCTCCCCGTGGATCACGTGCCCTCCTCCGAGCGCGGTCAGCGTGATGTGCGGCTTGAAGTCGAGTATCTTCTCCTGCCACAGGTCCCCGAAGCCGGTCATCACGGCGCGGACGATGATCACCACCGCCACGCCCAGCAGCACGCCGAGGACGGACACGCAGGTGATGACGCTCGTCACCGAACGCTTCGGCTTCAGGTACTTGAGCGCGAGGAAGAGGGAGAACGGCATGGGAAGCAGAAGCCTACTTGCGGGCCTTGTACTCGTCGAGCTGCTTCTTCGCACAGTTCGTCGTAACGGTCTGCGCGCCGCGCTCGAAGGCGAGCAGCGACTGGTCGAGGTTGTCGATCGTCCAGGCGTGGAACTCGTAGCCCTTGTCCTTGATCGCCTTGATGAAGTCGGCCGTGATCACCTCCGGCTTGAAGTGGCAGTCCACGCCGTCCGCACCCGTCTCCTTGAGGCCCTCCAGCACGTAGTTCACGGTGATCGGCGTCCACTTCTTGTCCTTGCCCTTGTAGCCCGAGGACGTGAGCCAGTACACCTTGTACTCCGGCATCAGCCTCTTCAGCTCCTTGCACGTCGCGCGATTGAAGGCGATGAAGAGCGTGTTCTTGTTTGTGGCCTTCTTCTGCTTCGCGTAGATTTCCTTGATGTACGGCACGATCTCGGGGCCGGGCTTCACCTCCACGTAGATCTGGCGACCGTCTACGGCGAGCTCCAGCACCTCCTCGAGAAGCGCCGGGCGCGTAGGCGAGAACTTGCTGCCCTTCCACTTGCCCCAGCCGCCCACGTCGACCTTCGAGATCTCGTCCGCCCAGCTGGCCTCGGCGCACTTCTTCGTGCAGGCGCCGGCCGTCGTGCGCTTGAGGTTGCCGTCGTGGAACGTGAACACGCGCTTGTCAGCCGAGAGGTAGATGTCGCACTCGAAGCCGAAGCCGCGGTCCACGGCCATCTTGTAGGCGGGGAGCGTGTTTTCCGGCGCGTCGTGCGACTCGCCGCGGTGGCAGATGAACGTGGCATAGTCCGGCTGGGCGGCGCCCAGCATCCCAGCGACGGCAACCGCCGCCAGCCCAATCATCGTCTTCATTCTATTTTCCTTTCTGGTTTATGAAAAGCAACGGCAAGATTATACCACGAATGGCCGTCCTGTCAAAAGCGGATCGCGCTTCTCACTCGAGCGTCAGGAACACGCGGATGCCGTCCTCGTTGGGCGAGCTTCCGTCCATCGCGCGCCAGCCCCGGTAGGGCGAGCGGATCATCTGGGGCGCCGTCACGTAGGAGCCGCCGCGAATCACGTGGCCGAGACCGGCGGAGCCGCTCCGACCTTTCAGCGGATCCGTGACAGGGGACGTTCCCAGATTGTGTACAAAACCGTCGCGGCACAGTTCAAACACGTTCCCGTGCATGTCGTAAAGGCCCCAGGCGTTCGGCGCCTTCTGCCCCACCGGATGCGTGCTGCTCAACGCGTTCGTCGTGTACCAGGCCATGTCCGTCAGCGCGAGGAAGTTCGTGTCCGCGTTGTAGGGCGTAACCGTCCCCGCGCGGCACGCGTACTCCCACTGCGCGTCGGTCGGCAGCGTGAAGAGGAGCCCCGTCTTCTGGCGCAGCGCGTAGAAGAACGAGGTCTCGACCACGTCGTTCGACGCCGACGGATCGAAGCCCTCGCCCCACAGCTCGTTCAGCTTCTTGCCGTTCAGGGGCCGCAGTGCGCTGCCGCTGGACGTTTCCGACGCATCGCCCAGCACCAAACGGTATTGCGCGCGCGTCACCTCAAACACGCCCGCGTAGAACGGCTTGGTGAGCGTGACCTGATGCAGGTATTCACGGGCCCGCGTATTGTCGTTGTAGTCGTGCCCCACGTCATCCGGAAACGCCCCCATCTTGAACGTGCCGGCCGGGATATACCTGAGCCACAGCCGGTTTGACACGCAGGAGAGGTCTGCCGGATCGGGAACGGCGCGCGTGAGCGTCACGGGGTAGCGCGCCGCCTCGGGTCCCTCGCTCAGGTCCACCACCATGTACACCTCGGGCACGAAGTTGGTGTACCAGGCGGAGACCACGACGCTGGCGTTGCTGCCGATGTTGCCATACCAGTCCTTGCGCGCGTCCCACACGATCGTCTTCTCCTGTCCGTCGTCGACCACGGGAGCGCCCGCCATGAAATCGGCGCCGCGCTGCGAGATGTCGCCGCTGACTCTCACGATGTTCTGCATCCCAATCGAGACGCCGTTCGTCAGCACGTCCATCGTCACCCAGGCCGGCTCGCCCTGGTTGGCGAGCGCGTACTTCACCGTCACCCGCTGCGTTTGGCGATCCTGCGAGAAGCGCGTGCCGGACACGGCGATCGGCGCCGTCATGTTTGCCGCCCCTGCCGCGAACGGCAGCGCCAGCAACAGATATGCGAAAGAGGATTTCTTCATTTCAAGGTTCCTTTCATGCATGCGCCGTCATTCCAGCGTCAACCACAGGCGGAAGCCGTCGTTGGGAGTATTGCCCGCACTGTAGCCCGACGCCGAGGGCGATGCCGCACGCCAGTTGCGCTGCGCGGAACGGCAGGTCGCCGCGTTCTGCCACGCGCTTCCACCCCGTATCACAAAACCTTCTCCCCCTTCTCCCTTGTAGAGCGGATCCGTCCGGGCTGCTGACCCCAGATTCTCAAGTATCCTTTCCCTGCAAAACTCAAACACGTTGCCGTGCATGTCGTAAAGGCCCCAGGCGTTCGGCGTCTTCTGGCCGACCGGATGCACCTTGCTCGACGCGTTCCCGCTGTACCAGGCAATGCTGCTCAGCGCAACCGTCGCGTTCGTCTCCACGTTGTAGGGCGTGGTCGTGCCCGCGCGGCAGGCGTACTCCCACTGCGCGTCGGTCGGCAGGCTGAAGAGCATCCCCGTCTTCTCGCGGATCTTCGCGAAGAACGAGCCTTCCGCCACCGTGTTGGAGACGGCTGGATTGATGCCTTCGCCGACGAGCATGTAAAGCATCAGGTTGTTCACGGGACAGGTCAGCGACGAACCGTTTCCGGGGTCGCTCCCCATCACGAGCCGGTACTGCGCGCGCGTGACCTCGAACACGCCAGCGAAAAACGGCTTGGTGAGCGTCACCTGATGCTGTGACTCGCGATTCGAATTACGCCCCGCCTCCGTCGAGGGGCTGCCCTGCGTGAACGTGCCGGCCTCGATGCGCCGCATCCACAACCTGTTCGAGACGCACGTGATGTCCGTGGGATCGGGCACGTCGAACGTCGCCACCACCGGATACGACGCCGCGTCTGGCCCGCCGCTCAGGTCGATGTAGATGTACTCGAGCTTGGGCGGAGGATTGTCCACGGAATGTGCGGATATCCGCACGGAGGCATTCGTCATCAGATGATCCGGCCAGTCGTCCATCACCGGCCACGTGATCGTCTTCATCTCGCCGTCGTCCGGCACGGCGTGCCCGTCGATCTGCGAGATGTCGCCAACCGCCGACTTGATGTTCAGGTTGGCGGACGCGACGGCGATGCCGTCGCCGTCCAGCACCTCCATCGTCACATACGCCGGGCTGCCGCCATTCGAGAGCGCGTAGTTCACGGTCACCACGCGCGTGGCACGGTCCTGCCGGAACGACACGTCGCTGATCGTGGCCGCCCCCGCCATCAGCGGCAGAAGCACGAAAAGACATGCGAATCTGTATGTTTTCATATCGAGGTTCCTTTCTCGCTCACGTCGGCGCCCTTCACTCCGCCGTCAACCAGAGGCGGAAACCGTCGTTCTGCCCGGAGCCGCCGTACCACGTGGACGAAGGATCCGACTCGCTCGGCGCGCGCCAGCCGCGCCGGGCCGAACGGCAGTCGCCAGCCCCTTCGGAGAATGTCCCGCCGCGAATCACGAAACCGCTGCCGCCCCACTTATTTAGCGGATCCGTCCGCGCGTCAGGACCCAAACTCGTGTTCAGACGCTCCCTGCAGAACTCGAGCACGTTGCCGTGCATGTCGTAAAGCCCCCAGGCGTTCGGCCTCTTCTGGCCAACGGGATGTACCTTGTTCGATGCGTTCCCGGTATACCAGGCGAGGTCGCCCAGTGTGACCGTTGCATTCGTCTCCACGTTGTAGGGCCCGGTCGTTCCCGCTCGGCAGGCGTACTCCCACTGCGCGTCCGTCGGCAGGTTGAGGAACAGCCCCGTCTTCTCGCGTATCCTCGCGAGGAACGTGCCAGCTACCACCGTGTTGGATACGGCGGGATTGATGTTCGTGCCGACGAAATCGTAGAACTTCACCTTGTTCACGGGACACGTCATCGTATCGCCAATGCCGGGTTCGCTCCCCATCACCAGACGGTACTGTGCCCGCGTGAGCTCGAACACGCCGGCGTAGAAAGGTTTCGTGAGCGTGACCTGATGCTGCGTCTCGCGCCCCGACGTGTCACGCCCCGCCTCGGTCTCGGGACTGCCCTGCGTGAACGTACCGGCGGAAATGTAGCGCAGCCACAGCTTGTTCGAGACGCAGGACAGGTCCGTCGGGTCGGGCACCACAGTCGACAACGAAACCGGATACCGCACCGCCGCCGGGCCTTCGCTCAGGTCCACCACCATGTAGACGCCGGGGGGCGAATTGGTGTACCAGGCCGTTACCTCCACCGTCACGTTGCTGCCGAGGTTGCCGTGCCAGTCCCGGTGGGCGTCCCACACGATCGTCTTCTCCAGGCCGTCGTCGGCCACCGGCCCGCGCCCCACCATGTCAAGGCCGTACCGCGAGACGTCGCCGGATACGGAGCTGACGTGCTGCATCCCGATCGAGACGCCGTTCGTCAGCACGTCCATCGTCACCCAGGCCGGCTCGCCCTGGTTGGCGAGCTCGTAGTTCACCGTCACCCGCTGCGTGGCGCGGTCCTGCGAGAAGCGGACGTTGGAGACCGTGAGCGGCTCCGTGAGGTTCACCGCCCCCGCCGCGAACGCCAGCGCAAGGGCCGTAACAAGCAAAGTAGTAAATGCTTTCATCGTCAAACTCCCCCGCCTAGCGGAACATGATCAAGGTACCAATGGCCGTGGCCGTGTCGAGGGTGAACGTCTCCTCTGACACGGAATCATGTCCCGACCGGGCTTCCAGCACGGGGGTCGCGGCGGCGCTGCCGCTCACACGAAGGCGGCTGTCAATGACGCCCGGTTGCGACGTTGCCGAATCTGCAGCAAACGCCCATGAGGCTCCTATGATAACGCCTGCCAGCGCAACGACAGGCCTACTCCATCTCGCCATGCCTTCCTCCTCGCTCATTCTTGTCATTCCAGAACACCTCCGCCGCATAGTCCGAAGGGCACGCCGAACATCGACGGAAACGCGGCAGAAGAACAAAACAGGCACAGTCTAGCATTTCCGCCCCTGTCGCACAAGGCAGAAAGCGCTTCAAATCAGAACTCGACCTTGATCGACGAGAGTTCGTAGCCGTGGGGCTTGTCGAGCGAGTCGCCGTATAGCCAGCGGCCGTAGCCGGTAGAAAAGCTCTGCACCTGGCTCATGTCTGGCTTGGTGCCGTCGTCGCGCCGCGTATTCCAGTACGGACGGAGCTTCTCCACCGGCACGCGGATCGTCTGCCATTCCGGCGTGAGCGGCAGGTCCACGCCCCAGTTGCCGCCGTCACGCTGGATGAACACGATCTCGACACGTTTCGTGAACGCGTCCGTCGCGCGCGCGCGGAACACGACCGTCTTGCCGGGCCCCGTCTCTCCGAAGATGTTCCTGAATTCCTCGGCGTCGCAGTCGAACCGCAGTCCCACGTAGTCGCGCTTGATGAACGCGCCGTCCACGGCGGAGAGACGCACGGCCGGACGGCCCTCCGGGTCACGCGATTTCGACTTCTTCACCTCGGGCCAGCCGCCGGTCCGCACCTTCAGCGCCTTCGCCACGTCGAAAAACTCCCAATCGTTCGGTTTTGCGCATTGGTTGATGGGAAACGCGCGCGTCTCGCTGCCGTCCGCCGTCTGCACCGTCACCACAATATTGGTGGCGCCAATCGCCGAGAGGTTGAGCGAGAGCGGCTGGCGCGCGCCCCACTGGCTCGGCACGTCGTCTATCCGCCAGCCGCAGATGCGTTCGGGGGCCGTCCGCGCGTGGAAGGGCGGCGTCTCGAGCGCGGCAAGGGCCGCGCGCGCCTTCGCGTCGAACGCGGGCACGTTCTCCAGCACGTAGTCGCCGGGCGCGAGCGTGACACGTCCCGCGCACGCCTGCGCCACAACCGCGCCGTCCGCCGCCGCGCGCACTCGGAACGACGCGCCGAGGTCGGGCAGGTTCACGGTGAGCGCCGGCGATTCGGGAAGGACCACCACCTTCGGCTGCGTACCGCCGGAGTATTCGTCGCGTATGGTGAACACGTTCGGGTGGAGCTGCAGGCGCCACACGCCGTCCGCGGCCTTGTCGAGGAAGTAGACGCCGTTGCCGGTGGACGCTGCCACGAGCGACTTCCCCACGCCCCACACGCGCCGCAGCTTCGCGGGCGCGGGCGGCGGGTCGATGGGATCGGCCGTGTAGAGGTAGTCCGTCTCGGTGGCCATCTGCGAAAGGTTGCGCGCGGCGTTGATGCGGAACGGCGGGAACACGATCTCGTTCACGGCATTCGTGTAGTCGCAGCCGCGCGGCAGGCGGCGGAACGCCTCGGCGGCGATCGCAAAGGCGAGCGCCTTGGCGGGCGTGTAGACGAGGTTGAGGTGGTGCGTCTGCCAGTTTGAGTTCACGTCGGCGAGGCACATCGGGTCGTACTGGAACTGCGCGGCCACCTGCACGCCATCGTGGCGGAACACCTTCGCGAAGGCGGGATACATGTAGGCGCCGGGCGTGTCCGCGCAGTCGAACTCGTAGATCATGCGCGCCTTGCGGGCGATGTGCTCGTCGGGGAAGAGCGACGAACCCCTGATTTTGGCGAGCTGGAGTCCGCGCAGCGCGTGGCCGGCCACGAGGCCGGTCGGGTACGTGCTTCCCGTCACGCCGTCGATGCGCGCCTTGCCGGCGGCGGCGTTGCGCTTGTGCCAGGAATTGTAGAAGATGGGCTTCGTCGTGCCGCTCGCGCGCAGGCCGTCGGCGAGCGCGTCGATGTAGGCGGTCACTTCCTCGTCCGGTTGCTTGGGCGGGTAGATCGGCTCGTTGATCAGCTCGAAGCAGAGGATGGCGGGGTCGTCTGCGTAACGCCGCTTCGTGACTGCGTTCACGTGCTGGCCGAACTCCTTGAGGAAGCGCGCCTGGATGGCCCAAGCCGTGCGGTTCGAGGTCATTTCGCGCATCGGCCAGTCGTTGGAGAAGCCCTCCTTGTCCTCGGCGTAGGAACCGCCCCACCAGGCGATTGGCGTGAGGACCGTGTAGATGCCGTTCCGCGCGCAGAGGTCGATCAGCTCGTCGAGGAGCGCCACGTGGTGGTTCGCCACGAACGCGCCCTCATGCGTGGAGAACTGGCGGTCGAAGCAGTGGATGCGGATGCAGGTGAGGCCGAGGCGGCGGAAGTGCGCCACGTCCTCGCGCATCACCTGCGAGAAGTCGCGTCAACCTTCGCGAGCCTTTCCGCGCGCGGCACGGCAAACGCCGCCGCCACAACCGCCACGCACACGCCACACGCTAACGTCTTCTTCATCTTAACGCTCCTTGTCTATTGCGAGCTTTTCCTGCGGCAAATCTCCTACCGACACAGCGATACGGGACCGAGCAATCCGGCGGGCTTCGGCGGCGTGCCCTTCTTCGGGCCCGCAATCGTCCATGTCTTGCGGTCCTTTTCAGGCAGCCCCGCGTCGTACGCGAGCCGGTTGAACCACGTGGTGGTCACGTCCACGCGCAGTTCGTTCGCGCCGTCCTTCACGAACTCGCCGATCGCGCAACGGTATGGCGGCGCCCAGAGCGTACGCACCTTCTTGCCGTTCACGAACACGTCCGCGACGGTCTCCACCACGCCAAGGTCGAGCGTCAGCGCCGAAACGGCATTGCTGGCGGGAGGGACGCGCTCCCGCGCGTCCGCACAGGTGAAAGTGGCCGTGTACGTGGCCGTGCCAGAGAAGTGGCGGCCTTCCTCGCCGAGCGGCAGTTCCGTCCAAGATGCGAGCTTGTCAAGCTTGAGCGACGCCGGCGCACCCCACCCGGCGGGGAAGGAGAGCGTCCAGTTGTGCAGCGAAACGGGAGGGACGCAATTTATTGCGTCCGCGGTCGCAGCAAGCTGCGACCCTCCCGGTTTTTCGGTCGCAACAAGTTGCGACCCTCCCCGATTGAACACCACGAACACGCATTCTGCGGAAGCGAGGTCGAGCTTGACCGTCGTGCTGCCTTCCTCCGCGTGCGGAATCTCCGGCGCGTAGCATTTGCCTGTCACGGGATCCCACACGGTTACGTCCCCTTCCGCACGGAACGTCACCTCTCCCGAGTACGGGTCCATGCCGTTCGCCGACACGAAATACCAGTCCGCCGTGGCGTCGCGCCGGTGCAGCCACTCGACCGGGCGTTCCCCCTTCCGCCAGTCGGACGGTCCGTCGCCCGCACACGTCACGTCTGGCTTGATTCCCTCGACGACATCCTTCGCCGAACCGTAGACCACACGACTACCGCATTTTATAAAATGTGATAGCTTGGCCTTCACGGCGTCCGACATCCACCTGCGCTCCGGCACCCACAGCACCTTCCACGTCACGCCCTCCGGCGTCGTGAAGAGCCCGTCCTTCACGGAGATGCGGTTCAAGAGCGCGTCCTTGTTCACGTAGTCGTACTTGTATCCTGGCGGGAACGGACTGCGCTCGCTCGGCTTGTGGCCGACCTCCTCGCCGAGGTACCACAGGATGTCGTTCACTGGCTTGCCTGCCTCGAGCATCGTCTCGCACCGCGCCACCCACTTCGTGAACTCCGGCATGTGCTTCCACCAGGCCTGGCCGCGGATGAACGGCGTGCCGATGCAGTGGCCAAAGCTCGACCCCGGCGGCAGCCAGTCCGTGCGCGGGTTGTGCGTGTAGGTGTGGAACACGAGGTGCGTCACGCCGCGCGCGAACGCGTGGTTGATCGTGCCCTTCAGGTTCTTGAAGTCCTCGTCCCACTTGAGGCGCATCGACGTGCAGGCTTCGGCCGCCACGCGCCCCTTGCCGTACACGTGCGCCGCCGACGCGCATGGGATGATCGGCTTGAAGTCGTCCTGCCCCACGCTCGACTCGGCGCGCGGGAACCAGAACTCGCACATCGGCGTGTCGCAGTACTTCCAGAACGCCATCAGGTCGCCCGGCAGCACGTCGCCGAACGCCGTCTCGTACTGCGCCGTCATGCCGTACACGCGCGCCAGCTCGTCCATGCGCGCGTAGTAGTTCTTCTCCACCAGCTCACCGAGCGTCTGGCGCCAGTCGCGCAGGAAGTCTTCCGTCTTCTCCGGCGAGTCGATCACCCAGCCGAAGACGGCCGGCAGCTTCCTGCGGAAGTCGTAGCCGCGCGCCGCGCGGAAATCGGATTCCAGCGAGCGCGTCCAGGTCTGGCGGCGGCACTCCCAGCTGTCCACCACGAAGCCCTTAAGCTTGCCGCCCGCGAGCGGTCCCTTGGCGAGACGGCCGATGTAGGCGGCGAAGTGCGCGTCGATGCCTGCGCGATCCATCTTGTTGCACTCCCAGCCCGTCGCCTCCTTCGGCGCAGGGCCGTTGCGCGTGCCGTTGTTCACGTGGCCGATGCGAAGGATCGTCCATGCGCCTGCGGGCGGAGCCCACTCGAGGGTGCCGTCCTTGAACTTGTCCGTCAGGTCCAGAACCGCATCGCCGCGGATGCAACCGGGAGGGACGCAATTTATTGCGTCCGCCGAACCTTTCTCGGTCGCAACAAGTTGCGACCCTCCCCGTTTCGCGGTCGCGCAGGAGCGCGACCCTCCCAGACCTCGCAGCACCCAGCCGGCCTTGCCCTCCCAGTTGTGGAGGCGTGCGCCTGTGCGGAAACGCACGAACGGCACGTTGGCCGGATGCGCGTGCTTGATCTCCACTGTCCATTCCGCGGACGGCGGCATGTCGCCGAGCGCCATCGTGAACGGCACGCCATCCTGCCAGCAGCCTTGCGGCACTTCCGCCGAAACGCCACGGACCGAGACCGTCACGCCGGGGGCATACGCCCAGTCGTGGTTCATCTGGCGCGGCGACGGCAGCTCCACCGAACGGAACGCCATCGGCTTGTCGAAGCGGTAGACGAGCCTCAGCACGCCGTCCTTGTCCGTACGCTCTTTCGGCTTCGTCTCATAAAATCCAGGCGTGTCTCCGGAGGGCGTAGGGAACGCGAGCACGAAGAGGTCGTGGTAGTCGAGGTCTTCCGCTTTCAGGCGCGACTCCATCTGCCAGTCCGGAACTTGCAACGCCAGCCTCACGGGCTTGCCGCCAGTCACGTCCGTGCGCGAGTAGGTGAGGTTGCGCATAGCGTTCGACGGAGCGATCCACGGGCCGCCGCTCATAGACCAGCCGGGGCAGTTCTGCATCTTGAACGAGAGGCCGCGCGCCGCGCAGCCATCGGCGGCGAAGCGGATGAGGTCGTCCCAGTCTGCGCTAAGGCAGGGAATCTGCGGCGAGACGCCCGGCCACGGTCCGCCAAACTGCCCGTGGAAGAGCTGTATGCCAGAGATGCCGGCCGACGCCACCGCGTCGAGATCGGCCGCCAGGCCGCCTTTCGCCACGTTGCCGCCTATGAGGTGGAACCACGTCTCCGGGCGGTGTTCTTTCGATGGATCAACGAACGGACCGACCTCGATGGCCCACGCCGTTCCCGCCGCCAGCAGCAGCGCGCTTGCGCACAACGATCTTTTCATGTAATTCCCTCCTATCGCTTGAGAATCTTCTCGGCCAGCTCCTTCGCTCCGGCGTGGTGCCAGGTGTCGAGCGTGAAGCGGCGACCGTCATTCGCGTAGACGACGAGGATCCCCTTCTTCTCCCATCGGCGGTCGTCGACTCCGCTCACGTCGGAGAACGCGAGCGGCTTGCCTCCAGTGAGCGAACCGCACATCTTCTCGTCGTCCCACTCGAGCGTCTGCAGGCGGCACCGGCCGACGCCGAGAGCGATCAGCAACGACGCGATGCCGCAGATGCCCGCGAACTGGTACTGGCGGTTGATGGCCTCCTTCTTGAGCTTGTCGAAGTCGCCCTGCCTGTCGCGCCCGTGAAGGATCTGCTCGCTGAACGTGGTGTCGTCCATCTTCGGATAGGTGATCGCGCCGTCGTACAGGAACCAGCCGCACAGGCCGAGGAAGAGAACGGCCACGCCAAGGTGGCGCATGGCATATTCGCGATTGAGCTGAAGTTTCATGGCTACTCCTTTATTCTGATGTTACGGAACTCTACCTTCATGGGCGGCCCCTGGTGGAGCTGCAGGGCGACATGCCCCTTCGCGGGGAAGAACTCCAGTCGCGGATCCTCCACGGAGGTGGTGCGCACGCCGTTGATCCACACCGTGATCGTACGCCCCTTCACCTTGACGCGGATGTCGTTCCACTGCTCCGTGCGGTAGAGCTTCTGGAGCGCCGCGCCGTCCGCGAAGCGCGTGACCTGCTTCTTGCCGGCAGCGTCGATCACCACATCCGCCCCGCGCTCGCCTACGAGATGCTGGCGAGGGTGATAGAGGAAGCCGACGTAGTTGCCGCCTCCGTTCATGTCCGCCTGGTAGCCGTTGTCCCCGATGAACTGGGAGAGGCAGCGCAGCTGGATGCCGCTGTTTGCGCCCTTCGAGAGACGGAACTCGGCGCGCAGCTCGAAGTCGGCTAGTTCCTTTGCCGTGTACACGAGATGATGGTTGGGCTTGCAGAGGCGCTCCTTAGTGGATTCGCCCACGATCACGCCGTCGCGCACCGAGAAGTACCCGTCCTGCTGGCTCCAGCCGGCGAGGTCGCGCCCGTTGAAGATCGGATGGAACAGCACGGCATCGGCACCGGGCACGGAGCCGCGGCGGTCGAGCGTGTCGAGAATGCGCACGAGCGCAGCCCGCTCGTCGCCTTTCGCCGCCTGCGCGGCAGACACGATCGGCTTCGCCACGGCGTCCGGTAGACGCGTTCCCGTGAGGTGGACCTCGCCGTTCTCCTGCGTGATGGTCGAGACCTCCGGTCCGTCGCCGATGCGGTACGTGAGATGGAGCTCCTTGACCTTGCCCGGAGCGGGGTCGCGCGCGAAGCCGCCGCGTCCCGCCAGGCGGTTACCCGACATGATCGAACGCGAACCACCATCGACAAGCGAACATACCATGTCCATGACGTCTACGACCGGGCGCGCAACGGGCTTGCCGTCGGCCCCAGTGACGGCATCGGGGCCGAAATAGCCGTACAGGGCCTTGATCACGGTGACCTTGGCATCGTCCGCTTCGAACGAGCGCGTGGCAATGCGGATGATGGAGCCCGCAAGACGGTCCTCGTTCGGGAACTCCTTCAGCAAGGCAAGCAGCTGCGGCATGTCGGCCGGATCGCAGAGCGTGGCGAAGGACCTGAACACCTCGGCGCGCAGGCCAGCGTCCTTCGTCTTGCGCGCGAGCTCCACGAAGCGCGGCAGCAGGGACCGCACGCGGCGGTCGCCCAGCACGCCAACGGCGAGGCGGGCCTTCTTGGAATCGGGCCCGTCGACGAGCGCGAGCAGCTTCTCGACGACACCGTCGTTCGGAAACCCGACGAGCTGGCGGCGGGCAAGTGTGGCCTCGAAGCCCGACCCCAGCGCCGCATCCACGAGCGCGGGCACGACGGAGAGGTCGCCCTTCTGCACGGCGGTCTTCGGAGGAAACGCTGTTATCGCGGCGGAAGCGCCGGCATAGCCCGGCGCCACCGGCTCCTTGCGGATGCGCAGGGAGGCATCAAGCGCGGCGCGGCGTTTCGCGTCCTTCACCTTCGCGAGCGCGGCGACAAGCGCGGCCTCGGCCTCAGGGCCGGGGATGTTCTGCAGACCGTAGCGCGCGGCATGGAAGAGCGGCGGTTCGGTCGCGTCGGCGAGCAGCGCGGCGAGCGCGGGCACGCACGCGGCAGTGCCCTTGTGGCACAGTTCCTGGCAGGCCGTGACCTTGTCGTTTAGGCCGTTCTCCTTAAGCACCGCGAGCAGTTCCGGCTCGGTCATGCGGAACGCGGGCTGCTTCAGCTCAGCGGCAAAAGCGCCCAGCGCAACCAAACCACATGTCAAAAATACTTTCTTCATGTTTTTCACTCTTTCTTCATTACGCCGCCAAGATGGCGGCTCTCCATACGGTCGCAATAAATTGCGACCCTCCCGTTTCTGCTTTTCCTACCTATTCACCCTTCACCTTTCACCCTTCACCTTTCACTAGATTATCTGCCATCCTTCGCGCTGGGCGCGGGAGAGCATGCGGTTGGCCTCGGGGTCGTTGACGAATTCCTCCTTCACCGGATCCCAGGTCATATCGCGCCCGAGCCACTGGGCAATGTTGGCGCAGTGGACGGTCGTCATCGAGCGATGCATCATCACGGGATTGGCGACAGTCTTCGCGCGCGTCTTCACCGAGTTGAGGAACTGGCGCAAGTGGTTCTGGCCCGTGTAGCCCGTGCGCACGCAGTAATCGGCGAGGATCTTCTGGTAGTCGGCGAGCAGCGACGGGCGCGACGCCTCGGGCATCGTGTAGCCGTCCGCGCACGACACCCACCCCTCGGTGCCCACGTACCGGACGCCGCATGTGCCGCGCCAGCCGCGCTGCACCGCCACCATCTCCACTCCGTTCGCGAAACGCATGCGCAGGCCGTCGGGGACGGGCGTGTTCAAGCACGGATAGAACACAGGGGACGACCCCTCCATGCCGAGCGCGTCGTGGCACTGCGCGAACGTGTGGGATCCCCATTCGCCGATGATGCCGGTGTAGAGGTCGTGGTCGCGGTGCCATGCGCCGTGCAGGTAGGCCTTGTTGTACGGACGCCACGCGCAGGGCCCCAGCCAGGCGTCCCAGTCCACCTCCTCGCGCGGCGGCTCGGGCTCGGCAGGCAGCCATTGCCGCGCCAGGTTCACGTTGCCGCCAGGCGCGAGGTGGGCGTAGACGGTCTTGACCTCGCCGAGGCGGCCGAGGCGCACGAGCTCGTTGCACACTACGAAGTTGGGCTCGCTGAGGCGCTGCATGCCGGCCTGGTAGACCCGCTTGTGCTTGGCGGCGGCCGCCACCACGGCCTGTCCCTCGCGCACGGTCATCGACGCTGGCTTCTCGGTGTAGACGTCCTTGCCAGCGCGCATGGCGGTGATGGAGACGCCGGCGTGCCAGCGGTCGCCCGTTGCGGTGAGAATTGCATCGATATCCGACCGCGCGAGGAGCTCCTTCATGTCGATGTACTGCGCGCAGTCGGTGTTGCCGTAGTGCTTGTCCACGATGCCCTTGATCGCGTCGCGGCGCTCCTTGCGCACGTCGCAGATGGCGACGAACTGGACATCCTTCTCCGGCAGCACCCAGCTGCGCAGGTCGCCGGTGCCGCGATTGCCGAGGCCGATTGCACCCATGACGATGCGGTTGGAGGGGGCTACGGCGCCATCGCGCCCGAGCGCGGACGCCGGCACCAGCCACGGCAACGCCGCCGCGCTGCCAGCCCGCGCGAGAAACGAACGGCGGGATATGCCCGTCCGCCCAGAAGCAGAGACCTTGTTTTCCATGCGCACCATTATACACAATCCATGGTCCGCATGGGGAGAAAAGAATCAGGCAGCCCTATGGCGCGAGCGTGACGGAGATGGTTGCGGTGCCATCGGCTGCGGCAGGGACAGCGAACGAGATACGGCGGAAACCCTTGTTGGTGCAATCCCACGGATTGACGGGCTTGTCGAGCTCCAGCACATCCCACTTCACCTGCTTCGGCGTCTCCACGTGCAAGAAGAGCCGTTTGCCCTTCTGCGCCAGCACGAGACGATTCCCCTCGCTCGACTCCACCGTGCCCGAGGTGACCATCTGCCAGCGCAGCGGCGTGCCGGGCGCAACGCCGGAGAAGTCGTCCCGCACCGTGGCCGCGCGCGTCGCGCGGTCGAGCGTGAAGGTGCGCCTGGCGGATTTCACGCAAGGGCCGTAGATGGACGCGAGGTCCAGCTGCACGGTGGTGAGTCCGGCCGGGACGACATTCGCGAAGCCGGCGACCATCTGGCGGTTGGTGCCGACGACCACGAGGTTGTGGCTCTCGTTGCCGAGGCGGAACACGTCCCAGCGCGAGGAATTCTGCTTCATGTTGAAGAGCGTGAACGTGCCGAGTTTCTCGATCGAGTGGTAGTTCTGCGAACCAAGGTCCTCAGCCCAGCGCACACCGTCCGCGTCGAACACGAACGAGCCCACGTCCATGTGCCCGTGGTTGTATTTTGGCATGCCGCCCTTGACGCCGAGGAACGACGCGTCCGGCGTAAAGCCGCTGCGGAGCGCGGCGACCGGATTCTCGCCATGCGAAAGGTAGCGGAGCGGCAAGCGGCTGGGCGCGTCCACGAGCGGAAAGCGTCCCCAGAGAAGGACGAGCGCGGGAAAGCGTCCTGTGACATCCTCGGTCTTGCCCGTCTCTTTCCACTTCGCCGTGGCGGCGCGGAGAGCGGCATGCTCGCGGGCTAGCCAGTCCGTGCGCCCAGTCTGCGCGGCGAACCACCAGAGCGTGTCGGCGCTGCGCCGAGAGCGTCCGCAGTCGGAATAGTTGAAGTAGAATCCGGACGTTCCGGTGAGGGCGTTGATGTATTCGCCCGTGTGCAGGAAGCCGGGCGCGTCGGCAAGGCCGAAGTCCGTGCCGAGGGCGGAGCGCCAGATGGCGAGAAGGTAGACGATGCGTCCCGTGCCGTAGCCCCAGTAGCCGGGCCCTTCGGGATATGCACCCACGGGAGCGTATGGCTCGAACGTGCGTGGAAGAGCGTGGACGGCCTCGAGAATGAGCGCCTCGGCACGCGCGGGATCGTCCTCGGCTGTGGCGATGGCGGCGGCGGTGACGCCGTTCCAGCAGACCTGCCCCCAGTTGTTGTTCGTCTTGCGCCACCAGCTCTGCTGGCGCTCGATCTCGTCGAAGCCCTTGTCCTTCATCGCCGCCAGGATCGTCGCCCGGTCGTCGGGACCGAGCGCGTCGTAGCACCAGTCGTAGCCGATCGCGAGGCCGAGCAGCATCTCGGCGACTCCGAGGTAGTGCGTGGGCACCCAGTCGCTCCAGGCGCACGCGGACAGCATCTCCTCGCGGCAGCGGTCGGCGTAGCGGCGTTCGCCGAACATCTGCCATGCCGAGGAAAGCGCGATGACGCGCGAGGTGAACGTGTTGCCGGTCGACAGGCGGCGTCCCGTCTGGCGGCGCGGCGGCGCCTTCGAGCCCATCACATCGTCTGCCGCCTGGCGGATGCGCGCCACGAGAAAGCGCTGCTCGTCGCACAGTCCGGCGTCGTCGCGGAATCGCGACAGGGCGGAAGAGCTGTTGATGAAGAGGCGCGGATGCGTCTTAGGCATCGTCGCAAGACGGTCGCGAACCTGCTGCGCCGTGACCTTGCGTGGATCCTGCGACTTCTTCTTCGCCTCTGGCGTTGCCGCGGTTGTGGCATCCACGGCGGGCTTGGCCGACGCGGACGGCGTCGGGCTGCTGGTGCTGACGGTACAGCCGCCAAGCAGCAGTACCGCGAACAAAGCATAGATTCTGATCTGCATGCGGGAAGTATACCACAAATCACCGGAAGATCACGGCCGTGCCGGCACCGAACACCCGGCAGAAGAACGCGCCGCCCGCGATCCCGAAGCGCACATGCCTGTTCGCACCGAGGTTCGTCACCGTCCAGCGCGCGGCGAGGTCGCCCGTGCCGGTGTCCACCACCTCCGCGCCCTGGCCGATCACCCACGTGCCCGTGGCCGTCGGCGACGGCAGCGTCACCGTGCCGCCGCCGCAGACGATGACCTTGCGCGGCGTCGAAACGAACGGACCCTTGTTCGCGTCCGAGACCGTGAGCGCCGTGCCGTCGACGATCTCCACGTCGCCCGGATAGGCGGTACTGGCGGCCGGGTCAATCGTGAGCGGACGGAACGTGGCCGGAATGGACGTGACGCCCGCCGGCAGCACGAGCGCGCCGCCCGCCATCTCGAAGACACCCGTGAAGTTCGTCGGGTTCTGCCCGAGCGTCAGCTCCGCCCCAGCCGGCAGCACGAGCAGACCGTCGCCCGCGAGCGTACCCGCGAACGTGTTGGTGGAGGTAATCGCGAGGCGGCCGCTCGCAAGGTCGAGCGTGCCCGCGCCCGTGAGCGCGCCGAAGGACTCGTCCGTGCCGTTCACCTCCAGCGTCGCCCCGGCGTCCACCGCCACCGCGCCGTCCGCGGGCAGCACGCGCAGCGCCCCGGCGTCCGCGCGCATCACGGCGCGCACCTGCGGGATGTTGAACGGCTTGTCGAACACCTTCACCTCGTCGAGGCAGCCCCTGAACGGCGCATCCACCGCCGTCGACTTCCCGCCAAGGTAGAACACGCCGCCATTGCGGCAGGAATCGTAGTTGAACGCCCCGGCCGAGTTCTTGCCGCTCACGTCCTCGCCGTCCGTGTAGATGTTGACGCCGCGCGCCGGGTCGTAGACGAGCGCCAGATGGTGCCAGCGCAGGTCCCGCTCGGAAAGAAAGAGCCCCGCAAGCGCGTTCTCGAGAAAGACGTCCTTGGCAACGCCTTCCACAGGCCTCACGTAATAGCGCAAGCTTTTCCAGCTATGGTCGTGGTGGTCGCAGGAGAGCATGCAGCCGATCGTCGCCGCCGTGGGGCTGCCCCAGCAAATGAACGTCGGCGCATGGTATGCATTGAGCGCTTCGATCTTCGTCAGGTCGTCCAGAACGGATCCCTGCACCCACAGCGACACGGTGAAGGGCCGTCCGTTGGAGGGAATCGCCTCGGGGAACGTCGTGCTCTCCAGCCGCGCCCCGAACCGAAGCGCCTTGCCGCCGAGCGGGGAGTCAACCTGCGTGAGCGTGCCGTTTCCGGCCTTCTTCAGGTGGGCGCCACCCGGCGCGGAATCCTTGCCGAGATTGGAGGAATCCTCGAAGGCGTAGTGCAGGACGGGCGCGGGCACGTGCGCGAGCGTGTCCGGCGCCTCGCCGCGCGCCGCGCCGACGGGGTCGCGCCCCGCGTAGAGGCGAAGCACGTCCGCCTCGTCGAGCGCCTTCGCGTAGATGCGCACGTCGTCGAGGAGTCCCTTGTACTGGCGGTCCGTCTTCTCGAGCTGACGACCGATGCAGACCTGCTTTGACTCCGGGATCATCAGAACCTGGGTGTTGGCTTGCGTCCATTTCTGCACGCCGTCGCAGTAGACGGTGTACGTCGTTCCCTTTCGCACAGCCACGTAGTGGTGCCACGCGCCGGCGGGGTTCGCCACGGTGGGGATGCCGGTGAAGTCGAGCACTCCGCCCCAGTGCGTCAGGACAAAACTGCCTCCTGATACGGCGTTCTGATGGCGGAAGACGATTTCCTGGAAGTCGGCCTGCTGGCCAAGGGAAACGAGCGTCGCGTTGTTGGGCGCGTCGGCGTCCGGCTTCGCCCACACGCTGACCGTGTAGTCCGTGTTGCCCGAGAGAACCGGCGAGTTGATCGTGGTCTCCAGCCCTTGGGTGGCCGTGCCCGGCAGGCGCACGACCCATCCGCGGGACGCATCCCACTCCCGCGTCACTTCCTTCTGTGTGCTGAGGCGCCGGTGAGACCGGCTCCACTCGAAGCCGGGGTCGTCGCCATCGAAGTCGTAGATGCCGAAGATGGTCGGCTGCGTGGCCGTGCTGAGGAGCGTGAGCCGTCCGGCCTTCACCTCCGTGCCGCCCGTGTGCTTGGCCGTGCCCGTGAGCTTCAGCTCGCCGTCGCCGTCCTTCACGAGGGCGTTCGCGCCCATGGTCTCGCCGCTGTACGTGCCGCCGCCCGTCAGCGTGAGCGTACCGCCCGACGGCATCGCGAGCGCGCCGCGCACACCGTCGCAGACGATGTTCGTGGCAGGAATGACAGGAGAACCTGCGAGCAGGATGCGCCCGTTCAGCTCCGTCCGAAGCTTCGTCCCTGCTGGAATCCCCAGCGGCTCGCCCGCCGCCGCCACCGAACTGGCCGCAAACGGCTCCTCGCCCGCAAAGAGGCGCGCCACGCCCGTGCGGCCCACGGCGTGCGAATAGACGGTCACGTCGTCGATGTCGCCGCAGAAAAAGCGTTCGCTCTGGGCGAGCCAGCCGAGGCTGATCTGCACGGTCGCCGGCAGTTTGAGCTCCAGCCTCATGTCGGACTTGTCGTACAGCTGCACGCCGTCGCACCACACGCCCACGCGCGGACCTTCGCGCATGATGACGAAGTGGTGCCACTCCGCCGGATTCGCGGGTGCCGGAAGATCGGAGAAGTCGCCCGTCGGGTTCCAGTGTCCGAGCAGCATCTGGGCGCAGTTCTGGTCCTTGTACCGGAACTGGATGAGCTGGCTGTCGGTCTGGGTGCTGCCGATGGAGATCATCGTCGGGAAGCCGTTCGCCACGGGCGTCGCCTTCGTCTTCGCCCACAGGCTCACCGTGTAGTCGGTGTCGCCCGTCAGCTCGGACTGTCCCGCCACGGTGGCGACGAGCTTGCCGCCGGAAGTGGCCGCCCCCTCGAAATGCGCCACCTTGCCGCCGCGCGCAGCGTCGTCGATCCACGTCACGGCGCCGCTGGCCACGAGATTGCGGCCGTGCCCCGAGGAGTCCGCCGTGAGGGAGGTCTCGAAATCGTACTTCGCGAACGGCTTCGCGGCGCCCGTCTTGGATTCAAGGTGCAGCACGCCCTCGCGCGCGCCGTACGTGACGTTCGGCTGGATGTTCGTGACCGCGAGGCTCGTCACCACGGCCATGACGCCGCCCGTGCCCGTAACGTCCGCCTCCAGCCCGCCCGGCCCCGTCGCGCCCATCAGCACGGTGTTGCCCGCGAGGTCGAACGTGCCGCCCACGTCGCTGCGGAGCGAGCCGACGCCGACGCGCGACGAGAAGTTGGTGAACACGAACTGCCCGGCCGGATCCGTCACGCGCACGTCCGTCCAGAAGAGCGCGTCCTGCACCATCGGGATCAGCTTGCCCTCCGCCACCTGGAACTCGCGGCGGGAGTGCAGCTGCCTGTAGAAGGAGGAGATGCGGATGATGCCGTCGCCTTCCTTGCGCACCGGCCCCTTGTCTTCCGGCACGAGCGTGCCGTCGGAAACGTTGAACGGAAAGTAGCCGAACGACGACGTGTACGTATGGAACGTGGAGTTTCCATCGTTCTTCACCCACCAGGTGCTCGCCATGGTCCCGTCCGGTTCGGCCGGGCGCATCACGAGTCCGTCCAGACGCGCCACCGCATTGTTTCCGTAGAAGTCCTTATACGCCAAGATGGTCGCGCCGTCCGCCAACGGGAAATACGCGACGTTCGTCGAGATGCAGTGCTCGCCCCCCTGCCAGTTCGTGTACACGACGTTCGTCGTGACGACTTCCAGCCCGCCCTCCACGTTCGTGCTCACGACGTTTGCGGAGGCGAACCAATCGCCGCCGCCCGGCGTGATCCACGTGTTCGTGACAACGTCAGCCCGCGCGGCGATGCCGATCGCCGCCGTGCAAGCCAAACAGGCCAATCTCCTCATCTTCTGCGCTCCTTCTTGTCGGCGCGCACCGCTCGCGCGGCGCGCAAACTTTACCTAGCTGCAAGTTTACGTGCGGCAATCATATCATATTCCAGCCTTTTTCGGCAAGACGCTTCGTCAGTGCGAGCGACACCGTGTAAACGTGCTTACGGCGCGATAACGACGCGCTCGAGAGGCGACAATGTGAAGGACAGCTTGCCGCAGGACGGCTGTTTGACTTCGCGTGGCGCACCGAACATCACACGAGTGCCGGCAAAAGGAAGCGTTACCGCCGTCTCCTTGTTCCGCGCGTTGACCACCACGAGCCGACGCTCCGCACCGAGTGTCCAGGCCATCGCATAGACGCCATCGACGTCCTCAGCCAGCAGTTCGCCTTTTCCGTCCAGCACGAAAGGAACAATTCCGCGCATCTCGGCGGGAAACATCTGCACCGCCTCCAGCAGGTCTGGCGCCTGGCGGATGTCGAAGGAACCGTCCGAGAACACGTAGTAGATGATACCCTTCGCGCCAGCCATCAGCGAGAGATAGCTCATCGCACGGAACTCACGCGCGTCGGGCCACCGCGGCCACGAACCTTTCTTGTCGTACTTCTGCCCGCCAAACGCCTGCCCCACGGCCCAAAGCGCCGTGTCCGCCTTGTTGGCCGCCGCCTTCGCCTCCTTGAACCGGCGGTAGACGTCGTCGACGGGACGGCGCGGCACCGGATATGGGTCGGGGGCGAGCACGTCCGTGCCCGCCGCGTAGTTGGCGTACTGGCTCGGCACGCAGATGACCGTATAGGCGATGTGGTCGGAGTCGATCTGCTTGAAGCTGTCGTAGCGTCGGAACATCTCCTGCGGCGTAATCCCCTTAGGCGCCGGCTCGTCACCGGGGTTCCACCCCATCACGGCCGGTTTCCCGCGGTACTTGCGGATCACCGACTCTGCCCTTCCCACGTCGAACTCGGTGATCACGCGAATCCCGAGTTTCGCGCACGCGTCGAGGAACGCGCCGTACCCGTCACCATCGTACTCGTCGCCGCGCATGCCCACGTGAACCGTGTTGTATCCCCACTTCGCCACGTCCTTGACCATGGCGAGACGCTCCGCCGCCGGAATCGTCCAGGAGACCTCGTAGAAGCCAAGCGGGAAGAACGGCCTGCCGTTCTCCAGCAGCACATGGTCGTCGCGCATCCGGTACTTCGGCTCGGGATGCGTGAAGAAGTACGTTTCCTCGCCTTCGCCCCAGTCAAGCAGTTTGCGCTCCAACCGATCCAGCGACTCCAGGAATCCGTCCCGGTAGCAGAGCTTCGCGCGGAACACGTGCGCGCCGGGGGCAAGGCCGTCCACCGGGATCGTCCAGTCGCCATCCTTCGCCTCGCGCATCTGCCACGCACCATCGTCGATTTGCCACGCCGCCCCATCAGGGGAGGACCACGCTCCCGCGCGGCCGCATCCTGCAAACGCCATCTGCGCCACCAACTCATCTCCCGGATACAAATGCTTGCGCTTCAGGCGGATCCCGACCGCGAGCGGCGTCGTTTCCTCCCATTCGCAGGAGAGAAGCGGCTGGCCATCCGCCTGCACGTCCAGCTTCGACTCCACTTTTCCGCTGCGCATGATCGCGCACGCCACCTCCAACGTCACCTCGCCGTTCGCAGGCACCTTGACGAAGGCCGTTTCCGTTGCCGTTGCCGCGTTGCCCTTCCACGAGGCGTTCCGTACGTTCAACAAGGCGGACAGTTTCCGGATGCGCCCCGGCTCCACCTTCATTTGGATACGCGCGACGCGCTTGCCGGGGCCGCCGCCGTCGAGGTTCGGCTCGAAGGAAATGATCTCTGCGCCCTTCTCGCGCAGACGGCGGTGTGCCGCAATGTTCTCGAGAAGCGCCAGCGCAATCGGGCTGTTCTTAAGCGACGCCGCGCTCGTAAGCACCACCATTCCTTTACCCCATTTGCGGTAGGCGAAGATCGGCGCGCCGTCCACGCACGCGACCGGCTTGTGCCACGCCTCGCCAAGTTTCGTCAGATGTGTCCACTGGTGGTAGTTGTCGCGGATGAGGCGGCCGAGCGGCTTCGGGCAGTCGGTCAGCGGATCCGGATGTGCGGTGAGGACGCGCGTCTCCTCGGAAGGTTTCGTGTGCGCGGAGCAAGAAGCGCAGCCACACGCGAACTCGGGACCGAACGCCCCCACCCAAGCCCCCAGCACGGAACCGTAGTTTGCGTCCGTGATGATGAGATTGCCGCCGCCTTCGAGCCACTTCCGCCATGCCGCAGCGTATGGACCAATATTCACCGTCTGGGTGTAGTTGGCGACCGACGCCGCGATGACAAACTGGTAGTCGCCAAGCTTTTCCGTCAGCTCAGGCAGGCGCGTGTTCTGAAATTTGTCGAATGACCATCCGAGAGCCTTTAGGTGCTTGTCGTACTCGCTCGCGAACGCACTCTTCGACCAGTCGCTGTGCACGACGGCGGCGCGTTCAGCCTCGGCCGAACATGCAAGCAAGGTGGCATACAAAAGCACGAAGATGCTCTTCTTCATCGTCCTCGTCCCCAATGATGGATTACAGATCGCCGCCGAAACGCGCACGCCAGTACGCGGCGAAGAGATGGACGGCGCGGCACGCGCCGACCTTGTCCGCCGGCGTGTGGACGATTGCGTTCGCGAGGATCGCCTGCTGGAAACCGCTCCACACGAACGCGTCGCGCGGCACCATCTGCTGGGCTAGATGCACTTCTGCGCATCCGCAGAGCCAACGCGAATCGTTCCCGCGAATGGACTTCGCGCGTGCGCGCGCCTGGCGCGCGCACGTGACCATCGCGCTGATGATCTTCGCTCGGAACTTCACGCTCTTCTCGATGCCGAGCAGCACCTCGAGCGACGTGTTCATCTGCAGGAGCGTGTAGCTCGGCATCCAACGCGAGATGTCCTTCTCGGAGAGGTTCGCCAAACGGCAGGAACCGTCGAGCGCCTCTTCGCGCAAGGAGCGATAGAGCTTCGTCCACTTCGCGTCGCCAGTGATCTCGCCAGCCGCCGCGTAGACCATGGCGAGGCGCGCCGCCTCGTGCGGCATCGTCTCGCGCATCTTGCAGATGCCGCGCGGGTCGGGCGTGCCGTCGGCCTGCAGGAAGTTCCAGCCGTTCGCCTCCGTCACGTTGCGCTCCATCAGGCCCGCCACGTCGGCGAACGCCGCGCGGATCGGAGCCTTCAGCTCGTCGGGCACAAGACCCGACCGCCAGTAGCGCCACAGTCCGTGCGCCCAGTGCGTAACCTGGTCGCGCGAAGAGAGGCGGCAGATTGACGTGCCGTCCTCCACGCAGAGGCCGCGCGCCACGAACCCCTTGTACGGATGGGCGTTGACGAGGTTGAGAAGTCCCCTCGCGATCTTCGCCGCGTCGGCGGCGTATGCCTGGTCCTTCGTCACGGCGTATGCGTCCACAAGGCCAGACAGCGCCACGCCGCCGTTGATCGCGCAGTCCTCAAGTCCTTTTCCGTAGCCAAGCTCCGGCTTGAGAAGTCCGCCGGGGAAGTCGCGCGCCGGCTGCACGTCCTTCGGCGCGCACACGTAGATGCCGCCCGTCTTCGGACTGTAGAACTCCTTCATCACGCGCTTCCAGGCGGCATCGACCCATGCGCGGAGCTCGGTCTCCGGCGGACGATCAAGCTTCGGCTCTGGTTTGGGAACCGCGTCGTACACGCGCACGTAGTCGACCTCGAAGAAGTCGGGCAACTGAGCCTTGAAGAGGCGTTCGTCCGGCTTGCCCCACGTGCGACGCCCGGCCGAAAGTCCGCCGTCGTTGCCGGCCTTACGGTAGCCGCCCGGCTCGGTGGAGACGAGGAGGAACTCCTCGACATGCGAGACGGGGTAGTTCTGCTCGCCAACCTTCTTGCCGTCGCAGTAGAATGTGTAGCCTTCCGGCGTCCAGTCGCAGCCGTAGTTGTGCCAGCCGTCTGCCGTTTCCTCGTGCTTCCACGCGAAGTGGTCGAACCAGCAGGAGTTCTTCCCGTAGCCGTTCCAGCCGTTGCCGCCCACGACGATGCCGTCGGAGACAAGCCGGTAGGTTTCCATGATGTCCGTCTCCACGCCGGAGACCGCGGGGTCGGGCGTGGCGCCGACGCCCGGCGCCTGCAGCCAGAACGCGGCGTGCCAGCCGGAGTTCTTCGGCAGGCGGCAACGGATCTCGAAGTAGCCGTACTTCTTCATGAACAGTGGCTTGCGGTAGGTGCCGAACGGCCAGAAGCCGGTGGAGTCCTTCGGGATGTCGTACGTGAGCGAGCCGGTCTGGAGGTGCGGCGAGCTGAAGTCGTCGCCCTTCCGCACGAGGTGGAGCTTCGCGGTCTCGCCGGTCATCTCCACCCCCCCGAAGTCGTGCGCAAACGCGGGGAAGTCCTGTCCCCAAAAGCTTTCGCGGCACATCCACTTCGTCTTGTCGATCTCGGCGCCGTCGAACTCGTCGTGCCAGACGAGCTTCCACGTCTTGCCGCGCGGCAGGAGGGAGTCTGCCTTGCCGGGCACGGCGGCCATCTTCACCTGGATGACCGGCGACTTTTCGATCTCGGGATCGACGAACCGCGCCTCGGCCGTCAGCGCTGCCATCGCGACAAGCAGTGGAGTACCGTATCGTGATATCGTTTTATCACGCAGAGGCGCAGAGAACACAGAGGAGAATGAGTGTGAATAAAACATCTCTGTGCTCTCAATCTCTCTGCACCTCTGCGTGAGATTGATCGGATTCTCTCGCCTTCAGGTCGCGGCGGCGGCGCGCCCGCGTCGACAGGAACGCGAAGAACCGCTTGATGCGCTCGCGCCAAGTCTGGAAGAGCGCGTAGAGTCCGGGGACGAGCAGGATGCCGAACATCACAGACGCGAGCATTCCGAAGAACTCGGTGGTGCCGAGGTGGTTGCGGCTCGCGGCGCCCGCTCCGGTGGCGAGCATCATCGGGAGCGTGCCGAGGAGCGTGGTGAGGGCCGTCATCAGCAGGGCGCGCAGACGCTCGCCCGCCGCCGCGCCGGCGGCATCCACGATGGACAGCCCCTCGTTCTCGTGCTTGTCCTTCGCGAACTCCACGAGCAGGATGGCGTTCTTCGAGGCGAGGCCTACGAGCAGCACCAGACCGAGCTGCGCGTATATCGATAGCGCGAACGGCTTGCCGGTCGCGAAGAAGCCCCAGTACTTGAGGCCCATGAGCGCACCGAACACGGCCACGAAGATGGAGAGCATCACGGGGAGCGGAATCGTCCAGCTCTCGTACTGCGCCACGAGGAAGAGGTAGCCGAACAGAACGGCGAGCAGCAGGAGCGGCGCGGCCGTGCCCTCGTTGCGCGCCTCCTGGAAGGAGAGCGCCGCCCAGTCGTAGCCGTATCCGTCGGGCAGCTCTTCCTTGAACAGCTCGCGGATCTCGTTCATCACCAGACCCGAGGGGACGCCGGGCATCGGCAGGATGTTGAGGCCGGCGGTCACGTACTTGTCGCGCGTGTAGATCGTGCGCGGACCCAGCTCGCGGGTGATCGTGCCGAGCGACCCGACGGGCACCATCGCCCCCAGGTCGGACCGCACGTACAGACGTTCCACGGCCTCGGGCGTCGCGCGGGCCGACGCCTCGGCTGCAACGGTCACGCGGTTGACCTGTGTGCCGAGGTTGACGTCATTCACGTAGCGGGAGCCAAGGTAGTTCTGGAGCGTCGCGTAGATCGTCGCGACCGGCACGTGGAACATCTCGGTCTTCACGCGGTCGAGGTTGAACTTGAGGTGCGGGGTCTCCGCGTTGTAGCCCGCGAACGCCGCGAGGATGTGCGGGTTCTGGTTTAGCTTCATCAGGATCTTCTTCTTCAGCTCGTCGATCTTCATCGGATCGGCGTGCGCCTTGTCCTGGATGTGCACGGAGATGCCGTTCGACATGCCGAGGCCGGGGATGGCGGGCGGCATGAACACCTGCCACTTCGGTTCAGGCACCGCGGCAAGCATCATCTGTATCTTGCCGACGAGCATGGCGGCGTGCTGCTCCGGGAGCGGGCGCTTGTCCCAGCCCTTCAAGTCGATGATGAGCGTGGTCTGGTTCTCGCCGCGCCCGCCGATCATGCCCCAGCCCGTGATGGAGAGCACGCTCGCCACCTCCGGCATCTGCCGCAGCAGCTCCACGGCGCGGAGGGCCGTGTCGCGGCTGCGGTCGCGCGCCGTGCCCTCGGGCATCTCCATCGAGGCGAAGATCACGCGCTGGTCCTCGTCGGGCAGGAACGCGGTCTGCGTCTTGACGAAGAGCGAGACGGTGAGCAGGATCGTGAGTATCAGAAGCACGCCAGCGAGGAAGATGCGGCTCGCCAGCCACTTGGCCGCCGTAATGAACAGCCCCTTGAACGAGTTCACAACCCAGTTGAACCAGGCGAGAGGGCCGTGCTTGTACGGACGCGACTCGCGCAGGATGAGCGAGCAAAGCGCCGGCGCGAGCGTGAGAGCGCACACCGTGGAGAAGCACACGGCCGCAGAGAGCGTAACGGAGAACTGCTGGTAGATGCGGCCCGTGATGCCGCTCATGAAACCCACCGGCACGAAGATGCCGAGCAGCACGAGCGTCGTGGCGATGACGGCGCTCGTCACGTCGCTCATCGCCTGGATGGCAGCCTCCTTCGAGTTGAGCCCGCGCGTCTCGATGAGGAACTGCACGCGTTCGACGACCACGATGCAGTCGTCCACCACCACGCCGATGGCCAGAACTAGTCCGAACAAGGTGAGGATGTTGATCGTGTAGCCGAGGAGCGCCATCAGGATGAACGTGGAGCAGAGCGAGACGGGAATCGTGAGGCACGGGATGAGCGTCGCGCGCCAGTCCTGGAGGAACAGGTAGCACACCAGCACCACTAGGCCGAATGTGATGCCGAGCGTCAAGACGATCTCCTTCACGCACATGCGCACGTAGTCGGTGGCGTCGTAAGGCGTGATCCACTCGAGGTCGTCCGGGAACGACTGCGCGAGACGATCCATCTCCTTGTAGATCATGTCCATCGTGGCGATCGCGTTTGCGCCCGGCTTCTGCTGGAGGGCGATGGATACTGCATTGCCGGCGTTGAACTGGCCGGTGAACATGTAGTTCTCCTCGCCCACCTCGGTGCGCGCGATGTCCTTGAGCTTCACGAGGCCGCCGTTCTCGTCGCGGCGGATGACGATCTCGTTGAACTCCTTCGGCGACATGAGTCGCCCCTTCGCGGTGAGCGTGTACACGTGCGCGCCGTGGGACGGGATGGGCGATGCGCCCACGGATCCGACCGAGGCCTGCACGTTCTGGCGCGTCACGGCCGCGATCACCTCCTCCGTGTTGAGGCCCTGCGCCGCCATGCGGTCGGGATCCATCCACACGCGCATGGCGATCTTCGGTCCGTACACGGTGGCCTCGCCCACGCCGGGGATGCGCAGCAGCACGGGCTGGATGTTGCCGTAGATGTAGTCGCTGATCTGCAGGCGCGACAGGGTGCCCTTCGGCGAACGGAGGCAGACGACGCCGAGCATGTCCTCGGCCTGCGCGCGGATGCGCCCGCCGAGCTGCTTCACCTCGGTCGGCAGCTTCGCCTCGGCCTGCGCCACGCGGTTCTGCACCTTGACCATGTCCATGTCGCGGTCGCTCTCCACCTCGAACGAGACCGTGAGCTGGTAGTTGCCGGTGTCTGAGCAGGAGCCGACCATGTAGAGCATGTCGTCCACGCCGTTCACCTCGTCCTCGATCGGCATGGCGACCGTGTTGAGGATCTCCTTCGCGTTCGCGCCGGGGTAGTTGTACATCACGGAGATGGACGGAGGCGTAAGGCGCGGATACTGCGAGATCGGCAGCTTGAATATGGCCATCGCTCCCGCCATCGTGAGGACGATTGAGATGACCATCGCGAAGCGCGGCCGCTCCACGAACGTCCTCGAGAACGTCTTGATCTTGTCGATCGCAGGTCTTAGTGACAATTTCATTTAGTTTTCCTTCACCGGGGGCTTGTAGTTGGGGTCGAGGTCGTCGTTCATCGTGGGCTCGACGACCTTCACCTTCATGCCGGGGGCGAGCTTGCCGATGCCGGAAATGACCACCTTCTCTCCGAGCTTGAGGCCGGAGATGACGGGCGACCAGCCCTCGCTCATCTCGCGCACCTCTACCACGCGTTCCTCCACGGTCTCGTCCTCCTTCAGCACCCACACGCCCTGGCTGCCGCCCGTGAGGTCGAAGAGCGCCTGCTGCGGTATGCTCGCCATCTTCGGCGGCACCTTGCGGTCGGTGAGGAGCGTGACGTAGCTGTTCGGGATGAGGAGACGGTCCGGGTTGGGGAAGGAGAGACGCATGATGATGGTGGCCGTGTCCTTGCTCATCTCGTTGTCGTCGAAGTCCCACTTGCCCTCTTCGCCGTACTCGCTGCCGTCGGGAAGCATGAGGCGCATGCGGTACTCGGGCGCCTTGCCCTTCTTGAGCGCCGCGCGCCAGCCGATGTAGGCGCGGTCGGTGAGCGGGAAGGTGACGCGGATGGGATCGATCTGCACGATGCGCGCAAGCGCGCCCTTCGACGGCGCCACGTAGTCGCCCACGTGCGCGCTCGTCTTGCCGATCTGCCCGCTGATCGGCGCCAGCACGATCGCCTTCTTGAGGTCGTACTCCGCCACCACCAGGTTGGCCTTCGCCTGCAGGACGGCGGCCTTCGCCTTGTCCGCGCCGGCCTCGGCGTCGTCGCGCTCCTTCTGCGTGATGCCGCGCGCGTCGGCCTTCTGCATGCGCTCCCAGTAGCGCTCCGCGCGGCGAGCCTCCGCCTCGGCGGCCTCGAGGTCGGCCTTGCGCTGGTTCGCCACGGCGCGGTAGCGCTCGTCGTCGAGCACGTAGAGGACCGCGCCCGCCTTCACGATGTCGCCCTCCTTGAACTTTATCTCCTTGATGTAGCCGTCGACCTGCGGCAGAAGATCGACCTCCTGCATCGCCTCGGCGTGCGCCACGAACTTCTCCGGCAGGTTGTACGTGCGCTCCTCCACCTCCTTGACGGCCACCGTCGCAGTCATCTGCGGCAGCTGCGGCATCACCGGCGGCCTCTTCGGCCAGAGGTCGTTGGCGACCCAGCCGCCCACCGCGCAGGCAACCGCCAGCACTATCGTTCCGATCACGGCGCCGATCGCGCCGCCCTTGCCCTTCTTCTCGTTGTTCTCGCTCATTTCCTTGTTCCTTTGCTGAAATCCGTTTTTGACATTCGACATCCGTCATCCGACGACCGTGGCTGCCGGACGCCGGTTGCCGACAGTCCTGATCGACTCCCACACCGCCGCGTACGACTTGCGCAAGGTGTCCACCAGGTCGCACTGGAGAAGCCGCACGATCCGCGTGTGCACGAGGCCGTCCCACATTGCGATGCACACGCTCGCCACCTGCACGGGATCCGTGCCATCCTTCACGCGCCCCGCGCGCACGTCGTTCTCCACCGCGGTCCTGAACGCGGCCCACGGCCCGAAGCGCTGGTTGCGCATCAGGTCCGCGCGCACGCTTTCCATCGACGCCTCCGCCCACTGGATCTGCTCGTGGATGAGCAGGAAGAACGCGGTCCCCTTCGGGTCGCCCGTGATCTGCTCCGCGTTGCGCACCATCATGTCCGCCACCACCGGGAAGGACAGCCCCTCGAACGAAGACTCTCCTTCCGGCAGCAGCTCGGCGATCTGGCGGCGGAACTTCTCCAGCATCTCGTCGATGAGCGCCATCAGGAGCGCCTGCTTCGACTCGAAGTGCCAGTACACCGCGCCCTTCGTCATCTTGAGCCTACCCGCGATGTCCGTGAAGGTGGTATGCACGTACCCCTTCTTCGCAAATAGGGAGAGCGCGCTCGCTAGGATCCGAGCGCGCGTCTTCTCCGCATCTCTCTGTGCTTTTCGTGGCATGTCGCGCACATTATAACATACCTTCGGGTAGGTATGTCAATTGGTATCTTGATCTTTAAGTCGTCTCGGTAGTCTCAATGGTCACGGCGGTCCCTTCACCTCACCGGATCTCCAGATGCACGCTAAATCGCTTGGGGGCCGTTGGAAGCGTGGCAAGCGCCTTCTTGATCTTCGTCAGTTTCGGGCGCATGCCGAAGAGCTGGCCGGACGTACGCACGTACAGGAAGAGCCGCCCGTCCTGCCAGCGTCCGGGCTTCGCGACGCTATCCGGGAAGAGCTTCGGCCATTGCTCGCACACCTGGTCGAAGAACGGACTCTTCTCCACCAGCAAGGTCGCGAGCAGTCCGTCCATCAGCGTACCCATGCTCGGCATCGGCACGCGCGTCTCCACCACGTCGCCGTCGATCGGCAGACCTGGCGTCGCATGCGCCGCGAGGCGACCGCGAGCGGCGATGTCGCGCTTCAGTTTCCTTGGGTCAACCTTGCCCATACAGCTCCCCGACCGTCTCGACCTTCTGGAACGCTTCGATGTCCATGCGCACGCCGAGCTCGTTCTCCAGCATGACAAGCAACCCGAACGCCTGGAGCGAGCACCAGCCGTCCAGCTCGCGGAAGCGCGTGTCGTCCGTGACGGACTCCACCTCCAGCACCTCAGCGACCCTCTTGAGGAAATCTTCCCGCGTCATAGATCTCGTCCGCTCCCTCCAGTTCATCGCGGCTGCCGTATCCCCACGTGCAGCCGATAGTGTACATCCCCGCCGTCTTGCCGGCAACGACATCGCCGGCCGTATCCCCCACCATCACCGCATCGGCGGGATCGATCCCGCGCGTCTCCATCACGTGCGCCAGAAGCTCGGACTTCTTCAGCCGGCGTCCCTCGTACATGTCGAAGGCGTACCAGCCGTCGAACACGTCCTCCCAGCCGAGACGAGTGCGTAGCGCCTCCAGCGGACGCCATCTCTTGTTGGTCGCCACGTAGAGTCCGCATCCGCGCGCGCGCAGGTCCGCCAGCCAGCCAGGCACCCAGGGGTATGGCCGCGTGTTCGGGAACCCGCTCATGTCGTAGGCAGGACCGAAGAGCTCGCGTATGCGCGCAACAAGCTCCGGCGTCGCGTCGTCGAACAGCATGTACGTCACCTGGTCCAGTGTCGGACCGGTGCGGTAGATGCTGTCGAACTGCGGGCATGTGCGACCGAGACCACGCAGCGCCGCGCGCCACGCCTCCTTGATGTCCGCCTCCGTATCGCAGAGCGTCCCGTCGAAATCGAAGAACCAATGATGTCTCATGACCGTGCCATTATACCAAAACCAAAGGCCGGACGCGCACAAGCACATCCGGCCATCGGCCGCCCTAGGGCGGAAGCACGCGTTTCCGCGCACCTAAAAAACACCGTCGGTCCGCTCAATCCTCCGTCCGCGCCTCAGACGTGCCCTCGACTGTCAGCAGAAGAGCCGTAATTGTTGATGATTACGATGGCCGCCCGCTAACGCATTCGAAAGATCTCGCATTCCTTCCGGCTTCCAAAGGACTCACCGGTTTCCCGACAAGCCCTCCTTGAATTTCCGCAAGCAGTTTACCACATCCTCACTCCCCGCGCAAGGGGTAATCTCGAAAAATCTTCACCCAGACAAAATCAAGCTTCTTCGGCACCTTGACCTTGAGCATGCCTTCAGAAATGGATGCCTCGCCGCGGCCCCCTATGACGATCGGCTTCGCACCGTCTGTAAGAATGTAGCTTGAGATCGGCAGGGAGAATTCCTCATCCGCGGAGAGCTCGCGAAACAACAGCGCGGTACCTTCGTTCCCTTTGCGCGATGCGGACACGAAACCGGTCCAGGCAAGCCCGTCCGGAGCCTCGCCAACCGGATACACGTAGCCATCGTGAACGGCATCGCGCTCCTGTTTCCAGCGCGCGATAAGCGGCTTCCATGCCGCAACTGTCTCTGGCGACAGGTTCTGTATCTCGAACCATCCGAGCGGCGATGCGAACATCGAGATCGCGAAGATGGCATCGCGCGGCCAGCAGGCGGGCGCGAGCGGGTCGCCCTTCGGGTATAGTTCGGGCAACCTCTCGGGATTGAGGACCTCCATCCTCAAGCGCGCCGGATCAACGACATGCGCAAGGCCCCAGAAGTTCCTAAGCGTACGATGTGGCCACCATAGGCGATTGTCCTTCTTTCTGATATATCGGTTCTCAACGAAGACGGGTCCTATCTTCGGGAAAGCGAAATACCCAGGCCGCACTCCCGCCGTCACGTCAAGGTCGATGGTTATGCGTCCCTGGGATTCTCCGACAAGACGATCCATCAGCTTCGCCTGTCTCGACAGAGCTGTCGGCGTAAGCGTCTTCATCGCGTCAAGCTTGAAATAGTCTACGCCGAGGTTGCGATGGGTGGACAGCAGAAAGTCGGCGTCCTTGCTCCAGTTCTTCGCGTCATCGGAAGAATCCGGCCCGAACCACAGACCAAACTTCATGCCTTTTGCCCGCGCCGCGGCGACAATAGGTTCGAGGCCGGAGGGAAAGCGGACGGGATCGACATCCCAGAATCCATCGACTTCCCACCACGAGCCCCAGCGCCCCTTCTCGCCCTTGGCAAGCGCGGCGGAGTTGGCCGAGCGCCCCTTCTGCCACCCGTCGTCAATCTGGATCACGTCCACTCCGAGTTCCGCTCCGGCAGCGACTTCACGCATCAGGAACGACTCATTGATGCATGCGTCGCGGTTGCCGTCCCCCCAAGTGTTGGAGAGGAGAAGCCCGTCTCGACCCGAGACGTACGGCCTGAACGCGCGATGAAAATCTGTCGCCGCACGCACACGTCCTGCGCGTCCGCCTCGATAGCGCACCTTCACGCAAGGATACCCGTTATTGAGAACGCGAACCACTCCAGATGCCGGATTGACGCGATAGTCTGGCGAGCTGTCAGGCCGAACGTGCGGCAATGGCGCCTGCCGGAAGAACGCCACTCCGTCTCCGCTCAGCGAGTCCTCGACGAAAAACGACGGCGCCGAGACGTCAAAGGCCTTCTCGCATCGCGAAAGGAGATACTCCTTCTCGAAATACAACTCGTCATGCTGGTCCGTGGCGTCCATCAGCTGCACGATGACAAGCCTTGGATGTGCCCATTTGCAGGAAAAATCCCCAGGCGAGAAGTCCAGATGGCCTGCCGCATCGTCCGCATAGGCAGAAGATAGCATCCCCACCGAACCGGCCATCGCCAATGCTGCGGTCGCCATGGCCATCGTAATTCTCGTAAAGTATCCCATATTGATTTCTCCATGCCTTTCGACTGGTGATTTGTCGAACACAAGGATACTAAAATCGCATACGCGGGGCAATGCGGAATTTTGATATACTTTCGGGGCTGCGCGGCATGGTTGCCGGCGGCGAGAGAGGTGACGATGGACTTCAAGGCAAAGACAATGCTTCTGGCGGCAGTGGCGGCCATGGCCGCAAGTGCCGCAACCGTGGAATTGACGTCGACGGACGGCGGCAAGGCCACAGCGGACACATACGGCGCACGTCTCTTCAGCTGGCGTCCCGCCGGCGGCGAAGAGGTGTTCGCCCTGCCCAAGCCCTACGACAAGTGCCCCCGTGGCGTAGGCGTCCAGATACACGGTGGTCTGCCCATCTACTGGCCGTGGTTCGTTTACGAGGGACCGCAAGGCTGCAAGATACACGGCGTCACCAGCTACGCGGAATGGAAGATCAAGGAACGCGCGAGGGACCGCGTCGTGTTCGCGCTGGACGACACGCCTGAGACGCGCAATGCATGGCCGCACCCCTTCCATGCCGAGCTAACCTACGAACTTGGCTCAACCCTCACCGCCACCTTCACCGTCACGAACACCGGCAACGAGCCTTACTCCTGCACAGAGGGATTCCACCCCTACTACCGCGTAGGCGACACAATGCGGTGCACCGTCACTGGCACGGACGGCGCACGCTACTTCTGGAAGGGAGAGGCGAACATGGGCGACAAGCGCGTGTGGAAAGGCGATTTCCCCTGCCGCCTGGTCGCCGTCGGCAAGCCTGGCTACGTGTTCGAGGAAGGTCCGCACCGCCATCTGCTGAAGGATCCTGCCCTCAAGCGCGTGATCGATATCTCATACGAGGGCAACATCAAGTTCGTGATGTGGAACTCCGGTCCCGATTTCTCCGCGCTCGGCGAATCTGACGACCCTGACTACGGGCGACACTTCATCTGCGTGGAGGGTGGCACGCTCTACCGCGACCGGGCCTACACCCTCGCTCCAGACGCCTCGCACACGCTCAAGGCGATTGTCGCCGTGCGTCCTCTTTACTGACGCTCTCACATCGTAACCAAAACAAGGAAGGAATACCGCCATGGAAGAAAACACGCATAAAGGCTGTCTCATCGGATGCCTGTCGTCGGTAGGAATACTGGTCGGAATAGTGATGCTGATGTCCGCAATGATCGCATTATGCATCCGCGGATGCGCGAATGTGGCCACCTCCGACATGTCCGAGGCAATGGAAAATGCCGCTGAGAAGCGCCCGCAGGACGAAGTCCCATACAAGAAGACATGGCTGTCTGGCAAGGGAGGCACGAATGCGGCACATGTCCTCAAGATACGCCTGCGCGGCATCATATCTGAAAGCATCCAGCGCAACATCTTCGATCCAACAGAGGACACGGGCGCGCCGACCGCGCTCCGCAAGATTCGCGCCGCCACCAAGGACAAGACGATCCGTGGTCTTTATCTCGACATAGATTCTCCCGGCGGCGGAGTGACCATCTCGGACGAACTGCACGACGCGATACGCCGCTTCCGCCAGTCGAACACCAACCGCTTCGTGTTCGTCCACATGGGCGACCTCTGCTGCTCCGGCGGCTACTACGCAGCCGCGCCGGCCACGTGGATCATGGCGCGCCCCACCACTCTCACCGGCTCAATCGGCGTGATCATGAGCAGCGTCAACATCGCCGAACTTGCCCGCAAGATCGGACTCGAGGGCGTCACCATCGCGTCGGGCGACAACAAGGACCTTCTCAATCCCCTGAAGCCTGTCGACACGAACCACGTCGCCATCCTGAAGCACGCGATCAGCCAGCTCTACGAGCGGTTCGTCTCCATCGTCGCAGAGGGTCGGCACCTGCCGCTGGAGACGGTCCGCCTTCTCGCAGACGGGCGGATATTCTCCGCAAAGGACGCGCTGAAGGAGAAGCTGATCGACAGCATCGGCCACGAAGCCGACGCCATGGAGCAGATCAAGAAGCTTGCCGGCGGCGACGTCCGCATCTACGGCTACAAGGAGAAGCCGAACTTCCAGTCGCTGTTCGACGGCATCCTGCTCTTCGAATCCGCAGACGGACTCATCCGCAAAATGAAGGCGGCACTCGACGAGGGAGACGCCCCGCGCGCCGAGTACCGCGTCCGCTAGGCGGCCAGGACCGCCCATTTCTTGATCGTCATGCCGCGGAGGGTGCCGCGCCAGACGCCGTCTTCGCGGCCTTGGCCGCCCTGCACTTCTTGAAGAGCATCCACCCGAAGAATCCTGCGACCGCCAGCAGGATTATCCCCAGCACCGGGCGGTAGAACACCCAGGCGATGGCGATCGTCACGAGCGAGCAGATGAACGCAATGAGACCAGCCACGAGTCCCATGCCCATCTCTACTATGTCGCCGAGGATCGGCAGCACGTCCGCGAGCACGCTCAGCGGCTTGAACACCATCGAGAGGCCGATGAACATCATGAGGAACCCGCCGACGCGGACGAGCCATGTCATGATCGCGTTGTTCGTGCGAGCCGTCTGGAACATCTCCGCAGCGTCCTTGACCCCGTCTTCGAGATAGCTCAGCTTCTTCCCGTTCTTCGCCGTGTATGCGACGAACGTGTCGCCACGCTGCTTGGCGATGAGCGAGATTTCGTGCGGATAGACCACGCGGAACGTCACGCGCATGTCGCCGATGCGAGTCTGCGAGGCGACGTCGCGGGTGTTGAGTGCGTTGTTGCGCGTCTCCGCGTTCGGCACGTAGATCGTGCCGCCCTGGACCTTGACGCGTTCCACCTTGCACACGAAACCGGTGGGAAACGCATACTGTTTCGCCGAACCGATGTGGTCGATCTGGCTTTCGTTCAAGCGGAACGCGCCAAACGTGACGTTGGCGGCCTGCATCTTCTGTGACTCGAACTCCATCACGCCGGGATTGTCATGCCCCTGCTCCTTGAATCCGCTCGAATCGATCGCGGTCGGCATCCAGTCCTTCTTGTAGGTGTAGGTGGTCACCTTCTCGACGCTGCCGCCCATCTTCTTCTTCTCAGAGGTGTGCGACTCCTCGATCCACTGGTACATCTCCACATTGCGCTCCAAACGAATCGCCGTCGCGGAGACGCCGAACGTGTCGTCCGTGAGGACATCCTTGGTGTCGGCCTTGCCGCTCATGTGGACCAGCTTGCCCTCCATCTCCTGATCGACCGAGGCGTTCGACTCCACCGAGATGCATGCCCCCTCGCCTTCATCGATAGCCTTGGCCGTCTTGACCGAGTCTCCCTCGTTCCAGAACAAGACCGGGAACCCCGCTATGAAAAGCGCGAACCCGATTATCACGCCCTTGATGGAACTTCCAAGACGTGACCCCCAAGATTCCGTTGTCGTCTCCGTTACTGCCATAACATCTCCTTGTTTTTTATGTGCCCGATGCGGCACCATGCCGCAGAGGCATGTCTAGTATACCATAAAATCAGAGTTCTTCGCGAACCTGCAAGGTTCCGTCGTCCGCGATCTGCAGGTAGCCGGCGCGTTTCGGCCCGACAGAGAGCGCGTGGCCGCCGCGGCGAACCTCCACAGGCGACTCGCCGCCGTTCCAGAACACCCAGCCCGTCGCGCCCTCGCCCGGCACGCGATACGTCTCAAGCGTCTCGGGATCCTCCGCCCGCCGCGTGAACGCGCAGCCCGCCGCCCGCAGCTTCTCGCCCACCACGCGCCGCAGCGCCGCGGCGTCGTCCGTCGGCAACGCCTCGGGATCCAGCACGAGCTTCACGGAGCACTTCCCCATCGCGCTTTCCGTGATCTTCGACCAGTTCGCGCCCCAGTGCTTGAGCGCGGCGTCGACAGCGTACGCCCGCTCCAGATACGCCATGCGGGTGTCCTGCGCCATGCGCGGCTCCTCGCGGAGACGGATGATCACGTCCGGAGGGTTCTCCGCCAGACGCAACTTGCCGAACGCGAGCGCCATCCGCGAGAAGATCGCCGCCGTGGGGCGCGGCACGCCCGTCGCGTGCACCATGCCGCACGGGAACAGCCCTTCCATCGGGTCGCGCCAGTGCCAGGTGAGGAGCGCGGTCGCCCCCAGCCCGAACGCGTGCGACACGAGGTTGCGGAACCGCGCCGTGTAGGCCTCGTCCGTGTCGCCTTGGTGCCACGGATCCTCCTTCACGAACGTGGGGTGGCACTTCGCGCCGCACTCCGGCATCGTCAGGGGCTTCCCGAGAGCGCGCATGTCGACGTCCTTCAGGTCGCGGAACATGCGGTCCGGCGGACCGTAGTAGTGGCGGTCGGTGAAGTCGAGGTCGAGCGTGCACCACGCCGGATCCTTCGAGGCGGCGCCGCCAGCCCAGCCCTGGCTCCAGCCGACGGAGACGAGCACGTCGGGCCGCCCTTCGCGTGCGGCCGCGCGACAAGAGGTAAGCCAGTGGCGCATCCGCTTCGCGCTGTCCCACGACGGCGGCAGCTTCATGACCGGCTCGTTGCGGATGTCGATCATGAACCCAGGCACGTCGCGGTAGCGCACGGCGATCTCGCGGAAGTGCGCGGTCTGCTGCGTGAACGCCTCTCCCTCTGCCATGGGGTCGATGCGCTGCTGCGTGTGGTAGATCACGATGCCGTGCTTCTGCGCGAGCTGCACGCACGCGTCGGAGATGCGCTTGTCCTCCTCGCACGTCCACGGCAGAAAGAGACGCGTGAACCGGAGTCCCATCGCGCGCATCTGGCGGAAGTCGCGGTCAAAGGACATCGGCGAACGCGCCACGGTGGGACGCGTCTGCCCCCAGTACGTCTGCGCGCCCATCCAGAACCCCGGGCGCCCGTCAAGCGCAAAGCGCGAACCGACCTGCGTGAGCTTCGGTCCGGCGGCGACCACGGACGGACTCCACACCACGAACGCGCCCGGCTCGCGGTCGATCACGCGCCCCTTCTCGTCCAGCAGCTCCGCCGTGAAGGAAACATAGTCCGGCGCGTCCGGCCCGACCGGCCACTCCGCCTCGACGGACGTGTTCTCGCCCGCGGACGCCGTGACGGCACAGGTGCGCATGCCGAGCGCGCGTCCCTTCTCGTCAGACAGCGCGAACCGCACCGTCGCGCGGCGCGCCTTCGCTCCGAAGTTCCCCACGCGCGCCCGGAGACGCGCCGTCTCGCCCACGCGGTAGCAGGCGTAGGACGTGGTGGTCTCGTTGAGCGCGAAGCGGTCGAGCAGCTTTTGGGCGACAGCCCGCGCGAATGCGGCGGCCGACGCGTCGCCGGCGGGGAAGAGATCGACATTGTCCACGCCGAAGATCGCCCAGGCCGATCCGGCGAACGTTCCCGAATGATGGTAGACGAACGCGGCGGCGGGTCCGCGGTCCGAACCGTCCGCGGCGTACGCCTCGAGGATCGGATGCCACGCGCAACGGTTGGCGTCGTAGCCATGCCCGTTCACGCCCAACTGCGCGATGGCGGCGAGGCCCGCGCACGGACCCGTGCGCGAAAACGCCGGCAGGTCCGTGCCCGCCAGCGCGGGCGCGGGCGCGAGACGCGCCACCTGCCGCAGTTCGAACGAGGGGTCGAATGCGTTGACCTGCTTGGGAAGCGGATGGATGGCGTCGCGGATGCGCGCCGTACGCGTGTTGATCTGCGGCGGCTTCCGCGCGCGCAAAGCGGCAGAGGGATCCACGCCCGCCTTGAGGTCGGCAAACGCCACGCCCATGCGCAGGCCGTCGGCGGCCTCGCCCGGTCCAGGACCGAACGAGACGGACGTCACGGCGTCGAAGTTCAGCCGGTCACACGGGCCGCCGCGCCCGACGGCCGGCGAATCGTGCCAGTTCGCGAAGTCGGAGGGACAAAAGCGGTATTCCGTCCAGTCGCCCGTCACGGGCACGTGCACCTGCCAGCGAGAGCCGTCCTGTTCGTCCAGCTCCAGCGTCAGACGTTTGGCGCCCGTTGCCGCGCGGGCACGGAAGGACAGCAGGCTCTTGCCGGCGAGCGCGCCTTTCGGCAGCCGCATGGCCGCCGTCGCCCACAGGTGGAATCCCTCGCTGCGGACCTCGACGGACGGCAAGCCGTCCGGTCCGGAGACGTCGACGACCGAGGCCTTTTTCCCGGGCGGTGTGCTCGGCCGCCAGTCAGAGGCGGGAGCGAGGGGAATCTGCGTGTCGGCCGCGGGATAGGGCAACTTCGTGTGGGTGATCCAGCGTCCATTTCCCGGGATGGTCGCGCTTGTCGCGACCGTATCTTTTGGATAGACGGGCTTGTCGAAGGCGTAGCCGCCGCAGGTGAAGAGCGAGCCGCCGGCGCTCAGGTAGCCGACAAGCGCGTCCGCCGCGTCGGCCGGCCAGGCCGAGCCGGTGGGAACGACGAGCAGGTCGATGGTTTCGCGCGCAAGGCAACCCTTCCGCACGAGGTCGTCGCCCATCACGCGGAAGACGTGCCCGAGCGGCGCGAGCGCGTCGAGGAACACGCCGGGGTCGCTCATGCAGCCGAAAGTGTTCGTGCCGGCGGGAAAGCCGAGGTCGAGCACGCCGATGCGCGGCGTGCCTGGCGGGAGGGCGTCGAGCCCCTTCGCCGCGCGCCACGCGGCGGCGGCGCGCAGGTCCTCGGCCGCGCGCTTCGCCTCGGCGAGGTCGGCGGCGGACGGCGCGTAGGCGGTCGCCGTCGTCCCCAGCTCCACCTGCGGCTCGGCGAACCAGGCCGTCCCGGAGCCGCAGAGGCAGAACACGAAATTCGCCTCGGAGGTGCCCCTCGGCAACGCGGGGATGGTCTTCACGATGCGGGTCCAGTCCTTGTCTCCGACGACCTTGCTGTCGGAATCGTTCGCCGCAAGACGCTTGCCGCTCGCGAAGCAGTTCAGCGAGATGTAGGCCATGGAGTCGGCGGAAAGACCCTCAGTCTTCGCCCAGACGCTGATCGTGTACGGCGTGTTCGGGCGCAGGTCGCGCACGGGATGCGTGACGAGGTGCCAGACGCGCTGCTCGGCCGGCGCGGCCGTGACACGCACTGCCGGCGCGTCACCGTGGCGCACGGCGGGATCGACCTCTAACCGCACGGACGATGGGCTCTGGCACGTCCACCCTGCAGGCAGCCGCCCAAGCAGAGAGTTGGTCTGGAAGAGCGTGCCGGAGAGCAGGTTCTGCGCCCACACGGCAGACGGCGCAACGGCAAGCGCCAACATGCAGACTCCAAGAAACGAACGACGTGTCATCACGACTCCTTTCACCTTTCACCCTTCACCTTTCACCCTTCAAAACGAGTGCGTGCCTGGCAGGAGGACGCGACTCTGGTCGTGCCAGACGAATTCGCCCGTCGTGCCCGGCGGCACGGTGATCGTGACTGCCAGGCCGTCGCCCTTCTTCTCCCAGCGCGCGCGGATGTCGCCGAAGTACGTGGGGACAGTCCCTTCGGCGAACGTGAGACCGTCCGTCTGGGGATGGAACGAGAACCGCTGGAATCCGGGCGTGAGCGGCACGATGCCGAGAACGTAGGACGAGTAGATGCCGGCGATCGCAGTGTCCGGATGCGACTCGTCGCCCCAGCCCCTGTGATGGAGACCCATGCATTCGCTAACCGTTAGCGAACCCTTCCACGACGGATCGAGCAGCTTGTACCAGTTGTGGTCCTCCAACGCCTTCAGCGCGCCGGCCGCATCGCCGTACTCGTACTTGCCGCGCGCCGCAAGCGCCTGGAACTTGCCATGGCCATCGCGCTTAAGCTGCGGCATGATCCTGTCCGCCTCCTGCTGCGTCGCGAAGCGAACGGCAAGCGCGAGCGCGTTCGCGGTGAAGTTGAACGAGCCGTCCTCGATCGAAGTGCAGAAGAAACCGCCGTCGTCTTTCCAGAACGTCTTGCGAACCACGTCCGCGAACCGCTTCGCGTCCGCGCGCCACACCGCCGCCTCGTGGTCGTGCCGAAGCGCTGTCGCGATGGCCGCCGCGTCCTCGAGCGTCTTCCACAGGAGGATGTTCATGTACGTACGGTGATGGAGCGAAGTGCCGCCGAACTGGAGTCCCGCAGCGTGCTTGCACGTCTCCTTGCGCTGCTCGAAGATGCCGTCGCCACGCCGGTGGGCGTTGAGGTAGCGCATGAGCGCCGCCACGTCCGGCCACACGTCGCGCAGAGTCTCGCGGTCCGCGGTGTAGAGGTAGTAGTCCCACGTCACCGGCACGAACCAAGCGGCGAACTCGTCGGACCCGAACGGACCGTAGTCGCCCGTAGGCGGACGCACGGAACGCTCCGCGTAGGGCGAGGCGTGGACGTAGCCCTCCGGCGTGCGGTTGAACGCGAGCATCTTCACGCTTCCCTTCATGTACGGCGATTCGCCGCCGAAGGCGTAGAACATGTTGCGCTCGGCCCACCACAGGTCGCCGCTCCAGATCAGACGGTCGCGCTTCGCGCCGTCGGCGATGTAAGGAAGCGTGCGCGCGTAGTCCCATCCATCGAGATCCATCAGGCTCTGCCCTCCAAGCGTCATGTTCCACACCACGGGCCACGACTCCTTCGGCACGGAAAGCCCGATGCGGTCGCCCTTCTTCACCGGCACCTCCAGGTGACGCACCTCGTTCGTCGCGTCCTGCGCCACCGAGATGCGGTCTTCGCCTACGAGTATCTCGAACTTGCCGACTGGGAAGTGCGGGTTCGCGTCGAATTCGTAGTCGATGCGAAGCGTGCCGTCCGCCGCCGCAGGCTGCCGCCGCCAGCAATCGGCCTCGCCCTGCTCCAGCTTGCGCGGAAGGAGGCGCCCCGCGACGATGCGCCATGCGTCGTGGTTAGGGAAGCTCGCGAGCTGGCACGTCCACACGCTGATGTCCCAAAGGCGCGTCAGCCGGTCGTCGGAGCAGCGGAACGAGCCGCGGCGCGGCTCTGAGGAGAACACGTCCGCGTTGACGATCGCCAACGCTTCGATCGCCACCTCGCCCGGCGTGTCCAGCTGCACGCGCACGTAGCGCTCCTGCCCCTGGATGAGCGGCGCCACGTAGAGGCCGGTGCGTCCGATGGAGTAGATCTCGTGCCGGTTGATGTTGCCGGGAAGGACGGGTATGTCGAAATCGGGACCCAGGTAGCGCGCGCTTGTCTCGCGCGAGAAGCATCCCTTCTCGCCCAGGCCGTCGGGATGGTTGGCGTAGGCGAGGCGCAGCGTGGGCCGCCCCTTCGCTTCCTTCACGCAGAAGACCGCGTACCCGCCCACGGACGGTCCGCCGAAATCCAGCGCGAGCACCGGCTTCTCGCCTGCACCGTCCCACGCGAGGCGGCAGACTTTCCCGTTCTTGGCAACCAGCCCGGCGGCATCGGTCACGCCGCCGCGCGTGTACAGCACGTCCTTCGGCATCGCCGCATCCGCGGACAGCACGACGCGCGGGGACGTCTCGCCCGCTATGAGCACGTCCTCGAACTTCATGTTGCGGAACGGACGCGCGGGCGTGTCGTCGAAGATCGACGGCTCGCGCACCTTCCCGCGCACATGCCGGAAGGTGATACCGTCGAAGACGCTCTTCGTCGCGTGCTTGTAGTAGAACTTGCAGAATGCCTTCGCGTCGATCGTCATGTCGCGGAACGACACGTTCGAGATGTCTACGCCGGGCTCGGGACGCGACCACGCGCCGACGGCGTTGACGGCGTAGCGCGTGTTCTCGATGCAGATGTCCGCGAACGAGCAGTCGCGGATGCGGCCGTTGCCCACTCCGAGGCGTATGGCGTTGCAGTCGGACGAGAACGTGCAGTTGGACACCGTCACGTCCGCGCAGGGACCGTCGTTCTTGAGGCGGTTCTGCCCCGCCGCACGGATGGTGATGGAGTCGTCGGCCGTGAAGATGCGGCAGCCTGTCACGCGCACGCGGCGCGACGAGTCGATGTCAAGCCCGTCGCCGTTGTACGTGTGCGGATGGCGAACCGTGTGGATGTAGGCGTTGTCCACCGTCACGTCCTCGCAGCCGTAGACGAAGCAGCTCCAGTACGGAGCGTCGGCCAGCTCGATGTCGCGGATCGTGATGTTTCGCGACTCCACGAACCACACCATCTGCGCCGGACGCCACGGAATCTTGAGCTTGTTCGCCGGATGCGAGCCGTCGGGCATCTTGAGGAACGCCTTCACGTTGCCGTCCACCTTGCCAGGCCCGCGCAGTGTGACGTTCTTCTGCTCGATGCAGAGGATGAGGTGGCCGCCGCTTATGTTGTCGCCGCTGCCTAGCCTGCCCCAGTTCTGCGGCGCGACGTCGAGCGCGTTGTAGTCCGCCGGATCGGGGCTACCCTTGAGCGTCGCGTCCTCGGCGAGATGGAAGTCGACTCCGCTCTTCAGGAACACGGAGCCGCAGAGATACGTGCCCTTGGGAAGCAGCACCTCGCCGCCACCCGCAGCGCTTGCAGCGTCGACGGCCTTCTGCACCGCGACAGTGTCCTTGGATGTGCCGTCGCCCTTCGCGCCGTAGTCGCGCACGTTGAACACGGCTGCCTGCGCGGCGCAAGCCGCCATGGCGGCAAGGAGGCCGATCGAAAACGTTCTTGCCGTCATTTGCTATGTACCTCGCGCCTACTTGATATCGCGGATGTACACCTGACGGCTGCCCTCGTGCACGGAGTTGAAGCCGATCTGCTTGCCGTCGGGACGGTAGCGCGCGTGGAGGTCGCAGCGCCAGTAGGTCTGGCGGTACGGCTCGGGCACGAAGAACGCGCCCATCGGCATCGTCATGCCGTCTGCAAGGCGGACCAACACGAACGGACGCTCGAAATTGCCGTTCCAGTACGTGTCGCCGCTCATGAACTTGCCGTCGGGAGAATAGATGCAGTGCCAGTCCCAGTCGAGCACGCCCGCGCCGATGCGACGAACCTTCTCCTCCTCGCCGACCGTGAACTCCACGGGGCTCCACGCCGTGCGCCCCCACTCGCCCTTGATGTGTCCGTCCCACGCCGCCGTCACGAGCAGCTTCGGGCTGCCGTCGGGCGCCCAGTTGAAGTGCGAGCCGGCCCAACCGTCCTTGAAGCAGCGGCGCAGCTCCGTGCCGTCCTTGCGCACGGTGAAGGACGTCGTGTGCCAGCGCGACGCCTTGTGGATCTTCTTGTCGAACCAATCGACCGAGCGAGCAAGGAAGAAGATGTGCGAGCCGGCCTTGTCCTTCTGGATGACCGTGTGGCAGTAGTAGGCGAGAGGGTGGCCGGGCTTCTTCGGGTCCGCCTGCGTGGCGGGCATGAGGCTGCGTCCCTGCGCGACCGAGAGGATGAGCTTGTGCTCGCCGGTCTTGAGGTCCATCACCCACAGGCCGTCGTCCTCCGGCCACTCCACGTCCTCGCGGGCGTCCTGTCCGGGACCGGCGTAGCCGTAGTCGGGACGCGTGAGGGAGAGGCGCGCGTAGTTGATCGAAACGGCCCACGTGCGGTCCTCGCTCACGGCGCTCACGGGAAGCGGCAGGATGCGCTCGGTCTTCGTCTTCCAGTTCATGATCACCGTCACGAACTTGCCGTTGCGCACGTCGTTGAAGAGAAGCGTGTCGTCGTCGATCCAGTGCGCCATCGCGGCCTCCTGGAAGTTCCAGCACGCCGTGGTGGTGAC
>CACWSW010000023.1 GCA_902763655.1 uncultured bacterium
GAGTGCCTGGTCGATGCCCGAGAGCGCGCTCATCATCACGCCGCCGCCGCGGTAGAAGCCCGCGCGGTAGATCGTGCTCCAGATGTCCTCGATGCGCGAGGGGTCCTTGCCGACGAGGTAGTCGCGGTACTCCTCCACGCACGCCAGCACGGCCTTTGCGTGGCCTTCCAGGACCGCTTCGCCCCACCCGACGAGGCCGCCGTCGGTGACGATTTCCACGAAGCCCCAGCGGGGGCGGACGAAATACACGTTGACTGCCGAGATTTTCATGGCGCCAATTATAACAGATTTTCGCGGCGTTTTGCGGATACGGAATCTCCTTTGCAGGGCGGCGGGATTCTGCTACAATAGCGCCCATTCGCAAAATGGCGTCGCTGGCGCGGGGCCTAGGTGAACTATGAACGCGATACAACATGGCATGCCCGGAGAGTGGGCCAAGGTACGCGGGACGGTGCTGTCCCTGTGGCCGCTTTTCCTTTGCTTCGTCGCCCTCGGGGCGTTCGGGGCGGCTCTGGCGATGGGGAAGTACACGCTCGTCTTCGCGGCGCTCTTCGTGCTGTCGCTCGTGGCGACGATGGTCTTGTGGCGGAAGGGCCTGAGGCGGGTGGAGTCCTTCTTCAAGGGCGCGCGCGGCGAGGAGCGCGTGGCGGCGCTTCTTGCGACGCTGCCCGGCGGATGGCACGTGTTCAACGATTTCGTGGCCGGCGGGTACCACGTGGACCACGTCGTGGCGGGGCCGGCGGGCGTGTTCTCGGTCGAGACGAAGAGTTGGCGCGGGAGCGTGACGGTGGAGGAGGGGGAGGTGCTCGTGAACGGCTCCTTGCCGGACCGCGCGCCGGTGACGCAGGCCACGCGCGAGGCTGCGGCGGTGAAGGCGGCGCTGAAGCGCGCAGGGTGGGAGAAGGGCGACGTGATGCCGGTGCTGTGCTTCGCCTCGGACACGTTTGCGGGTGCGCAGCAGATGGTCGGGACGGCCGTGGTGGTGAACGCGAGCGAAGTGACGGCGTGGATGCAGTCGCGGCCGAAGGTGCTGTCGGACAGCGATGTGGAGCGCCTGGCGCAGCTCATGGAGACATGCGTTTGAGGGTGAAAGGTGAAGGGTGAAGGGTGAAAGGTGAAAGGTGAAAGGTGAAGGTTTAAGGTGAAGGTGAAGGGTGAAATTATGAGAATTCGCGTGCTGAAGCTTGCGGCGGTTGCGATGGTTTCGTCGCTTGCGTGGGGCGAAGATGCGCCGTCGGTGGCGAACCTCGACGTCAAGCCGCAGGAGCATTACGGGCGCATCGCGCGCAAGGTCGCGGGAATGCTGCCCACGTACCATGTGACGCAGCAGCCGCTGGGCGAGGAGATCTCTCAGCGGGCTTGGACCAACCTGGTCACGATGTACGACTACGGGCACTCCGTGTTCCTGCAGTCGGACCTGGACAAGTTCGAGCCGATGCGCCTTCGCATCGGCGACGCGCTCCGGCGCGGGGACGTGTCGTTCGCGTACGACATCCACAAGGTGTTCGTCCACCGCCTCGAGGAGTGCGTGAACTACGTCACCAACATGCTGGAGACGACGGAGTTCGACTTCTCCGTGAAGGAGGAGTGCCAGTTCGACCGCAAGGAGGCGCCTTGGCCGGCGACGCGCGAGGAGCGCGACGAGATATGGCGCAAGCGCATCAAGAACGAGATGCTTGCCCAGATCCTGAGCCGCGAGCTTGACGACGAGGAGAAGGCGGCGGGCAAGAAGCCGAGAAAGAAGGCGGGAAAGAAGAAGGGCAAATCGGCCAGCACCGCGAGCCCTGGCAAGAACCAAGGCGTCACCAATGTCGAGGTGGCCCTTGATCCCACCAACGCCGTCGAGAGCGTCGAGAAGCCCGAGCCGACGCCGAAGGAGAACATGGTCAACAAGTATCGGCACTACCTCGCGTGGGTCCTTACGGAGCTGGACGACGAGAAGGTGCTGGAGCGCTACCTGCTGGCGGCGTCGATGGCCTACGATCCGCACTCCGCTTACATGGCGCCGATGAGCAAGGACGACTTCGACATGGACATGAACCTCTCGCTTTGCGGAGTGGGGGCGGTGCTCTCGCAGTCCATGGACGACGGAGCTCTCGAGATCAAGGAGGTCATGAAGGGCGGGCCGATGGCGCGCGAGGGCAGCATCAAGGAGGGCGACAAGATCGTGGGCGTCGGGCAGGGCGACGGCCCGATCGAGGACGTGGTGTGGAAGCCGATGCGCAAGTCCATCAAGAAGATCCGCGGCAAGAAGGACACGAAGGTGGTGCTCGAGGTCACGGACAAGAACGGGGCCTCGCGCCGCAAGGTGGCCATCATCCGCGACGAGATCAAGCTCGAGGACCAGGCGGCGACCGGCCGCGTGGAGAAGGTCGTCCTGAACGGCGTCACGAACGTGATGGGATACGTGAAGCTGCCCGCGTTCTACGGCACGATGGACAAGCGGCCGAACGAGCCGGGCTACCGCTCCTGCTCGTTCGACGTGGCGAAGTGGGTGGCGCGGTTCAACGAGGAGGGTGCGAACGGCATGGTGCTCGACCTTCGCGGGAACGGCGGCGGGTCGCTCCGCGAGGCAGTGCTCCTGACGGCGCTGTTCGTCCGCCCGAATCCAGAGCAGTGCCCAGTGGTGCAGATACGCGAGAAGAGCCAGATATACGTGCTTCCGACGTTCCCGGACCAGCCCACCTTCGCGTGGCGCAAGCCCCTGATCGTGCTGATCGACCGCCATTCTGCATCGGCCTCCGAGATCGTGGCTGGCGCGCTGCAGGACACTGGACGCGCCATAATCGCCGGCGACACGCAGTCGCACGGAAAGGGGACGGTGCAGACCGTCCTGCCGATGGGGCGCGCGGACAACGGGTCGATGAAGATCACCACAGCGCGGTTCTACCGCATCAACGGCTCCTCGACCCAGGTGAAGGGCGTCGCGAGCGACATCCGCCTGCCGTCGGCCATCGACGAGCGCACCGACATTGGCGAGGACAAGCTCCCGAACGCGCTGCCGTGGTCGCGCGTCGAGCCGGCATCATTCGACCCGATATGGGACATGGGGCGCTACGTCGAGCCGCTGAAGGAGCTTTCCATGAAGCGGACGCAGGCATCGCAGGAGTGGGCGCGGCGCCTGCAGCTCGTGAAGCTGTGCCGCGAGGCGTCCGAGCGAAAGTCTGTGCCGCTGGAGCGGGCGGCCCGCAAGAAGATGATGAAGGAGGACCGCGACGTCTTCGACGAGGCTGACGGCGTGGAGGAACTCGACGAGACGGAATCCTCCGAGCCGGCGAAGGACGAGAAGTCGGACGAGGAGGCGCGGAAGAGCGACATCGTGCTGACCGAGGCGCTGAACATCCTTGCCGACCTCGTGCGCCTGACGGACGGCGCCCGGCCTGGCTCCGCGCCCTCGGCAACGGGGACTGACCATGTCGCTTCAGATACAGTTCCTCGGCACCGGCACGTCCGTGGGCGTGCCGCAGATCGGGTGCCCTTGCCACACGTGCACGTCTTCCGACCCGCGGGACAAGCGGCGCCGCTCCGGCGTGTACGTGCGCGCCGGGGAGACGGCGTTCGTTATAGACACGCCGCCGGAGTTCCGCCTGGCCTGCCTGGAGCTGAACATCACCAAGGTGGACGCGGTGGTGCTCACGCACGCGCACATGGACCACATCGGCGGCTTCGACGACGTGCGCCGCTTCAACACGCTGAACGGCAAGAAGGTCCTGCGCTGCTACGCCGCCCCGGAGACGGTGGAATCCATGCACCGCCTATTCCCATACATCACCACGAAGGCGAACGCGCTTGGCCTGTACCGTCCGATGATAGACTTCCGGCCCGTCTCGCGCGCCTTCCGCATCGGCTCGGCGAAGCTGACGCCGCTTCCCGTGGAGCACGGCGGGCCGCGCACGAACGGGTACCTGATAGAGGCGGAGGGGAAGCGCGCCGCATACGTGCCGGACTGCTTCGAGATGCCGGACCGCGTGGTGAGGCGCCTGCGCGGCGTGGACGTGATGATCGTCGACTGCCTGCGCGTGCGCTTCCATCCCACCCACCTCAACCTCGAGCGCATGGCCGCCTACATGGAGCGCATCGCCCCGCGGCGCGGCTACATCACGCACATGTGCCACGACCTCACGCACGCCGAGTGGCTGCGTCTCCTGCCGAGGCCGATCAGGCCCGCCTACGACGGCCTGCGCGTGGTGTGCTGACCCAGATTGCGCGTTCTGCGCGACGCGGATTGAACGCGTCGCGCCGTTGTGGTAAAATAGGGCGTTTCCGCGAAAGGAGCATTAGCAACATGGCATGGTTCAAGAAGAGCGACGCGGCGGCCAAGATACCGCCAACAAAGGCGCTGTGGCAGGTGTGCCCGCGCTGCGGCAGCTACATCCCCAAGGACGAGTGGAAGAAGAACAACGCGATATGTCCGACGTGCAACTACCACGGGCGGCTCGGCGCGCGGCAGCGCATAGCGCAGCTCGCGGACGAGGGTTCGTTCAGCGAGGTGTTCCGCGAGGTGAGCTACTCCGACCACCTCGACTTCCATGACGCCTCCGGCGCGTACAAGGCGAAGATCGACGCCGCGATCTCCAAGAGCGGCGAGGCCGAGAGCGTGGTGATGGGGACGGCGACCATGGGCGGCATCCCTGTGATGCTCGGCGTGATGGACTTCTCCTTCATGGGCGGCAGCCTCGGCACCGGCACGGGCGAGCGCATCGCCCGCGCGTGCGAGCAGGCGATCGCGGAGCGCCGCCCGCTCGTGATCTGCTCCGCCTCCGGCGGCGCGCGCATGCACGAGGGCATCCTCTCGCTCATGCAGATGGCGAAGACCTCTGCGGCCGTCGGCCGCGTGAAGGAGGCGGGCCTGCCCTACATCAGCGTGCTCACCGACCCCACGACGGGCGGCGTCTCGGCCTCGTTCGCGATGCTCGGCGACATCAACATAACCGAACCCAAGACGCTGATCGGCTTCGCAGGACGGCGCGTGATAGAGAACACGATCCACCAGAAGCTCCCGCCCGACTTCCAGAGCGCCGAATACCTGAAGGCGCACGGGTTCATCGACAAGATCGTCGAGCGCAAGGACCTGAAGCCGTTCATCGTGAAGATGCTGGGCTACTTCGGATTCGCCGCCTAACCTTTCGCGAACATGAAACCGGTCGAGAGAATCAACTTTGCGATCGTCGCCGTCACGGCGGCGCTCTTCCTTGGCATCTCCGCCTTCGTCGCGTTCAGCACGTCGAAGATGATGGAGAACGAGGCGCGCAGCACTGTCGAGAACGTCGTGAAGGCGACGGTCGGCCGCATCGACCGCCTGATGGCGTCGGTCGAGAGCGCGGTGGAGAACTCGGCCTGGATCGTGGGTGAGCGGCTATCCGATCCAGACTACATGTTCAAGATCACGGGCGAGCTCGTGCAGAACAACTCGTTCATCGTCGGCAGCACGATCGCCTTCGAGCCGAACTTCTTCCCGTCGAAGGGGTACTACTATTCGGCTTTTTCCTACAAGGACGGGACGGGCGCGATCAAGCGCATCCAGCAGGGCGGCGAGACGTTCAAGTACCATGGCATGGACTGGTACCGCATCCCGAAAGAGTCGAAGAAGTCCTCCTGGTGCGAACCGTACTTCGACGAGGGCGGCGCGGAGGTGATGATGTGCACCTATTCCGTCCCGCTCGTCAAACGGGACGGTACGGTCTACGCCGTGCTCACCGCAGACGTCTCGCTCGACGACCTGACGCACCACGTGGCGGGGATCAAGCCGTATTCGGACTCCTACGCGGTCCTTTTCTCACAGGAAGGCAAGCCGCTCGTCGCGGCTCCCGACGATGCCGCGACGGCGACCGACACGGTGAAGATCGCCGGAAAGGCCAGCAACGGCTGGACGGTGGAGCTCGTCTGCCCGCTGGCCAACATCCTGCAGGGCGCGCGCAGCCTCGTCTGGCGGATCGCCGTGTTCTCTGTCGTCGGCCTGGGCCTCATCTTCTTCGTCTCGTGGTCGTTCTCGACGCGGCTCCAGCGCGCGACGGTGGCCAACGAGCGGCTCAGCAGCGAGCTGGGCATCGCTCGGACGATCCAGTCGAGCGTGCTGAAGCGCAAGGTACCGCCGTACCTCGGGACGATCCTGCGGCCGGCGCGGGAGGTCGGCGGGGACTTCTACGACTTCCAGGAGAAGGACGGCCTGCTCTACTTCGCGGTGGGCGACGCGTCGGGCAAGAGCATCCCTGCGGCGCTGTTCACCTTCCTGGCAGGTGCCGGCTTCCGCATGGCGGCGGACATGGGGCTGCCGCCGGACGAGATCGTCGCCCGCATCAACGCGCTCCTATGCAGGGACAACGACACGTGCATGTTCGTGACGCTGTTCGTGGGCCGGCTGGACCTGGCCTCCGGGCGGCTGGAGTACTGCAACGCGGGGCATACGCCGCTCGTCGTCGTGCGTCCCGGGGGCGGCGCGGAGTTCCTGGCGGCGAAGCGCAACGTCGCCGCCGGGATCATGGCCGGATATGCCTACGCGATGCAGAAGACGTCGTTCGATCCAGGTACGATGCTGCTGGTCTACACGGACGGCGTCACCGAGGCCGAGCGGGCGGACCACGAGCAGTACGGCGAGAAGCGGCTGCTGGCGTTCGCGTCAGCGCACGCGAAGGACGCGCCGGCCGACCTTGTTGACAACATGGAGCGAGAGCTGGACGCCTTTACGGCGGGCGCCGAGCAGTCCGACGACATCACGGCTCTCGCCGTGCTCGTCGGAGAGAGCAAGGCGACTTGAGGATCATGATGTCAACCACGAAACACACTAAAGAGTTTGGGACAAGGAGAAGAAAATGGCAGTGAAGAAGAAGGTGACGGCGATGGACAGGGTGAAGCTGGCGCGCGATCCGAAGCGCCCGCACCTGATGGACTTCCTGAAGTACATCGCGAGCGACTTCGAGGAGTTGCACGGCGACCGCCTGGTGAACGACGACCGCGGCCTCATCGCGGGCTTCGCCACGATCGGGGGCGCGAAATGCCTTGTTCTCGGCCACCACAAGGGCGCCACCGTGGAGGAGAACGTGGAGGCGAACTTCGGCATGGCGAACCCGGACGGCTACCGCAAGGCGATGCGCCTCGCCAGGCTGGCCGAGAAGTTCCGCCTGCCGATCGTCACGTTCGTGGACACCCCCGGCGCGTATCCAGGCGACACGGCGGAGGCGCGCGGGCAGGCCGAGGCGATCGCGAAGTCGCTCGAGTTCTTCTCTCTCCTGAAGACGCCCATCGTGGTGGTCGTGACGGGCGAGGGCGGCAGCGGCGGCGCGCTCGCGATCGCGGTTGGCGACCGCATCCTCATGATGGAGAACGCGGTCTATTCCGTCATATCCCCCGAAGGGTGCGCGGGCATCCTCTGGCGCGACGGCGCGAAGGCGCCGGAAGCGGCGGAGGCGCTAAAGATCACGGCGGCGGACCTCAAGCGCCTCGGCGTGGTGGACGAGATCGTTCCCGAGCCCGCGGGCGGCGCGCAGACCAACCACAAGGCGGCGGCGCTCGCGGTGAAGAAGGCGGTCGTCGCGGCGCTGAAGGAGCTCGCGAAGGTGCCTGTGGACAAGCTGGTGGACGCGCGCTACGCGAAGTTCCGCGCGATGGGCAATTTCTACAAGTGACATCGGAATGCTCCGACCGATGCTGGATGTCCAGAACATCTCGTTCTCATGGGGCAAGACCTCCCTGTTCGACGACGTGACGTTTTCCGTGGCGCCGGGCGAGGTCGCTGCGCTCGTGGGCGCGAACGGCGTCGGGAAGACGACACTGATGAAGATTCTTGCGGGCGTCATTCTGCCGTCGTCAGGCACCGTGCTGGTGGACGGGCAGGACGCGTTCAGGAACTCCATGCGCTACCACCGCATGATGGGATACCTGCCCGAGAACGCGCCGGCGGAGCCGGACATGTCCGTGAAGTCCTATCTCACCTACCGCGCCCACCTGAAGGGGGAGATGGCGAAGAAGATACGCCACCGCGTGCAGGAGGCTCTTTCCCTGTGCGGGCTTCGCGACCGGGCGGATGCGCGCATCGGGAGCCTTTCCCAGGGACTTCGCAAGCGGGTCGCGCTGGCCGACGCGCTGCTGCTGAGGCCGCGCATCCTCCTGCTTGACGACCTGCTCGCGGGCCTCGACGCCGTCACGCGCGCCTCGATAGGGCGCATCCTTGCCGCCGTCGCCACGTTCGCCGCCGTCATCGTGTCTGGCCACGAGCTGGACGAGTTGGAGGCGCACGCGGGCAAGTTCCTGGTCCTGAAGCACGGCAGGATGCTGGGCGCAAAGACCGCTGCCGGGGTGAAGGCGCTTCTGCTGCCGGCGGCGAAGCGCGAAGGGCAGGGGGCGTCATGAGGACGATCCGCGTCACGTTCGTCCGGACGTTCTCCCGGCTGTGGGTCTCGTGGACGGCGCTCGCCGGGACGGTCGCCTTCCTGGCGCTCTCCGGGATGGGCTTCGTGCGCGCGCTCATGCGCGGCGACGGCGGTTCCGTGCCCGTGGCGGCGCTGTGGGCCTTGTCGGCGGTCCCGTTCCTGCCTGTCATGGCGGCGCTGGTGACGATGCGCCTCGTGGCGGACGAGCGGGCGGACGGGCGGCTGGAGCTTATGCTCGCCACGCCGGTCCGCGAGAGGGACGTTGTCGTGGGCAAGTTCCTTGGCGCCTTGGTGCTTTCGGCCGTAGCGCTTGCCGTCTACCTGCTCATGCCGCTTCTCGTGCTGCCTTCCTGCGCGCCCGCGCTGTCCGGGAAGATGTCTACGGCCGCGTTCCTGCCTGCGTTCTGCGCGCTGATGCTGCAGTCCGCCGCCTGGTGCGCGCTCGGGCTGTGCGCGAGCGCGTGCACCCGCCACGCGGCCGTCGCTGCCGTAGCCACGCTGGCGCTTGTGCTGGCTCTCCCGAACGCGGTGTTCATGGCTGGCGTTGCCTGGTTCCCGGTCCTGCGCGCGCGCTTCGCGGAGATGCCGCTCGACGCGCACATCATCGACCTTTCAACGGGCCTTTTCAGCACGGCGACCGTCGTTTTCTACGTCGTGCTCTCGTGCCTCGGCCTGTTCGTGGCCTCGAAGATCGTGGCGGCGGCGCGGATACGTGGGCGGGCTGCCCGGCTGTACCGCTTCTCCACGGTGAGCGTGATCGTCCTTGCGGCGATATTCTCCTGCGGCGTCATCGCGGTGGCGGTGCGGCTCGACGTGCCGTTCGAGATGTCGTTCTTCTCGGCGGATTCGGAGACGTCCGCACGCACGCGCCAGATCCTCGCGGAGACGCAGGGGGAAGTGGACGTCACCTGCTTCCTGGCGGCGAAGTCTCCAGAGAGCAGGGCGGTCTCCAGGCTCGTCCGCGGGCTTGCGGCGGCGGCGCGCATGGTTGGCGGCGCGAGGCTCGATATTGAGTGGGTGGATCCACGCTGGGACGTGGGAAGGGCCGCGAGCCTCGTGAGGGCGGGCATGCCCGAAGGGTCGATCGTGTTCAGGAAGGGCCGCCGCCGCCAGAGGGTCTCGGTGGCGGACCTGTTCTCATCGACCAACGGAAGCGTCCGCGTGACGGAGCGGAGCGTGTTCGTTGGCGAGGAGGCGTGCGCCGGCGCACTGCAGAAGCTGGCGCAGCCGACGGCGCACGAGACGATATACTGGACAGTGGGGCACGGCGAGACGTCGCCCGACTCGTACGACTCCGTGACCGGCATGAGCGACATGGCGCGCGACCTGAAGATGGACGGGTATCGCCTGAAGACGCTGGACGTCGCCGAGTCGCCGGCGATCCCGACGGACTGCGCCGTGCTGGTGGTTGCCGCCGCGCGGGAGCCGTTCTCGCGCCTGGAGCAGAAGCGTCTCCAGGGCTATCTCGAAGCGGGCGGGCGCATGCTGGTGCTGGCCGTGGGCATTCCCAACGCGGGCGTCGACGGGCTGCTTGCGGACTGGGGGGTGAAGATGCTGCCGTTCACCGTGGTGTCGGCGCGCACGCTCTCAGGCGCGGACGTGGTGGTGACCGACTTCGCCGAGCATCGGATCACGACCCCGCTGAAGGGCGGCACCATGATCTTCGAGGGAGCGGCGCCGCTTGTGCCGACGGAGGGGCGCGATCCGGCCGGCTTCACGGCGCTCGCGAAGACGGACGAGTCCGCCTGGGGCGAGACAGACGTCTCCGTGCGCCCTTGGACGCTGGATTCGGCAACGGAGCCGCGCGGCCCGCTTGCGCTGGCCGTTGCGCTGGAGCGCGGAGGCAGCGAAGCCCCAGACCTCGCGCTTCGCCCCACGCGCATCGTCGTGATCGGCGACGGCACGTTCGTCTCGAACGGCTCCCTCGCAATGCGCGGGAACGCCAACCGCGATTTCTTCCTCAACTCCGTGGCATGGCTGGCAGGCCTCGACACCCTCGGCGCCGCGCGCACGCCCGGCAACGTGGTGGTGACCGGGCTCGACCGCGACGGCTGGCTGAAGTTCGGCGCGTGGTCCGGGGTGCTTATCCTCCTGTTCGCCGCCATTGTGAAGCTGACCGCGATCCGCCGCCGCTGAGCCGAATGGATTTGGTATAATCTTCGCATGAGCGCAACCATAATAGACGGAAAGAAGCTGGCGGCGGCGACGCGCGCCGAGATTGCGGCAGGCGTGGCGGCACTGAAGGCCGAGAAGGGCGTCACGCCCGGCCTCGCCGTGATTCTCGTGGGCGACAACCCGGCCAGCGTGAGCTACGTGACGGCGAAGGAGAAGGCGTCGCGCGAGGCGGGGATGCATTCGGTGGAGATACGCCTGCCTGCCGACGCCACGGAGGAGGAGGTCCTCGCGCGCGTGCGCGCTCTCAACGATGATCCTGCCATCCACGGCATCCTCGTGCAGCTGCCTCTCCCGAAGGGGATATCCGAGAAGAAGGTGATCTACGCCATCGCGCCGGAGAAGGACGTGGACGGCTTCACGCCGGTCAACGTGGGCAAGATGCTCATCGGCGACGAATGCTTCCTGCCATGCACGCCGCACGGCATAATCAAGCTGATCGAGACGGCGGGCATGGACGTATCCGGCAAGCATGCCGTCGTGATAGGCCGCTCCAACATCGTGGGCAAGCCCGTGGCCGCGCTCCTCGCGCGGAAGGGGCCGAGCGCGAACGCCACGGTGACGCTCTGCCACACGGGCACGCCCGACATCGCCGCCTACACGCGGACCGCCGACGTGGTTGTGGTCGCGGCCGGACGGCCGAACACGCTCACGGGCGACATGCTCAAGCCGGGCGCGGTCGTGATCGACGTGGGCGTGAACCGCGTGCCCGACGCGACGAAGCCCAAGGGCTACCGACTGTGCGGCGACGCGGACTTCGACTCTTGCGCGGCGGTGGCGTCGGCGATCACGCCGGTCCCCGGCGGCGTAGGGCCGATGACGATCACGATGCTCCTCTGGAACACTCTCCAGTCCGCAAGGAATTCCGTCCGCGCCTGATGTTGGCGTCTCAGGATACTATCAAGGAAGGATGCAGAAGATGACACGCCGTTCGTTTCTCGCAGCAGGTTCGCTGGCCGTGGCGGCCAGCTGTGCCGCCACCGCCGCCAAGGCGGCCGGGGCTGGGGCGGTCCGCAGAAAGGTCCGTTTCCGTCTTGGCATGGCAGGCTATACCTACAACAAGTTCAAGATCGACGAGACGCTCGAGGCGCTGGAGCGGTTCGGGGTGCACGACCTGTGCGTCAAGGACTTCCATCTGCCGCTGACGTCGACGCCCGCGGAGATCGAGGCGTTCCGCAAGAAGTGCGCCGACCATGGCGTGAAGCCGTACGGCGTAGGGCCGATCAACATGCAGACGGAGGACGAGGCGAAGCGCGCGTTCGACTACGCGGCGGCGCTGGGCGTGCCGACCGTCGTGGGCGTGCCGTGGAAGCCGGCGCCCGACGGCAGCACGGGCTGGAAGAAGCGCCACCAGTCGCCGGAGCTTTGCGCGAAGGTGGCGGAGCTCTGCGCGCGCTACGACCTCAAGTTCGCGATCCACAACCACGGCCGCAACCCGGCGACCGGCGTGCCGACGCTCTTCGGCGCGCCGGTGGACGTCTGGGAGGTGGTGAAGGACCTCGACCGGCGGATGGGCCTCTGCATGGACATCGCCTACACCTTCGCGGACGGGTTCGACCCGGCCGCCGAGATCCGCAAGTACGCCGCCCGCCTCTTCGACTGCCACTTCCGCAACATCTCCGACCCGAAGAACGGCAGCTCGGGGACGAACTCGGCGGATGGCGCGATCGACTACTACGGCGTCGTGAAGGCGCTTGCCGACGTGGGCTATGCGGGCGCATGCGGCATCGAGCTCGCCAACGCCTTCCCGAAGAACCCGGAGTGGATTCCGGCATCTGTCGGGTATTTCCGCGGGCTGATGGACGCGCTGGATCGCGGCTGAGGCGTCGGGCAGGGACGAAATTCCGGCAAAAATAAAATTTCAAAAAAATCACGTCGTGTTTGAATCCGACGTATAGAAGTGCTATACTTCAAAATGTCTTCTCACGCACTAGGTGTGCCTTTTGCGGGAGGGAGCAATGAAAAGGACAGTATCGAGCATAGTCAAAAGCGGCTTCCCGGAGCTACGTGAAGGCGTGCCCGAAGAGGCAAGGAGGCGTTCGCATGGCTGACAGCCAGAGCGACACCGAGGCGTACCTCGCGCGCATCCGCAAGACGATTGCGGATTCCGAGAGGCTTGTGGAGGCGGCGCGGCTGCGCATCGCCGAGACGGACCGCATGCTCGAGAAGCAGGGCCTTACGCGCGAGCAGGTGATGAACTTCAGGTTCTCGCCGGAGCAGCGCGAGGCGGTGAACCGCGAGCTCGTGAGGCGCGGGCTGGATCCGATCGAGGCGTGGGACGAGGAAGCCGAGGTTCCGAACGCAGAAGGCCCGGATGCAGACGGGCGAGACGTTCGGCTGCCCGACGTTGAGTTCTCGTCGTCGCCCGACGGCGAGTTGGCGGAGAGGCAGAGAAAGTTCGGGATGATGATGAAACCTTTCCAGCTTTGAGGTGTAGTCAAGGCAAACGATCGAAAGGACAAGAGCAATGGCTACAGAAATACAGTTTGGCCCGTCATTGAACGCGGCGGTCGCGACGCAGGGGGCTGCGCCGGAGGAGAGCAATCCCTTCGTCCAGCAGCAGAAGCAGCCGGCGCCGATCCTTGGCGGCGAGAACGTCATGGTGACGTCCGGGGCAGTGTCGGACCTGGAGAAGCTGGTTGCCCGCCTCAAGAGCGAGGACGACGAGACGCGCACCAGCCTGACCAAGATGCGGCTGTCGGCAGTGGGCGCCGCGCTCGACGCGGCCAACGTGCGGCTGACGGCGGAACAGGCGGCGGCGCTCGACGACATGGTGCTGGCGGAGTCGGAGCGGACGGCCCTGAAGGCGGAGCTTGCGCAGATCTACGAAAGGTACGGAATCACGGACGACGCATCGGCGAAGGCCATCATGGACGCGAAGATCAAGTCGCTGGAGCAGGCGATCGAGCGCGCGGTCCAGGAGGGCAAGGACCACAACGAGGCGGTGGAGAAGGAGAAGAAGCGTCTCGAGGAGGAACTCGCCAAGGCGCAGGCCGCCGCCGCGCGGATACCGGTCGTCCAGTCCGGCATCGCCGGGGCGACCGCGAAGATCACGGAAGACATCAAGATCCTCGGTCCGGGGAAGCTCAACGAGATCGCGGTCGCGCTGGAGAAGGTGGCCGAGGGCGCCGAGGCGCCGGACGAGCGGACGAGCGAGGCCGAGCGGAAGAAGGAGGAGGAGAAGGAGATCGCCTTCGATCCGCTAAAAGCCATCCGCGAGGCGCTCGACAAGATCGACGAGGCGATCCTGCAGACGATCGAGGAGAACACGACCATAAACGCTTAAGGCAACGAATCCAACAGAAAGGCACAAACCATGGCAACGATGACACAGGCGCAGATCGAAGAGGCAGCCAAGAAGTTCATGAACGGCTCTACGATCAAGGAGCTGAAGGGCATCTCCAACAACGAGATGGAGGCCGTATACTCGCTCGCCTTCAACTACTACCGCTCCGGAAAGTTCGACGAGGCCGAGAAGCTGTTCGACTTCCTCGCGCTCTTCGACCACCTGAATGCGAAGTTCTGGATGGGCGTTGGCGCGGTGCGACAGGTGAAGAAGAACTTCACGGGCGCGATTCAGGCGTACGCCTACGCCTCGTTCCTCAACCTCCACAACCCGAAGCCGCAGTTCCACGCGGCGGAGTGCTTCCTGGCGCTGGGCGACAAGCGCAACGCTGCCAGTTCGCTGGAGGCGCTCGACATGTACTGCCCGAAGGACACGGAGCTGGGCCGCGAGTACCGCGCCAAAGCGGCGGAGCTGCGCAAGCTCGTCGGCGAGGAGGCGTTCACCGAGCTCGCGAAGGAAGACGAGAAAGGCGAAGAAAAGGCGTAACCTTGGCGGCGGTTGGCGTGTAGACAGGGCGAAGAACGTCTAACACCAGTCCGACTTCCAGCAGGAGAAAAGCAATGTCAGGAGAAATATCAAACGTCTCGAACTCGCCAGCGAACATCATGAACGAGGCCACGATCTTCATGAAGGCCGCCGGCATGTCGGACAAGAGCATCCAGATCGTCCAGTCCGCGACGATACTCCTTTCGCAAAACAGCGTCAACGTCGTGGGCTCGCAGAACGGCACCGACCTGCCCGGCGAGGTTGGGGGCGCGACGGGCATCCCCGCGCTCGACGACCCGGCGGACCTCAAGCAGCTGGAGGAGGATCTCGAGAAGCTAATTGCCTTTCTCCAGCTCGACGAGGACGAGCGCCAGGCCGCGCTGGCCAAGGCGCGCATCGAGACCCAGAAGGACTCGATGAGCGCCGAGCATGCCGAGCGGCAGGAGAAGATCGACGAGTCGATCCAGAAGATGAACGAGGCCGCTGCGGCGAAACTCGTCACCCGCATCTTCGGCTGGATCGCGGCGGCCATCGCCGTGGCGGCGGCGATCGTGACGACAATCGTGACGGGCGGCGCGGCTGCGGCCTTCGCGATCGCCGGCGCGGTGGTGGCCGTCAGCGCTCTCATCGCGAGCGAGTCGGGGCTGACGGACAAGGTGATCAGTGCGATCACGGATTCGCTCATGGAGAACAATCCGGACATGAAGCGAAGCAACGCCCAGCTCATCGCGTCGCTCATAATCAACCTGTCCATCATGGCTCTTTCACTTGGCTGCAGCATCGGCGGCATGGCCGCCGGGTTCGCGCAGATGGGGAAGGCGGTGGCCGACACGGTCAGCACGGTCGCAAAGGTCATACAGACCGGCGTCTCCATCGGCGGCACGGCGGTCGGACTCGGCTCGTTCGCGGCCGGAGTCGGGGCCACGGCCACGGGCTACCAATCGGAACTGACCAAGGCCGATCTCACGGAGCTCGAGAAGATCATGGCAGAGCTCCAGCGGCGGCTGGACGAGAGCGAGGAGGAGCTGAACGCGATCCTCCAGGCCATCCAGAACGCCCTCGGGCAGATCGCGGAGATACTCGCCTCCGCTACGGACACGCAATTGGAAATCGCCAGCCAGATGGGGAACATGGCGTAGAAGAAGAAAGGAATCAGACAATGTCGGTTGGACCTGTAACAAACAATGGGGTCACCTGGGACGTGATCTTCAACCAGCTGAACGGCCTGGGCCAGACAGACGCCGTGGAGCAGCTCTCGGACACGAACCGGTCGGTGACGTTCACGACGAACGTGAACGGTACCCCGACCCAGCTGACGGTGAAGATACCGGACGACCTCGTTCTTCCTTCGGAGGTGGATCCAGAAGAGATGGACACGCTGATCGACAAGCTCGCCACGGCCAACGAACTCACGGCGGACCAGAAGGATGCACTCAAGTCCGAGGTCACGAGGATCTATTCCGAGGCCGCGAAGGCCCTCAGTTCGGTCAGACTGTCGGCTTCGGTCTCGCCGGGCCGGGTGATGTTCGACCTGTACCAGCTGATGGCGCTTCTCGTGGAGGTGGGTCAGACCCAGCGCAATGCGGCGCGCGACCTGCGCAACACGCAGAACCAGCAGATACAGAACTCCATACAGGCGCAGGCGGACGCGCAGCGCAACGCGGCGATCGTGGGCCTGGCGGTGGGCGTGACGTGCGGCGTCATCACGGCGGCCATATCGATGGGGATGCTCATGGGGCAGGGAGCGGCGTACAAGACGCAGGTCAACGCCGCGCGGGCGTCTGGCATGGACGCGGCGCAGAACAAGGTGAACCTGCTGCAGGAAGCGGACACGCCCGAGCACGCCCAGGCGCATCTGGACAAGATCATGGGGTCGAAGGACATGCCGACCGGAAAGGCCCTGGAGGAATTCAAGGCCAAGATCGACGGGGCCGATAGCGTGGTCAAGGCGAAGAATGGCCTTGATGCCTCGAAGGCAGCCCAGGAGCTGGACGTGGCGAAGGAGAAGTCCGCAACGGCGGATGCCAAGGTGGCAGAGGCGGAGAAGGCTGTGGAGTCTGCGGATGGCAAGGTCAAAGAAGCCAAGGCGGCGTTCGACAGCGCGAAGGCAGATCTGGACAAGTATGTGAAAGAGCACGGAGGCATAACGCTCAAGGAAAACGAAACGCCCAGCGAGGCGCTTGCCCGTTACGAGGATCATATCAAGAAAACCGACGTCGGCCAAGCCTCTCTGCGCGATGAGGTTCTTACCGAGAAGCTCAACAACGCGGCCAAGGCGGAAGACGGCCTGAAGACCGCCCAGGCGGAGCAGGCCGCCCAAGTGAAAGCGTTGGGCGAGGCAAAGGTTGCCCAGCAGACGGCGGCGGCAGACTTGAAGGCGGCGCAGACGAAAGCGGAAACGACGGCGAAGGCGGCGGGTCTGGAAGAAGGCCAGAAGCCAAAGGATCTCGAGACGGCGCAACGGGAATACGATGCAGCCCGGATGCAGGAGGTGGACAGGGTCTTGGGCGGGAAGGATCTGGAAGGCATCAAGTCCAAGATCGACGGATCGGAAAGCGTAGTCGAGGCGAAGCGGAACTTTGAGGCCGCGAAGGCGGCCAAGGAGCTGGATGCGGCGAAGGCGAAGTCCGAAACGGCGGATGCCAAGGTGACAGATACGGAGAAGGCCTTGTCGTCTGCGAAGGAAAAGGCCCTTGGCGCGGCGGCCGAGGCCATGGTTGCGGAGAAAGACCTGGCTGACTATGCGAAATCGCAAGGCATACCGCTCAAGGAAAACGAAACGCCCCGCGAGGCGCTTGCCCGTTACGAGGAGCATATCAAGAAAACCGATGTCGGCAAAGCCTCTCTGCGCGATGATGTGCTTATCGAGAAGTTCAACAGGGCGATCAAGGCGGAGGACGGCCTGAAAGCCGCCCAGACGGAGGAAATCACCCTGACGAAAACGCTGGACGAGGCAAAAGTCGCCCAGCAGACGGCCGCGGCAGACTTGAAGGCGGCGCAGACGAAAGCGGAAACGACGGCGAAGGCGGCTGGCCTGAAAGAAAACGAAACCCCCAAGGACTTCGAGACGGCGCGCAAGGAATACCGTGCCGCCCTCGAGAACGAGGCGGAATCGTATGCCGATAGCTACGAGCGCGCCGTCGCCACTGGCGCGCCGAAGTCGGAGATCGCCCAGGCCCGGAAAGAGATGGTCATGGCCCGGGCATACGTGAACAACGAGCTCATGAGGACCCCCGGCCTGAGGACGACCCCGACAGAATACAAGGCGGCAATGGTGGAGGCCAAGGGCGTAGCCAGGGCGGCGAGCGATAGCCTCAATGCCAACCTCGACTATCGGGGAGCCTTGCACCGCATCGAGACGCTCTCCGGACTCAATGCCATCAACACGGCGATCGGCAACGTGCTCCAGAGCATGACGCAGAGCATCTCCGGCGCGATCAACTCCGAGGCGACGCGCATGGGCGCCGAGCAGCAGAAGGAGCAGGAGCAGCTCGACCAGACGAAGGACCTGTTCCAGCAGGCGCAGTCGCTCATCGACTCCGTCATCCAGCTGATGCAGGCGGTTCGCCAGGCCGAGACGCAGTCGATGCGGGACGCGATACAGGCTTAGGGGTAGGTTAAAAGGTTGAAAGGTTAAAAGGTTAAAGGGTTAAAGGGTTGAAAGGTTAAAAAGTTAAATGCGAGGATGGAAGGAGGTCGGATGGCTAACCTGATAGTGACGGACAAGATAGATGGATGCAGCGTCTACGGCGTGCAGCAGGTGCAGTACGACGTGGACGGCGTGTCAGGCAAGGACTTCGCGGCGGCGCTGACCGCGGCCGCCTTTCGCCAGTCTGCCGCCATCGAGCATGCGGCGTCGGGCTTCGCGGACGTGGTCCGTCGGCGCCAGCAGAAGCTTGACGAGCTCGGCACGGTGCTGGCCGTCCTCGCCAAGGCCATCGCCTCGCTGACGCACGACAATCCGCAGGGCAGCGACAAGAGCACGACGGACAGCGCGCTGACGGAAGCGTCCTACACGGTCGCGAGGTATGGTCTCACCATGACTGTGACGGACGACAGCCGGATCACGCGCGAGAACGCCATGAAGGCGCAGAACAACATCCAGTACGCGCTCGACATCGAGGACAACGACCTGCAGCAAGACACGGTCTCGCTCCAGAGCATGCTCAGCAAGCGCGACAACGCCTTCTCGACCGCTGCGAAGATCGTGAAGAAGGCGATGGACGCCTCTGGGGCGACGATCGGGAACATCGGGTAGATGAAAGGTGAATGGTGAAAGGTGAATGGTGAAAGGTGAATGGTGAAAGGTGAAAGTCGAAAGACGAAAGGAGAAAAGAGATGGCGGATACAATTGAGAGCAACGGCGTGACGCTGAGCCAGAACTGGGGCAGCATCTCGTTCAACGACTATTTGCTGAACGGCAACCGAGTGGACTTCCAGGACCTGATGGTGGCGATCGCCGAGAAGCGCGCCGTGACGGTGGAAGGGGAGGTCCAGCCCATGTCCGTGCGCATGCGCGCGCGCAACTCGGACCTCGACCTGCTCGGCAACTGCCTTGCGGAGCTGACTGCCGCGCAGGCGACGCTCGACGGCGAAGCCAAAGGGACCGATCCGTCCAAGTACATCTTTTCCATCTCCGTCAAGAACCGCGTGAGGTTGCTGACCGGGGGTGCAAGGACGCTTTCCGACAACGCGACCAAGCAGGACCTGGAGTACTTCATCCAGCTGGTGAAGAGCAAGATCGACAGCCTCAACAACGCCTCGCAGACAGACATGAGCCGCCTGCAGTCGCTTGTCGACCGCCGAGACGAATCGTATTCCACGGCGACGAACATGATGACGGCGATCAGCGACACGCGGAGCAACCTCATCAGGAACCTGTGAGTGGGATGAGAGGAAGGAGACGGCATGATCCAGGCAACGCAGATAGCGACGAACAGGTACGCGCCGGCCGGCGCCGGCGCGATACGGCTGTACGGCAACGACCTCGCGCAGGGGTTGACGCTCACCCAGCTGGTCCAGCAGGTCTGCCTGCGCGCGGCGGCGGCGCAGGAGGCGCAGAGCGTCATCAAGATGAACATGATGGCGGCCGGTTCGCAGAAGCTGGACGAGGCCGCCGACTGGCTGGAGAAGATCATCGCCGGCACTGCCGACTGGGCCAAGGCGAAGGAGTTTCTCGTCGACACGATGAAGATTTCCGAGAACAGCCTCCCTCCCTCGCTGCGGGACGAGAAGAACAGGCTGTACTATCCCTATCAGATACAGGCCGCCAAGGCGCTGCAGGACAAGATGAACATGCTCTCCCAGACGCAGCAGGAGGACATGATCGACCTCCAGACGTCGGTGAACCGCCGCGACGTGGCGTACTCCACCGCGTCTGGCGTCGTCCGCACCATAGGGCAGTCGATGTCCGAGAACGCGCAGAACTTCACGAGGTAAGGAAAGGAAAACGAAATGGCCATAGAAGTTGACACGTTCGCCCTTTCGCTCCGCAGCACGGACACGGGGCGGCGCCTGACGGCGAACATCTATTTCGTGGACGGGGTGACGGACGCGGCGGGCCTGCCGCGCGCGCTTTCCATCAGCGAGCTCGTCATGGCGATCTGCCTTGACCGCGCCGCTAAGCTCGAGGCGGGCATCATCGGGCTGATGGACGAGATGAGCGTCACCACCGCGCAGCTGGAGGCGATGACCATCATCGAGCAGGATGTCGTCGACTGGGCGGGGCGGACAAAGAGCAAGTCCACGATGCCCCTGGCCGATTCGTCGCTTCCGACCGGCGCGCCCTACGAGGGCACGTCCTACTACGACTTCCTCGTGACCCTGAATGTCATCGGCAGGAACGTCACGGGCGTCGTCGTGAACGGGGATGCGGACACCTCGTCCCTCACGTACGACGATTTCATCGCGGCCGTCGAGTCCGCGATGGACTCGTGCAACTCCTTCAGCCAGCAGAAGATGATCGAGCTGCAGTCGCAGACGTCAAAGAGGGACCAGGCGTACGACATGATCTCGAACATCCTGAAGTCGGTCAACACCGTCCTTGTCGGCACGGCGAACAACATGTAGCGCGGGGGTGCGAGGCGGCGACGGAAGGGAAGGTCCTAAGATGAAGCAGCGAGTGATCATAGCTACGGCCGTGTCTCTGTTCGCGCTTTCCGCGCGGGCGGGGCTTGCCTTGGTCGAGGATTTGCCGGAAGGCGGCGGCCTGCTGGCGAACAACACGTCCTACATCGTCCGCTCCTCCAGGGAGGTCTTTGGCAACCCGGGGAGACAGGCGAGCGCATTCTGGGTGCAAGACAAGGCGACCGTGGCGATCTACATTCCCTCCGGCGTGACGCTGAAGGTGAACGGCGGCGACGGGTCGGGCAGTTTTGGCGGTGGCGCGGGAATCTACCTGCCGGTCAACTCTACGCTCGTCCTGACCGGCGGCGGAACGTTGATTGCGACGGGGGGAAATGCGGCGGACGGCGGAACCGGCGGGAGCGGAGAGAACGGCGTCGTCATCAAGGACAAAAGCCACGAAAGGAACGAATGGGGACATAGCGGCGATGGCGGCAAGGGCGGCGAGGGCGGCGGCGGCGCGGGGGCCGGCATCGGCGGTGCGGGTGGACGTGGCGCGGCTGCAAAGGCAGGGCCTGGATGGGACTGGTATTTCACAAAGGTCGTCGGGTCAAAGCCCTACTGGTATGGCACTGGCAAAACCGGTAACAAGGGCGATGATGGAAGCACTGGCTACGCAGGCGGAAATCTCTACGTGCTTGGATCGGTACATGTCACCGCGACGCCCGGTGTCGCTGGCAGCAACGGGGGGGAAAAGGGTGGTACGGGGAACATGGACGAGAAGGACTGGTCGACCAAATGGCGTGCCGGCGGCGGCGGCGGCGGCGGCGGCGGCGGGTATGGAGCGGCAGCTCCTTACGGCATCGGCGCAGGCGGCGGCGGCGGCGGCGGCGGCGGCAGCGGCGGCGGCGGCGGGCGGTACAATACCTCTTTGGGCATGACGGCTTCCGGCGCGCACTCGACAGGTGGCGCTGGCGAGGGAGGCAAGCCGGGCGGCAAAGGCGTGCGGACGGATGGGGAGCGTGGCATCGGAGCGGGTGAAATGAACGGCCACGGCGGCTGGGGCGGCTACGGCGGCTCGCAGGGCGGCAACGGCACCAGCTGCACGGTAGGAAAGTCGGCGCGGGCAAGCGTGGACGCGACATCGCCCGGCACGTTTTCCGCCGAGACGCATCATGCCATAGAATACACCATCACGTTCATCGATCCGGGCAGACTCGTCTCGAACGTGGTGGCGAGACTCGGCTACGCGCCGCCGGAAGCGGCGACTTCGTCGCATCTGGTAGAAACGCTTGTCGGGTGGTACGACGAGAATGGCGTCCAGTACTACAAGGAGGACAGCACGCCCGTGAAGGGCGTCTGGGAGCAGGGCAACATCATGCTCTACGCGCGCTGGAAGAACAAGCCGAACGCAAACCTCGGGGACGTGACTCTGGCGGTCAACGGGAAGCTGATCGTCAACGGCGCCTCCTCGAGCGGCGACGGCTGGACCTATTCGGGCGACACGGGGAAGCTTCTGCTGCATGGCGAGAACCTCACCTACGACATTGGGGGCAAGGATCTCGACGGCATGGCGGCCATCGAGGCGGCCTGCAACTGCACGATACAGGTTTCCTCCAACCTGACGATGAACGCGAGCATGCGCATCGGGCGCTCGCCGATGACGATCGCCTCCAACTGCGTCGTGACGGTTGACGTCAAGGATGGCGCGGCGTGCGACCTGACGGCGGCCGACCGATGCGCTGCGATCCGGGTGCTGCCCACCGCGAAGCTGACGGTGAAGACGGCGGGGACGTTAAGCGTGAGGGGCGGTTCCGACGCCTCCGACCTCGGATGCAACGCGGAGGACACGGCCGGCGGAACGGTCTACGTCGAGACGAGGACCAACTGGGCCGCCAACATCATTCCGGGCCACGGCGGGACAAAACACAACGGATTCCTGAACGCCGCCAACGTGGGTGCTTCCTTCTATTCGCTTGCCGACCCCACGTGTCGGGTCTGGAGCGTCGGTATGAGCGGCCTGAACATCGGCGGTTCGACGCCGCTGTACCGTCTGCGCGTCGACGGCGCGCCTTTCGACAACGTACCGTCCTCGTCCGGGCACGCATGGCTTTGGGTCCCGCCCGGCGAATACGTGTGGTCCCTCGATCCTTTGGCAGGCGACAGCAATTCCGTGTGGCGTGCGTCCGTGAGCACGCATACGAAGGCGCGGTTCTGCTCGCCGCTCAAGGTCAAGGTGAACGGGTTGGATGTCGCCCAAGGGTCAGGTCCCGGATGGTACAGCGTTCCGTTGTCCGAGGACGAGCCGAACTTCGTCACGCTGCTCGTCACGAACGCAGGGCCGTTCGTCGTGAGCGGCAGCGGCAACGTGGGAATCGACGTGGACGCCGACGCGCACCTTATCGTCTCGAACCTTTCGTTGGACGTGACGGGCTGGGAGAGGAAGACGGCAATCTTCCCGGCCGACGGCGTGACGCTCGACCTGACGGTGGTCGGGACCAACAAGTTCTCGAGCGCGTCCGGTCGCGCCGGCATCCGCGTGAGCGACACGGGTGCGCTGAACATCGACGGCGACGGGACGCTGATTGCGGTTGCCGGCCCTGGCGCGGCTGGCATCGGCGGCGACGAGTGGCGTCCGCTCAGCGGCCAGATCGCCATCGCGGGAGGGCTTGTCATCGCGCATGGCGGCCAGAACGCCGCCGGCATTGGCGGGGCGGCCACTACGAACAGATGCGGGACGATCTCCATATCTGGTGGTGTTGTCGAGGCGATTGGAGGAGACTACGGCGCGGGCATCGGCGGCGGCATGGGAGGCGGAGCCTGCGTGACCATCACCAACGGGACGGTGCATCCGCAGGCCGGCATCAGGGCTGCGGCGATAGGCGACGGCTACGGCTGGGAAGGCACCGGCACGAAGAACACGTTCGGCATCGCGGCCATATTCACGACGGCGGACGCCGTCGTTCCTGGCGCGACGAACGTGGAAGGCGAGGTGGTGTTCCCGGTGTCGTTCGAACTGGAGGTGCCTAACCGGCGGGTCACCAGGCTGGTCCTGAGCAAAGTGGAGCAGACGCCGATCAACGACCTGTGGACCGACGAGACGGGCAAGCTTACCATCTGGTTGCCCCCCACCGAGATCACTACGGCGACGATCGAGACGGATGACGGCACGACGGTCTCGGTCGGGTATGAAGTGGACGACGACGGGAAAGTAAGGTTCTTCACGGATCTTCTCATTGTCGATTCCGAGCCGGTCATCGGCGGGGTCGACGCAAGCGGAGACGGCTGGGAGTATTTGAGTTCGACGAGCAATCTTGTGTTCTCGTCGGGATCCCATGTTATCTCCGGCGAAGCCACCAACGGAACGATCCGCATTGTCGCGGAAGGCGACGGCGTGGAGTTGAACCTGTCGGGCCTGACGCTCCTGACGCCGGTGGAGGGCTTCTCTCCGTTTGTCGTTCCCGACGATTGCAGCTGTACCGTCAAGCTCTCGGGTGCCAACGTCATCGCGGGCATCAGCGATCCCGATGCAAGACGTCCCAGGAGCAAGGGTGCGTTGTACACGGCGGGTATCGAGGTGTGGGAAGAGGGTGCGCTGACGATCAAGGGCGACGGTCTGCTCATCGCGCAGGGTGGCGCCTATGGCGCAGGCATCGGCTCCAGGGGCGAAGATGAATGCCTGAACGCAGGCTCGATCACCATCGAGAGCGGCGTCGTCTATGCGCTCGGCGGGAAGAACGGCGCAGGCATCGGCGGTGGCTTGGGCGGGGCCTTCAAGTCCATTCTCGTTTCGGGCGGCTATGTCTATTCGACGGGCGGCGATGGCGCCTGCGGCATCGGCGGCGGAAACGATAACGACGTGAAGATGCTCGGGACGTTCCGCGTGACGGGCGGCACGGTGCTGGCGAAGAAGGGCGCCGGACAGGTCTATAACGATTTCGTGACCGGATCCGGCAACACATCTTCTTCCTCGGTGGACAAGAGGGTCGTCATCGAGGGCGGAAGCGTCCGGCCGGGATCCGCGACCAAGCCGGGATCGAATTCGAATTCCGAAGCCTATCCGAACCCCGTGGACGCGAATGGGGAGCAGTTAAGGTACACTGTCATCGGCGGCCTGCCGCCGGGTGAAGAGGTGACGGTCTCGGACAGCCTGTGGCCGCACTACAGCAACGCGACCCTCCTTGCCGACGAGGGAGGGGCAATCTGCCTGTGGGGCATGAAGACGAACGAGACCCGTACCGTGGTGATCACGGGGAACAACATCGGCATGGCCCTAGACATCTGCGCCGACACCAATACGATATTCAATTTGGACGAAGGGTCAGTCGGACTGCCGGACTCGAAGACCGTCGAGACCGAGAACGATGGCGAGGTCACGTGCTGGCGCGTGACGGTCCCGGCGCTTCCGACAGGACAGCGCCTGTCCGTTTCCGGGCTTTCTTCCGAGTTCTCCAGCGGTCCGTTGGTTGCAGACGCCAACGGCAACTCCAACCTCTACCTGCCGAACGGCGAATATGACTTCACCGTTGGCAATTATCCATACCACGCCGCCGTGACGGGCGCGGTGACGACGGCGACATTCGTCGTAGGCATTACCGTCAACGGCACAGACATCGGCGTCGGGGAGGGGACTGGATGGGAATACGACCCGGCGAAGAGTGTCCTGTCGCTCAACACGGCTGGCGAGTATCTCCTTCGCGGCACGAACGCCGTTCGCGCCGTTTCCGTATGCGCTGCGAAAGCGAAGGTAAGCGTGCGTGCCGACAGGCTCGTCCTCACCTCCCCGCCCAACTCCAGCGCGTTCTTCCTGTCGGGCCGCAACGCGGCGCTGACGTTCGCCGGCGGCACGATGTCGGCAGGCACGATCACCAACAGCGTCACGGTCTTAGGCGGCAGCATCGATGCGGCGCTTGCGCATGCCGTGAACACGAACAACGTGTCCCTGCGTCGCGTGAAGGTCGGTGGCTTCGCGCGTTTCGAGAAGGTGGAGCTGTCCGGGCTGGACGGCTACGACACCGAGGGCATCTACGCGAACGACAAGGGAGAGATATACCTGTACCTGCTGGAGGATGTCGACTACTTCACGGCGAACGGCTCTCCGATGGTGGTGGCTCCCGACAATGGCGAGATCATCGCGCGTCGATACGTATCGACGGGCATCTTCGTCAACGGCATCGACGTGGCGGCGCACTCCGGCCAAGGCTGGAGCAACGAAGGTGGCGTCATCTCGCTGACGGAGAACAACAGGACGTACGAAATCACCGGCACGAACCTGAACGGAGCCATTTCGTTCAGGGTGGAGGCGGCGTCCGCCACGCTTCGCCTGTCCAACCTCGTCATGGCGAGCGAGGTGACAACCGCTCCTCCGGTCAGCTTGGCCGCCGGCGTTTCCGCGAATGTGGAGCTCGTCGGGACGAATATCCTGCACGGCATGGCTGCGGGACGCAGCGCCATCGATGTCGGCAGCGGGGCGGAGCTGGCTTTCCGCAGCAACGGGTGGATCGAGGTTGTCGGCGGTCCGAACGCGGCCGGCATCAGCACCTCCGCGGGGACGGTGTATGTCGAGTCGGGCAATATCGTCGCGACCGGCGGTGCCGGCGCGGCCGGCATCGGGGGCGGCGCGGCCGGCGCGGCCGGGCGCTACGAGCAATACGGCGGAACGGTCTTCGTGGCGGGCGCGGACGGTGCGGCTGACATCGGCGCAGGCGCGGGCGGCGGCATGGGTAGCGGCGCACGGACGGTCATCATTGGCGGATCGCTCCGTCTCGCGGGTCACTCGCTAAGCGCTGCGGCGCAGGATACAGCCTCGTTGCCCCTCCACTGCGTGACGATTCCGACCGGAGAGCCGGACGTCGCCGCAAGCGGCCTGTTCGGCGCCGATTACGAGGGATATTCGCTGAAGGGCGCGCGGACAGACGAGGATGGCAAGCTTTACATATGGCTGCCGGACGGGACCTACTACTTCACAATCGGTGGCGTTCCGTATCGGGCAGAGGTCGATGGGGCCGATGTGACGGCCGAACCCTGGATCGTCGGCGTGGAGGTGAACGGTACGGACATCGCGTATCGCGCGGATGACGGCTGGACGTACGACGTCGACGGCAATCTGCTCACGATTTTCAGCGCCGGCAGCACGCACGAGTTTATTGTTTCTGGTTCCAGCCTTGCGGGCAAGGTAGGCATCGAGATCACGAACGACGTCTCGGTGGTGTTCTCGAACCTGACCGTCAAGACGGGGGCGGCCATCCCGAAGCGTTCGGCGCTCTCAATTCCATCGGGCGCGCACTTGTCGCTTGCGCTCATCGGCGAGAACAGCCTTGTTTCCGAGGCGGCGGATCTTCCGGGGATAAACGTCCCTGGCGAAGCGCGGCTTACGGTCTCCAGCGTGGAAGACCACGAGGCGACGCTGGTCGCGAAGGGCGGATCGGGTGCTGCTGGCATCGGTGGCCAACGCGGGGGGCTGTGCGGGACGATCGAGATCGTCGGCGGCGCCGTGACAGCGGAGGGCGGTGAAGGCGGCGCCGGAATCGGCAGTGGCGCCTTTACCAGGAGTAGCGGCGGTGAGGACGGTGACGTGCGGATCTCTGGCGGCCAGGTGACGGCGGTCGGCGGAAAATACGGCGCAGGCATCGGCGGCGGACGCTACGACCGCGGCGGCATGATCTCGGTCACTTGCGGCAGGATCACGGCGAAAGGCGGCGCGGGCGGCGCAGGCATCGGCGCCGGATTCCAGAACTACGGGAAGCGGGTGGCCATAGCGGGCGGAACGGTTGTCGCGACTGCAGGTGCCAAGACAGGTGACCTTACACCCTGTGTCCAGGCGTGCGATATTGGCCCGGGCGAGCGCTACGCGCCCGAAGGCGAGCAGCCGACGGCCCAGATGCTTATCATCACGAACGCCTCCGTGCATGCGACGAACGGGCGCTTGACTCCTGCCGCGTCCAGCGGCGCGTCGCCGGTCTACTGCGTGACGGTCCAGGCTCAGGATCCGGACTCGCCGATGACTTTCTTCGGCCTAGATGCGTACGTATGCTACGACGATAACGGAATATACTCAGACAGCGACGGGAAGGTTTATATCTGGCTTCCAGACGGAAGCTATCTCTTCTGGGCGAACGGCGAGCCGCTCACGTTGACGGTTGACGGCGGACCTGCCGTGCCGCAGCTATGGTTGACGGGCGTTGCCGTGGACGGCGTGGACGTCGCCTACCTCGAAAGCGAGGGCAGGAAATGGATGTACGACTATATGGCGAAGAAGCTCATGATCGTGGACAGCTGCGTCGTCTCTGGCGCCAATACGTCGAACGACGTCAACATCGTGGCGTCGGAGCCGATCGACCTGACGTTCTCCGATCTCCGCCTTGGAGCCGTAGCGCCGCTCACGGCAGACGCCGACTTCTCGCTTCTCGGCAGGGGCGTTAACGAGATCTATTCTACGGGAGCGTCCGTCATTTCGGGGAGCGGTACGGTAACGGTGTCGAACGGGACGTTCGCGCTCGTGGGAGGTGTCGCGAATCCCGTCCGGATCGTCGGAGGTTCGCTGGACCTTGACGGCAACTTCGCCATTGCGCCGTCAAACGGCACGGCGCAGGTGTACTGCGTCACCCTGACGAATCTGACGGCCGGCGCGCGGGTGGCGCTCGGCGGCCTTCCGTCCTACTACGACGCCAGCCAGATCTACGCCGACGAGACCGGAAAGGTGTACCTCTGGCTCTCGGCGGATTGGGATCCTTCCAACGTGGTGCAGCTTCTGTCGGCTGCCGCGCCGCGCGAGATCGAGGCTAACGGCTACAAGTACAGGTTGGCGGTCGGCGCGGACGG
>CACWSW010000024.1 GCA_902763655.1 uncultured bacterium
CTTCAGGGCGGCAAGGCGCGTCAGGCGAAGAACGGATTCTTCGAGCACGGGACGGGTAACGCGCGGCTGGTGTTCCCGGAGGGCGTGTGGAAGGGTGCGAAAGGAACCCGCTTCCGCTTCACGCTCGACATGCATACCATCCAGGAGCATGCGCCATGCTGGACCATCGTGCTGCGCAACCGCAAGCCGCTCCACAACGCCGTGGATCGCATCTCCACGCCTGCGGGCGATTCCGGCGTGCAGCGGTATGTGATTGAGTTCACGAAGCCCGACGCGGCCTATACGTACTATCTGCTCATCCGTGAGGGTTCGGGCGGCAAGGTGCGCTTCGAGCGCGTGAAGATAGAGCGCATCTAGGAATGTCGAGACAAGCCTGCGCGAAAGCGGGCGGCTGGCTGCACGGCCAAAGCCTCCTTGCATTTCTGACGCATTACGTACTTGTCCCTGTCGCTCGGATTGTGCTATACTAGCGGCAACTCCATTGAAAGGAAAAGCAAATGAAAGCAACCCGTAGAGGATTCCTGCAGGCGGCCGGCGCCGCCTCGCTGTTCTCGATCGCGCCGGCGCGCGTCCTGTGGGGCGATACGGCACCCTCCAACCAGCTCACCCGCGCGCTGATCGGCTTCGGCTGCATCGCGCACTCCGCGAACCACCTGCCGTTCAAGGGCTCGCGCCTGATCGGCCTGTGCGACCCGTGGAAGGAGCGCCAGGACTACGGCCTAGTCTGCGCCGAGAAGAGCGGTTGGGGCAAGGTGAAGGCGTACAAGAACTTCATGGCGCTTTTGGCGGACAAGGACGTGGACATCGTGCACATCTGCACGCCGCCGCACTGGCACGGCTGCATGAGCGTGATGGCGGCGAACGCCGGCAAGGACATCTGGTGCGAGAAGCCCATGACACGCACGGTCGGCGAGGGCAAGCGCGTGATGGAGGTCGTGAAGGCGAAGAAGCGCATGTTCCGCCTCAACACGTGGTTCCGCTTCCAGGGCACGTTCTACGGGTTCGGCACCACGGTGGAGCCGATCCGCCAGGTGGTGGAGAACGGCCTGCTCGGCAAGGGGCCGATGAAGTGCACGTTCGGCGCCGGCCAGGGCTTCGGCTGGAAGTTCGGCTGGTCGGGCCGCGCCAACGCCGCGCCGGAGCCGGTGCCCGCCGGGCTCGACTGGGACATGTGGCTCGGCCCTGCGCCGTACAAGCCCTACACCGCGCACCGCGCCGGCACGTCGTTCCGCGGCTACTGGGATTACGACTCGGGCGGGCTCGGGGACATGGCGCAGCACTACCTCGACCCGCTGCAGTACCTTCTCTGCAAGGACGACACGAGCCCCGTCAAGATCGACTACAAGGGCCCGAAGCAGCACCCCGAGTGCGTGGGCCGGTTCGACCGCATCACGCTCACCTACGACGACGGCACGACCGTGGACCTCGACGGCGACGAGACGCTGACGGGCGAGCCGCTTCTGCGCGGCGCGAACGGCATGTGCGTGTACCCGAAGGCGAAGGGCGGCAAGACGCTGCGCCTCGTGGACAAGAACGGCAAGGAGCTGGACGCGGAGAAGATCCTCGCCGAGCTGCCGAAGCCCGCGCCGCAGCAGACGGACTTCATCGACAGCTGCAAGAACCGCAAGACGTTCGCGCTCAACGAGTCGAACGGCTTCCGCTCCTGCACGATGTTCAACCTCGGCATGGTTCGAGTTCGACCCCGTCACGCTGCACGCGAAGAACGATCCGGCGGCCGACCGCTTCCTCTACCAGTCCATGCGCTCGCCGTGGGACAGGGAGATGTGGGGCTGAGTGAAAGGTTAAAGGATTAAAAGGTTAAAAGGTTACATGCCGGTAAGGCGCGGTTCCCTCGATGCGCCGAAAGAGAAAGGAATGTCATAATGAAGTCTAATGTCTATCGTCTGATGTCCTTCGGGCTGGCGGCTGTTCTCGCCCTTGCGGCGACGGCTGCGGAGCCGGCGAAGGAGAAGAAGTACGTTGATCCGAACGAGTTCGCCAGCTACGGGCCGGGAACGGCGACGAAGGCCGGCGACCCGTCGGTCGCCGAATGGCAGAAGGCCAACGAGGCGGCCATCAAGGCGGCGACCACGCCGGAGGCGCTGAAGGCGCACGTGAAGGACGCGGCGTCGGCCAAGGCGCTGCTCGCCAAGGTGAAGGGGGCGTACGCCTCCGATCCTATGGTCCTCACGGTGGCGGCGGCCATCTCTCAGGAGGTGGTGAAGCCGTGCAAGTGCCCGAAGCAGGCGAGCTGCCGCGCGCTCTGGAGCGCGGCGCTGCTGGACACGGCCACGCAGTCCAAGGACGTCTATGTGCAGATGTTCTGCCTTGACCAGCTGCGCTGGTGCGGACTCCCCTGCCAGGCGGAGAAGCTGAGCGCTTTCGCGGACGTGGCCGCCGACAAGTCCGTGAAGGACTTCGCCGACTGGGTCGCGCGCGAGCTCGCGAAGTAGCGCCGATGGCGCGAGGGCGACGATTGCGCGCCTGCGGGCTTGCCCGCGGGCGCGCAATCGTGTATAATGACGGAACATTTCAACAACCAAAGGAGTATTCAGATGGGCGAAGTAATTGGCGCGGGCGAGCTGCACAAGGGCGTGAAGCTGCTGATCGACGGCGAACCGTGGGAAATCGTGGAGTTCGACTTCTCGAAGCCGGGCAAGGGACAGGCGATCTACAACTGCCGCCTGCGCAACATGATGACGGGTGGCGGCATGACCCGCTCGTACAGGTCGGGCGACAAGTTCGAGAAGCCCGAGCTGCTGCAGCGGTCGGTGACATTCTCGTACGACGACGGAACGGCGTTCGTGTTCACGGACGAGAACTTTGAGGAGATCCGCGTGTCGCCTGAGGTGATGGGCGACAAGAAGTACTTCCTCATGGATGAGATGGAGGTCAAGGCCCTGTTCTTCAACGATCGCGTGATCGGCGTGGACCTGCCTCAGCTCGTCGAGCGCAAGGTCATCAAGGTGGAGCCCGGCGTGAAGGGCAACACGGCTTCCGGCAAGGTGACGAAGCCCGCCACCGTCGAGGGCGGCTACGTGTGCGCGGTGCCGCTCTTCATCAACGAGGGCGACGTCATCCGCATCAACACGGAGACCGGCGACTACAACGACCGCATCTCGACGCGCTAGCCATGAAGATACTGGTAACGGGCGGAGCCGGGTACATCGGCTCGCACACGACGCTGGAGCTGCTGAAGGCGGGGCACGACGTGGTGGTGGTGGACAACCTCTGCAACTCGTCTGAGGAATCCCTCAAGCGAGTTGCGGAACTGGCTGGCAAGGCCGCGAAGTTCTACAACCTCGACATCCGCGACGAGGCGGCGCTCGACAAGGTGGTGGCGACGGAGAAGCCGTTCGACGCCACCATACACTTCGCTGCGCTCAAGGCGGTTGGAGAGTCCACGCAGATTCCGCTGAAGTACTACGAGAACAACCTCGGCGGAACCTTTACGCTCCTCAAGGTGCTCTCTGCGCACGACTGCAAGAACATCGTGTTCTCCAGCTCGGCCACGGTCTACGGCCAGCCGCAGAGCGTGCCGATCCGCGAGGACTTCCCCACGCCCGGCTGCACGAACCCGTACGGCTGGACGAAGCTGATGATGGAGCAGGTGTTCCGCGACGTGCAGAAGGCCGACCCGGCCTGGAACACGGTCATCCTACGCTACTTCAACCCGATCGGCGCGCACGAGAGCGGCCGCATCGGCGAGGATCCTGCGGGAATCCCGAACAACCTCCTGCCCTACGTGGCGCAGGTGGCCGTGGGCCGCCTGAAGGAGCTGAACGTGTTCGGCGACGACTATCCCACGCCGGACGGCACCGGCATCCGCGACTACATCCACGTGGTGGACCTCGCGATCGGCCATCTCCGCGCGATCGAGAAGCTGGCCGAGAAGCCCGGCTTCAAGGTCTACAACCTCGGCACTGGCCACGGCTACTCCGTGCTCCAGATCGTCAAGGCGTTCGAGGCGGCGAGCGGACAGAAAGTGCCGTACGTCATCAAGCCGCGCCGCCCCGGCGACATCGCCGAGTGCTGGGCCGACCCCGCTCTCGCCGCGAAGGAGCTGCACTGGAAGGCCGAGCGCGGCATCGAGCAGATGTGCGCCGACACCTGGCGCTGGCAGTCTCAGAATCCGAACGGATTTCGAAGTGCCTAGTGGCTAGTGGTTAGTATGGGATGTCGGGTGACGGATGTCGAATGTCGAAAAAATAGACATGGAGAGTTTCCCTGAAATCCTGACGGCCTTCGAGCAGGCGCTCGAGCTTGAGCGCGAACTGGGCACGCGCGCGGTCGATTGCGACCGTGCGCTTCTTGCTCCAGTTAGTCTGAAACGGCAGGACGGCCGAGACCTTAAGGACCCTAAGGACCCTAAAGACCTTAAAGACCCTAAGGACCCTAAAGACCCTAAGGACCTTAAAGACCCTAGGGACCTTAAGGACCTTAAAGGCGAGAGTCGCGCCATGCCGACTACCGAAGAACTGGCGGCGTGCACGAAGTGCACGCTGGCCACCCTCGGCCGGCAGCACGTGGTGCCGGGCCAGGGAAACGCCGCCGCGCCCGACTTCATGTTCATCGGCGAGGCGCCTGGGGCCGACGAAGACCGTCAGGGACTTGCGTTCGTGGGCGCGGCGGGTCAGTTCCTCACGAAGATGATCCAGGCGATGGGCTACACTCGCGAGCAGGTGTTCATCGCGAACGTCTGCAAGTGCCGTCCGCCGAACAACCGCACGCCGTCGCCGCAGGAGATGGAGGCGTGTCTGCCGTACCTGAAGCGGCAGATCGCCGCGATCAGACCGAAGTGCATAGTCCTGCTCGGGCGCACCGCCATGAGCGGACTCTTTCCAACGCAGCGTATCCGGCGGGGCACGTGGTACGAGTACGCGGGCATTCCAGTGATCGCCACATTCCATCCGTCGTACATCATCCGCTTCGATCCGACCACCGATCCTATGGGCCTGCGCGCGGCGAAGACGGAAGTGTGGAACACGCTCAAGCTCGCCCTCGCCAAGCTCGGCAAGCAACCTCCAAAGAAGTAATCAGAAAATGAAAAAGCAGTTGTTTGGCGTTGTCGCGTGTCTTTCGTTGGCTGCCGCCTGGGCGGCTAACGGCCCCAAGCTGAATCTTGTGACAGGAGAGAATGTCAAGCTGTCCGTTTTCCGCGAGGGCGCGCAGCTGTTCAGCAACCGGCCCTACCGGGCGCCGAAACTGCCGTCCCTTCTGGACGGCCAGTCCCTTGTCGTCACGCCGATTGAAGGATTCCAGATCGACTGCCTGTCGGATGGCAGGCTCTATGCGCTTGCCCCGGAAACCCCTTACCATAAAGACACGAAAGTAGGCGAGGCGCTTGTGAAGCAGGGCTTCGAGCGTGTTGCGGACGTTCCCGTCTTCCAGCTCTTCGGCAAGAATCCATGGGAGCGCGTGGTCACGTACCGGAAGGATGTCCGCGCGGGCGAACATTTTGATGTCGCCAAGTGGGCGGTCTTTCTCGGCGCCGGCGCGGTGGAGCGGTCAGACGCGCCCCTTCCGCCCTATCTGGCGCATCCGCCGGCGAGGATTGACATCGACGGCGGCCGTCAGCTTTTTGTCGACGACTATGTCGTCGAGTCGAAGAGCGGCGTCGTGCGGCATTGGAACAGCCCGGTCAAGCTCGAGTCGCCGATCCTCCGTCCGACACGCGAGGACGGCACGCGCATCGGCGGATGCGCCGTCGCGACGGACGGCGGCCTCTGGTGGGATCCGGTGATCGGAAGATACCGCCTCTGGTACGAGGACAACTGGGCGGGCAACATGCGCTATGCCGAGTCGAAGGACGGCATGCGGTGGGAATTCCCCGACCTCGGGAAAGTGAAGGGCACGAACCGCGTCTTTGCCGATGGCGAGGAGAAGTGCAATCACGATCTCGACAGCTGGAGCGTCTGGCCGGACTACACGGCGGCGAATCCATACGCCGACTGGAAGATGTTCACCTCGGCGCCGGGCCGGCTTACGCCCGACACCTTGTACGGATCGTCCGACGGGCGTTCGTTCACGCGCATCGGCGTCGCGGGGTGGAGCTTCGACCGTTCAACGCTGCATTTCGATTCGCTGATCGGCAAGTGGGTCTATTCGCTGCGCGACGGACGTCCGGGTGTCGGGCGGGCGCGGCGTTTCCTGGCGGTCGACGAGCTGAAGAAGGAGAACGCGCAGTACTGGTTCGAGAACGACCCGAAGAGACAGTCGGAACGCCCCGCCGGGACGGTCGAGCCAGAGCTCTGGACAAACGTCGACGGCGAAGGCAATCATCAGCTCTACAATTTCGACGCCGTTCCCTACGAATCGCTGATGCTGGGCGTCCGCGAAGTCCTGCACGTCGACATTTCGCCTGACGGCAAGAAGCGCGACAATGGGTATTGCTGGACGGTTGGCCTTCCTAAGACGACGGGGCTGCAGTTCGCGTTTTCGCGCGATGGCAGGCATTACATGCGCGCGTCGGAGGAGGCGATCAGCTCGAGCGGCTGGGGCTCGGGCAAGTGGGACACCGGCTATCTTTCGGCGATAGGCGGCATCTGCGTTATCAAGGACGAGCGGCTGTGGTTCTACTACTCTGCATTGCGCGGCGACGCGGAGATGCGCGGAGAGAAGACAGGCAAGGTGCCGATGCAAAAGCAGGGCATGTACTACAACGGCGCGATTGGCGCGGCGACGCTCAGGCGGGACGGCTTCTGCGGCATGGTGGCGGACGGCAACGGCGAGATCGTGACGAGGCCGCTCGCGTTCACCGGTTCGCATCTTTTCGTAAACGCAGAATGCCTCTACGGCGAGGTGCGTGCCGAGATCGTCGACGGGTCGTGCCTGGTCGTGCCTGGCTTCTCCGCGGCCGACTGCAGGGAACTCAAGTACGTCGACAGGACCAAGGCGGAACTGGTGTTCGGGGATGGCACGTCGGGAACACGCGTCCTTCCGAAGGGGAATGGACTTAGGATACGCTTCAAGCTCCACTGCGCAACGCTCTACTCGTTCTGGGTGTCGCCATCCGAGCGCGGTGAGTCGCGCGGCTATGTCGCCGCAGGCGGACCCGCATACAAGGGTCTGAAGGATATCTGAAGAACGCTCCCTACTGTTGAAGGGCGTTGAGGATTTCCGCGGTCAGGCGGCCGGAAACGAGGAGGCTTTCCGCGGATATCTTGTCGAGCGTGTCGTTCGGCGTGTGCCACCAGTCGTTCAGGCCGGGCGCGCTGCCAAAGTCGAAGTCGATCAGGTCGATAGACGGATAGCCCAGGTCCAGGAACGCCGAATGGTCGTCCTTCACCACGATGTCGTCCTTGTAGACGATCTTCTTTTCCGCGCCGATGCGCTTGGCGGCGGCGAGCGCGATGTCCTTCAGGACTGGAGTCGTGTTTGCCGGAAGGGTGATGTTGAGGTTCTTGTCGCCAAGCATGTCGACGCATATCGCCGCCTTGACTTGGCGTTGGCGTGCGCGGAACGTTTCGGCCAGGCGGCGCGAGCCTTGGAACCCGTCGTTGGGGCCGTATGCCTTGCGGCACTCCTCGCCGTCGGTCCAGACGAGAGCGATGCTCTCTGGCTGGCGGCCTGAGCGCCGGAGCGCGGACGCGAGGGCGACGAGCAGTCCGGACGTGGATGCCCCGTCGTTCGCGCCCTGGAAGCCCTCTCCGATGTTGGGCATGGTGTCGAAGTGCGACATGACAACGATCCAGGCGGCGTTCGTCTTCGTGCCCGGGAACTCGACCATGACATTGGCGAACGTCCGTTCGCCGTCCGGGGTAGGCGCACGGAACTTGTCGAGCGTTGCGTCTGCGCCCGTGCGGCTTACGCGGTCGAGTATCCAGTTTGCCGCCAGGCGCCCGCGCATGGTTCCCGCGTCACGCGGCGTGCAGCGCTCGACCAGGTTGGATGCGGTGGCGAGTGCTACGTGCGCGTCGTCCTCGGTGAACTCTATAGGATTGGCCTGTAGTTGGAAAGAGACGAGGAGAAGTGGAAGGTGAAAGATGAAAGGTGAAAGGTGAAGGGTGAAAGGTGAAGGGTGAAAGGTGAATGGGGAAAGGTGGCGGAGAGCGCGAGACAACAGGCGCGAGACGTAGGAATGCACAGGGGATGATTCTACGAATTCACTATCCCCCTGCGACAACCTTTCACCTTTCACCTTTCACCTTTCACCATCTTAGTCCATCTTCACGCCGATCATGGCCAGTATGCGGTCAAGGTCGTCGTTGTCGATGAAGTCGATCTCGAGGAGCCCTTTGGTGTGCTTGCCGTTGGCGTGGGTCATTCCGCTCGTGAGGCGGACTGCGCAGCCGAGCACCTTGTGTATCTCTTCTGCGAGCTGGCGGACGTAGCTTTCTGGGATGTCCGGAACGCCGGCCTTGCGTTCGACGACCGGGGCGTGGAGCTTGGCGATGCGGCGCTCCAGCTCGCGGACGGTGAGTCCGCCCTCTGGCTCGCCGGTGCGCGGGTTCGGGGTAGGGGCGCACTCGCGGGCGAGGCGACGGATCTCGGCGGGGTTGTCGAGCGAGAGCAGAACCTTCGCGTGGCCGGTGGAGATGGCTTTCTTGCGTAGGAGGTCCTGCACATCGTCCGGCAGCTCCAGCAGGCGGAGCGAATGGGCCACGGTCGCGCGGTTCTTGCCGACGCGGTCGGCGACCTCTGCCTGTGTAAGATTGAACGAGGAGACGAGCGTGCGATAGCCCTCTGCCTCTTCCACGGGGTTCAGGTCATCGCGCTGGGCGTTCTCGGTGATGGTCATCGTGGCGGCCGTGGCGTCGTTCACGTTCTTCAGCGTCACGGGGACGAGCTTGATGCCGGCTAGGAGGGCGGCGCGCAGGCGGCGCTCGCCGCAGATGAGTTCCAGCTTGCCGTCGTCGCGGCGGCGGCAGGTGAGCGGCTGTATGATGCCGTTCGTGCGCAGCGAGTCGGCCAGTTCCTGCAGCGACTCCGCCGAGAATTCCGAGCGCGGCTGGTACGGGCTGCGTTCGATGTCCACGGCGGGAACCTGGAGGACGCGCTCCGTCTCGGCCACAGCCGGTGCGGCAGGGGCGGCAGGGGCCTGCGTCGTCGTGGCGAACGGGTTGCCCACGCGGTCCGGCTGGGCTGGGGGCTTGGGCGGCACGATCAGGGCGTCGAGGCCGCGGCCCATGCGGCCGAGGCCGCCGGTCTTGTGCTGCGACTTCAGCGCGGCGCGCGTAGGCGGCTTGGCGCCTGACGCCTTCTTGAGGAACGGGTTGGACGGCTTCTTCGCGCTCATGGGTACATCCCTGGTTGGTTGAGGCCGGTGTTTTCCGGGAGGCCAAACATTACGTTCATGTTCTGGAGGGCCTGGCCTGCCTGGCCCTTCATGAGGTTGTCGATGATGGAGACGATGCGGAGCTTGCGAGTACGCGCGTCGACGGAGACCACGATGTCGCAGAAGTTCGTGCCGCGCACGCTCATCGTGCCGACGGCCGCTGTGGAGGGGAGGACGCGCACGAAGCCGCTCTCCGCGTAGAACTTCCGGTAGATGTCAAGCACGTCCGCCTCGGTGACGTCCTGCGTGAGGTCACCGTAGAGCGTGGAGAGGATGCCGCGCGAGATGGGCAGCACCTGCGCCGTGAAGATTACCGTCACGTCCTCGCCGGCCTGCAGGCCGAGCTCGCGCTCCACCTCGCACACGTGCTGGTGTCCGCTCAGGCGGTAGGCGTTGATCTGCTCGCAGCGCTCCGGGTAGTGGAACTGCGGCTTCGCCTTCTTGCCCGCGCCGGATACGCCGCTCTTGCAGTCGCACACGAGACCGTGCGGGTTCACGAGGTGCGCCTTGAGCGCGGGCGCGAGGCCGAGGATGCAGCTTGTCGCGAAGCAGCCGGGGTTGCCGACGAGGTTTGCGCGCGCGATCTCGGCGCGATGCAGCTCGGGCATGCCGTAGACGTTCGTGCCGAGCAGCTCGGGGGAGAGGTGCTGCGGATCCTTGCCGAGGCGCGTGGCGTAGTCTTGGTACGCGGCGAGCGTGGTGAAGCGGAAGTCGCCGGAGTAGTCGATCACCTTCGCGCCTTTGGCGAGCTCCGCCTTCGCGTCGGCCATGCCCACGCGGTCCGGCGTGGAGAAGAACACCACGTCGTACGCGCCCTGCACGGCGGGGTCGTCCGCCGCGTGTATGGGCATGTCGCAGAACCCCGCGAGATGGGGATAGACGTCCGAGATGCGCTTGCCCGCGTCCTCGCGCGCGACGAGCGCGGATATCTCGGCGCACGGATGCCTCAACAGCAGGTCGATGATGCCCAAGCCGCCGTAGCCCGTGGCGCCGACCACCTTTGCTTTTATCTTCTTGTTCATAGGAGGCCAATATTGTACCACAATTTTCCGCTTGCGCACGGTGGGGGTCTCGTTGTATAATTGCGGCATGAGAATTTGCCACAGATATACCCTGGCCATGGCAGCGTCGGCCGCGTTCGCGTGTGCCGCGTTCCTCGGCGCGCGCGCCGATGGCGCAGCCGAGGCCGATTCCGCCGACGCCGCGGCCAAGGAGGAACTTCGCTTCATAAACGCGCTCGTCGACGCGGGCATGCCAGACCTCGCGGAGCCGGTCATCGCCGCCGCCAAGAAGAAGTGGCCGCAGATCGGCCCCAAGCTGAAGGTGCTCGAGCTCCAGGGAGACCTCCGGCTCGGCAAGTTCGAGGACGTGCAGAAGGTCATCGACGGCATCAAGGACAAGAAGGGCGGCGAGTACTGGGCGCTGCGCCTCGCCATGGCGGACGCCTACTACGCGCGCAACATGCTCCCCGAGTGCCGCAAGATATACAACGAGTTCTTCACCGCCGTGCCGAAGCCCGGCCCGGACCTTATCGACTTCTACGTGAACAGCGGCTTCAAGTGGGCGCAGATGTGCGTGAACGAGCGCCAGTTCGACGAGGCGGCGAAGATGTACGACGGCCTGCTGGCGCGTCCTCTGGACGAGTACACGTGGTGCGTCCTGGCGTCGGAGCAGGTGGAGCTGCTGCTGCGCCTCGCGTCGGAGGTGTCGGATCCCAAGCAGGCGAAGAAGCGCGCCGACTATCTGGCGCGGGCCAGCAAGTACGTGGAGGAGCTGCTCTGGAAGCGCGAGACCCAGACGCTCTACTACGGCAAGGCCATCGCGTTCAAGGCGCACATCACGATGCTGAAGGGCGACCTCGAGGGGGCGCAGAACCTCGTGCTCGACTACCTGCCCGACCTCGCGAACATCCACAAGGCGATCCTGGAGCAGGATCCCGACGGGAGGGAGGGCTACATCAAGGCCAGCCCGATGCCGGAGTGCCGCTACCTGCTGGCGTCGGTTCTCTGGAAGGCCGTGCAGGACGAGGCGAAGAAGCCGAAGCCGGACGAGGACATGATCAAGGACTCCCTCTTCGGCGCGCGCAAGGGCGGCAAGCGCAACGGGGCGGGCGCGTACAACCACGCGATCAACGTCTTCGTGAAGTACCCGGAGTCGAAGTGGGCGGCCAGCGCCGGCGAGCTCGCGGAGGCGATCTCCCAGTTCGTGAAGACGCGCTACAAGAAGGACATCAAGACGAACATCTCCAAGGACCAGATGAAGAAGGTCCGCCGCCTGCAGTTCGAGAACGCGGACGAGGACTTCCGCAGCAACAACTTCGCGGCGGCCGTGAAGTCGTACGGCGACATCCTCGCGCAGTTCCCGGAGACGGACGAGTCCATCGGCGCGGTGGCGAACCTCGCGGAGAGCTGGCTCAACCTTTGGCAGAACGAGAAGGACGCGAAGAAGAAGCAGGACAACCGGATGTCCGCAGACGCCGTGGAGGGCTACCTCGCCGAGCGCTTCTCCGGCCTGAAGCCTGAGTTCATCCGTCCTGCAGGCGACGCCGTGCTCCGGCTCGCGGCGAAGGAGCGCGACATGGGCGCGCTCGCGCGCTCGCAGCAGATGTATGACGCCTACTTCGACAACTATCCCACCCACTACAACGCCGCCCAGACCGCGCTGACACTTGGCGCACGCGCCTTCAAGGCGGAGGACTGGGAAGCCGCCATCCGCTACTACGGACGCATCGCGACGCAGTACACGAACTCCACGCACTACTCGAGCGCGCTGAGCTACCTGGCCACGTGCAACGGGAAGCTCGGCAACGTCGAGGCCCAGGAGGAGTGGCTGCGGAAGTTCGTGCAGGTGACGAAGAAGCCCATGGAGCGCACGAGCGCGCAGTTGAGCCTGGCGCTCATGCAGCAGAAGCGCGGCTTCGCGGCGTTCGTGGAAGCGGCTGAGACGAACGAGACGGATCGTGTGGCGATCCAGCGCAGCGCGACGATAGCCGTGATCAAGGCCATCAAGGACTTCAAGTCCGTGGCCGAGAGCGTCACGAAGATGCTTGAGGACAAGTCTCTCGACAAGGAAACGCGCGAGAAGCTTCTCGTGCAGCGCGAGCAGGCGCTCTTCCTCGAGGGCGAGAGCTGGCAGCGGCTGCAGATGCCCGTCGGCAAGATGACGCTCCAGCACTTCCGCGCGTTCGCCGTCAAGGCGTACGAGGAGTACCTCAAGTACTACCCGAAGGGCAAGTACGGGGCGGTGGCGCTCGTGAAGATCGGCACCATCTGGACCGCCGAGCAGAACATGGAGAAGTCGCAGGACGCGTTCGCGCGCCTGCAGCGGGACTTCCCCGACTCCGACGAGGCCAAGAACTCCGTTCCGCGCCTGGCGAAGACGCTCATCGAGATGGGACTGCGCGCGGAAGGCGTGAAGCAGTACAAGCAGATGCTCGAGACGTCTGGCGGCAAGTACTCTGCGGCACAGTTCCTCGCCGCCGGCAACGCGCTCCTGGAGGCGAAGGAGTGGGACGTGGCGCTGGAGGCGTACGGCAAGGCGATAGAGCTTGCGAAGGCGCTCGAGAAGCCGGCATCGGTGGACGCTCCGGCTATGCTGGGCCAGGCCAAGGCGCACAAGGGCGCCAAGCACTACGCCGAGGCCCACGAGCTGCTTGAGCGCTTCATCGACAAGTACGGCAAGTCGCAGCTCGTGATCGATGCGTATGAGATGATGATCGATGTCGCCTCGGAGGAAGGGCGCGTGGAGAAGAACGACGACCTCCGCCGCAAGTTCTTCAACCAGGCCGTCGGAGCAGTCAAGAAACTGCGCGCATACAGGAAGTCCGAGGCGGAGCAGGACATCCTCACCCTGCAGTCCGGCGATGTGCTGGTCCGCAAGATGGAGGCGGAAGAGGCGATGAACCTCGCGGAGCAGGCAAAGGAGACGTGCGGCCTGGCGACGGCGATGTTCCAGGCGTTCCTCATGTCGCACGAGCCGACGGACGAGCATCCCGCGAAGGACATGACGCCGGCGCAGCTGGCCAACCTCGAAAGATGCTATTCGACGGTGCTGCCGCTGATGGCCAAGCTGGGCAAGGAGCAGTCCGAGGATATCCTCCGCTACGGCGAGACGTACAAGAAACTTTTCCCGAACGGAAAGCACCTGACGGCCGTCCAGAACGCGATGAACCAGGCGGGGGCGGACAAGTAGGTGAATAGTTAAGAGTTAAGAGTTTATTTCAGGAAAGCTTGGAGAAAGAAACATGAAGAAGTTGACAGTCCTTCTGGTGGCTGGCGTGGCCTGCGCGGCCGCGTTCGGCGACGTGCCCGGCACGATCAAGACGACGACCGGCGAGACGCAAAAGGGAAACATCCGCTGGAGCACGCGCGAAAAGGCGTACGTGGTGACCAAGGGCAACATCGAGCTCCAGGTCAAGGAGTCGGACGTTGATGTCCTAGACATCGACAAGCCTGCTTCCTTCGACGCGGCGGTGGAGCAGGTGCAGAAGGGACAGGGCGCGGCGGCGATTCCCGCGCTGCAGAAGATCACTAAGGACTACCAGCACCTTCAGTGGGACAAGGTGGCGGGCCGTTACCTTGCCGACGCGTACATCGCCGCCAGCAAGGCAGAGGATGCGCTGAAGACGTGCCAGAACATCATTTCGGGCGAGCCTGCTGCGGCCTACAAGGGCGAGCTGGCTCCCGCCTACTGGAAGGCCCTGCTGGCGCTCGGCAGGACGCCCAAGCTGGAATCTGAGCTTGCGAAGGCGGCGAAGAGCGGCGACCGCTTCTCCAGCGGTTCGGCGCTGATTCTGCGCGGCGACGTCATTCTCAAGGCCGGCAACGAATCCGCCGACGCCGCGAAGCAGGCTCTCACGGACGGCTACCTCCGCGTGGTGTACCTCTACAACGACCAGGAGGTTGCGTCCAGGCTGCAGCCCGAGGCTCTCTACAAGGCGGCGCACTGCTTCGAGAAGCTCGGCCAGAGCGGCCGTGCGGACGACATGCGTACGACTTTGAAGAAGAAGTACGCATCCAGCCCATGGGCGGCCAAGTGAGGATTTGAAAGAACTGAGCGACTGAGCGAGTGAGCGAATGCGGAACGAGCGAAGGAGCGAAAACCCATTCAGAAAAGAGAACTGAGCGACTGAGCGAGTGAGCGAATGCGGAACGAGCGAAGGAGCGAAAACCTTAACCCTAAAAGGAACAAGAAAATGAACATGAAGAAGATGCAGAAGTCGGTGATGGCGGCTATCGTGATGCTAGGCCTCGTGGCGGCGCCGGTGGCGGCGACCGTGGCGGCGGCGCAGGACGCGGCGCCTGCGGCGCAGCAGCAGGGCGGCGGCGAGCTGGTGGATGCCAGCGGCAAGGCCGTTGACGGCGAGCAGAAGAAGTCCGGCAGTGGCGGGTTCATGGATGTGGTGTTCGGCTCCGGCGTGTTGGGCGTGATCCTTTGGGCGGCCCTCTTCGGCGACGGCGCGGCGGCGATCTACTTCGCGGTGGACTGCTGGGTGCTCATCAAGCCGAACAAGATCATGCCGCAGACGCTCATCGCGAAGGTGCAGGGCGCGATGGCCGAGGGCGACGTGATGAAGGCGCTGAACGCATGCAAGGACGAACCTAGCCCGATGGCGAACATCCTAGCGGCGGCCTTCCAGCACGTGGAAGAGGGCTTCGACATCATCCAGGAGGCGGTTAACGCGGCAGCCGACCTCGAGACCGAGCGCATCATGCAGCGCCTCACGTGGATCTCCGTGTGCTCGAACCTGGCTCCGTCGCTCGGACTGCTCGGTACGGTGCAAGGCATGATCATGTGCTTCGCGACACTCGCATCCGGCGTGCCCGACATCGGCGCGCTCGCGGGCAACATCTCCCAGGCCCTGTGGACGACAGCCGGCGGCCTTGTGGTGTCCATCCCGTCCCTGACGATCTTCTACTCGATCCGCAACAACGCCAACCGCCTCATCCTCCGCATGACGGCGCTCACGATGGAGCTGATCAAGGACCTCCGCAACGTCGAGGTCGAGGGCGACGCGCAGGCGTGATAATCGCTCCGAAAGGAGTTGACTGATGGCCAAGAAGCCCAACAACGAAGACGTGTCCCTGGACATGACGCCGATGATCGACGTCGTGTTCCAGCTGATCATCTTCTTCGTCGTCACGCTCAAGATGAGCGACGACAAGGACACGACGATCAAGCTTGAGGACGGCAAGGCTGGCATCCCGCTCACGCAGGAAGAGCTGCCTCCGTCGCAGCTGACTATCGACATCGCGAAGAACGGCCGCGTCTCGCTCTCGAACATCACGCTGAGCGACCAGATGCTGGCCCAGAAGATTCGCGAGCGCAAGGACAGGTACGGCGCCGAGTTCCCGTGCATGATCCGAGCGGACTGGCGGACCAAGCACCGCGACGTGAAGCGCGTCATGGACATTTGCACCGCCAACGGAGTGTGGAAGCTTTCCTTCGTCGCCATCAAGGAGGCGAAAGGGAGCATGGCGGCCCGGAAGAAGTAGCACGGAGGTTTTCACATGGCACGGAAGAAGCAGGAGGACCCCAAGGCCGAAATGACGCCGATGATCGACGTCGTGTTCCAGCTGATGATCTTCTTTATTGTCACGATCAAGCAGGAGGACATTTTCTCGAAGCTGAACGCGAACCGTCCGGCTCCGAACTCCAGCTTGAGCGACAGCGTGGAGAACGACACCCAGATCAACATCCAGATCGGTCCAAGAGGGTTCGTGTTCAATGGGCGTGGCGTGTCCCTGCCGGAGCTGCGCCGCAACATATCGAAGCTGGCGAAGACGTCCACGAAGTCGATGGTGCTGGTGCGCTGCACGCTGGACTCGCCGCACATGTATCTCGTGCAGGCGCTCGACGCCTGCGCCGAGAACGACATGCACAACATCTCCATATTCAGCATGTAGCGACTAAACGAGGAAGGAGGTTCCCCAATGGAAGAGATTGACGAAGAAAAGATGAAGGAGCAGCTTGAGGAGGAAATGGCCCGCTACGAGGAAGACGGCTATTTCAAACGGCTGTTCAAGATGTTCGCCGGCCTGGGGAAGCCGCGCGGTTCTGGTGAGTACAAAGAGGCCGTCATCGAGCTCCAGCGGCAGATCGCGCCGCTGATGGCTATCCTGATCCCGGTCATCGGCGCTGTCATCTTGTTCGTGGTAACGGCCGTCGGCAACAGTAACCGCGAGGCGATCAAGGTAGACATCGTCAAGGCGGACCAGCAGGACGAGAAGCTGGAAGAAATCGAGCAGCCGCCGGAAATGGACCAGCCGCCCGATGTGGACGTCGACGTGGCGGTCGATTCGCCCAACATGAACACCGACATCTCCGATCCGACGCCAGCGCCGACCGCGGAGCCGCAGTCGGTGAAGGTAGCAGACGTCGACGCGATGCTGAACGTAAAGTCGCCTGTCATGCTGAAGAACGTGGCCGGCACGGCGCGCAACGCCGGCGTGCGCGGCACCTACACGAGCGGTGGCAAGGGTTACGGCGACGCAGCCACCGAGGCGGCCGTGTACAAGGCGCTTCGCTGGCTTAAGGCGACGCAGAATGCCGATGGTTCGTGGGGCACAAGCCCCAAGTACGGTCTCACGAAAGGCATGGACAAGGCCGCTGGGGCCGGCTTCGCCATTCTCACGTTCCTGGCGCACGGCGAGACTCCTGCGTCTCCAGAATTTGGGGATACTGTGAAGAAGGCCCTCAACTACCTGATCAAGAGCGTGTACGTGGTCAAGGATAAGCAGGGCAACTTGGTGAAGGACCCCAACGGGAAGACCCCATACGTCAAGATGAGCGGAGCGAGCGGCTCTGAGTACGGCTTCCTCATCGGCACGTACGCCCTTTGCGAGGCATACGCCATGACGAAAAACCCTGAGGCGAAGATCGCAGCGGAGAAGACGCTCCGTCGCATCATCGACGGGCAGACCGCCACCGGCGGCTGGAACTACAACATGGCCCGCGTTACGAAGGACGGTCCTGACGACATCTCTTTCGGTGGCTGGGCGATGCAGGCCATAAAGGCCGGCAAGATGGCGGGCATGCATCCCGAGGGGATGGACGAGTGCATCAAGAAGGCCATCAAGTGCCTGAAGACGCGCAACTACTCCGAACGGGCCGGTTTCGTGTATCGTGCCACCACCAACCACAAGGGTGGCGGTGGTGGCTTGGGCGGCGTCGGCTGCCTCGCGATGCAGCTTCTCGGCTACGCGAAGGAGCCTGAGGTGGCCAACGCGCTCCGCGTGATGAGCGACTGGACTCCCAGCCTTGACGCACAGCTGCCGGTCAAGCTCGGCGGTTCCCTGCACAATCCGCAGTACTACTGCTACTACGCGGCGCAGTGCAAGTATCAGGCTGGCATGTCGGCAAACGCCACGCCGGCAAACAAGACGCTTTGGATGAAGTGGAACGCTGACATGAAGGCGCTCTACCCGAAGGCGATCACCACATGCGTGGATCCCGCGACGAAAGCTCCGCTCACGATCAACGATCCCGCCGGCAAGCCGCAGCAGATGGGCCACTGGGTCAACAAGGACCATTACAACTACGATGTGATGGGAACCTGCCTGGCGGCGCTCCAGCTGATGGTCTACTACCGCTACCTGCCGACCACGCAGCTGAAGGCTACCGAGGTCGAGGCGGACGTCGAATCCCTCTCCAAGGATGCCACCGGCGAGGTTGGCGTCTCCATCGACATCTGATTGCCATCGACATCGTTACCTTCGTCAGGGTAGGGAGACTTCTACCTTGAAGAAGCGGGAGGCGCTGTTCGTGGGGGCAACGAACTCGTCGGTTAGATTTTCCGCGCCCTTGACGGTGTAGACGCGCCGTTGCTGGCCGTCCTCGTTTAGGTCGGGATCCCAGGTGATCTTCACCTCTCCGTTCTCGATGGCGATGTTCGCGGTGAAACGGTGGCCATCGTCCGTGGGGTCTGTCCCCGCCACGTAGTCCTGCCAGAGCGGAATCGACTTGCCGAACGGCGAGGCGCCCTCTGCGAGGCCGTCGTACGCGGCGTCAGACGCGAACTGCGCGGGATTGTTGGTGATCGACGGATACCAATCGTTGAGGTAATCGTACGGGACGCTGTGCGTGAGCGTCGTGTTCCGCGTACGCGCGCCGGAGGCGACGGGCTGCGCATAGGCGCGCGTGGCGACGTTCGCGTTCGAGATCTTGTTCGTGAGGAACGCACCGGCGGAGGTGCGCGCGAGGAACGAGACGAGGTTGTTCGCGCCGGGGACGCTCATCAGGGTGCCGGCGGGAATCTCCTGCGTGCAGACGCCGTTCTCCACGGGCGCGTTTGCGACGAAGCGCCCGTTGACGAACACGTCGAGCGTGGCGGCGCGCGAGTCTGTGACCGCGACGCTGACGGTCAGCGGCTGGTCAGGCGCCGGATTGCCCGAAAGGTTCGGGAAAGACGGCGTCAGAATCGAGGTCGCCGGGCGGAGCGGATAGTTGCGGGGAAGGGTGCCGATGTTCGAGACGGTCGTGTCGAGCGTGGTGAACTTGCCGTCGAGCCAGGCGAGGCGGTCCTTCAGGAACTGCTTGAAGACGGCGGCGTCGCCCGTCGGGCCGCTGAAGCCCGTGCGGTAGAACCAGCGGTTCTCGTTCGCGATGCCCGATTCGCGGATGTAGTCGACGTGCTGGTCGTAGGTGCCGCCGTCCGCCAGAAGCGCGGTCAGGTACGGACGGATGGCGAGGTACTTCTCGCGCACCTTCATGCAGAAGTAGGGGCTGCTGCACCATTCGGCCATGAAGTTCGCGACGTTGCCGCCGGGCGACCAGCCGGTCGGCGAGGGGTCCTTGAGGTACACCTGCCCGACGTCGTTCGTGCCCCACTTGCGCACCTGCGGGCTGCCGCAGCCCCAGTCGAAGTCCCATGCGGGCCCCATGAACATCTTGCCGCCGCGGTCCATGTAGGCGTAGCGGCTCTTGTAGCTGGAGTCGCTGTTGCCCATGATGTACATCGTGAGCCAGTAGCCGGTCATCGAGTCGAGGTCGCAGAGGTCGAGCCAGTTGTTGCCGGCAGCGCTGGTGCCCGTGCCGCCGGTCCAGGCGTCGAAGAGGTCCGTCCAGTAGTTCCGGCAGACGTCCATCATCAGGTCGCTCGTGAAGAGGTACTCGGGCTTGTTGAGCATCACCTTGTAGAGGGAATCCTTGATGCCGGCGTGGACCTGGAACTGCGAGAGCTCGTCGTACTCGTTCGAAAGCTCGAAGAGGTATCCGCCGCTGATGTCGTTCTTCTTGACGCCCTTGACGGACGAGATGTCCACGGACCCCTGTCCGTTCGTGGGCGTGAACACGCCCGTGTTCACCCAGCTGAAGTTCTCGGAGAACTGCCCCTTGTCAGTCACGCCGATCGCGGCGAGCTGCGCGGCGATCGTCGCGTCCTTGAGCGCGGCCTTGCCGACTGTCTCGGCCGCATCCTCCCAGTCGTAGATGTTCACGCGGTCCTCGCCCACGCGGATGTGCTGGCAGAACTGGTAGCAGCCGAGGAACTGCCCGTTGAGGATCACGTCCACCCACGTGCTCTTCTGCCACACGGGCACGCCCAGCTCGTGCGACATGTCGTAGGCGATCTTGTTGCGGAGCATCCCCTCGTCGTAGTAGTTCGCGAGGAGCACCCAGTGCTTGTTCTTGACGCCGTTGGGATCGAGGCCGAACATGTTGGTCTTGGAGTCGAGCTTGAGCTTGTAGGGCTTCTTGGGGAGCCCCTTCGTGGAGTTGCCGCGCACCTTGATCGTGAGCGGGCCGCTGTAGATTTCCTTGGAGGAGAACTGCGTCTCGCCGAGGACCGTGCGCATCGTCGCGTCGTGTTCCTCCTTCTGCGCGGTGGGCATCAAGCCGTCGTCCGTCTGGATGTAGAGGACGGGGAGCCGGCTCACGTAGTTGCTGCCGATGCCGACGAAACCGTTCTCGTCATACGCCTCCACGAGCAGCCAATGGCCGTAGTCCGCGGCTGTGACGGTGTAGCTGGCGGATGTCGCGAGGACGTCGTCGGAGCGGCTGAAGGTGCTGTCCACGCGCCGCCACACGTAGCGGAGCGTGCCGAGCGTTTCGCCGTCGTTGGGCGTGACGCCGAACGTCAATTCCGTGCCGGCGGCCACGCGGTTGCCGGCTGGTGCGTCGAACGCGACCGCCGCGCGCGACGTCTTGGCCGCGGCCTGCTGTCCGCTGAAAGCGCCCACGCGGCCCGTGCCGCAGAAGACGACGTGGTGGACGTGGTCCTTCACGTTGTCGTTGGCGCTGTACGCCTTGTTGCCCCGGCCCGAGGTGTTGGCGTCGAGCCACGTGGCGCCGTCGGCCGCCGCGAGGACGTGTCCGTTCACGGTGTAGCGCACCTTGTTGGGGCGGACCGACAGGTCGAGTTCGATGCGGACGTCGAAGTACGTCTCCTCCAGGGGCGTGACGTCCGGCGACGAGACTTCCGTCCAGTTGCGCGCCGTCCAGCCGGCGAAGACGAGGTTCGTGGCGTTTTCGGTCTCGGTGCGGCGCAGGATGAGGCCGGCGTAGGAGTCCGTGGGCGCGGAGGCGTATTCCTCGCCGTTGCGGCAGGCGATGAACGTCATGCGGGAGTCGACGCAGACGGGCTTGTAGGCGCCCGAGCTCGTAGGCGCGGTGAACTTGAGGTCGTTCGGCCCGGCACCCACCTGGAGGTAGCGCTGGCCGTTCTCCTCCTCGAGCGAGGACTGGTCTTGCGCGCTGCGCGTCCATGTGCCGGCCGTATCGGCCCACGTCGAGGCGTTGAGGCCAGAGTAGTCCTCCGTGAACCAGCTGTTCCAGACGAAGGGGATGTCGTCAGCAGAAACAACCCCGACCGCGAATACGGCCAGTATGGTGAAGATGATGCGATGGGACATGATACCCGCCTTGCTTTGAGTTTTCATCTGCGGCAATGATACCAATTCCCTGCGTGTCTTGCAAGCCGCCTTTTTGCGCAATGTAAAGTTGCTATGCGAGGAGGAGGTCGGCGGTCTGGAACGATGGGGCCAGTCCCCTCAGGAACGCGACAAAGTCCTCGAAGGAGGCTGGCGGAAGGTCCTCGTGCCGGAATGTGACGGAACGGGCTGAGGCCGCCGGGAGCCTATCCAAGGATATCCGCACGGCGACGGCGCATGCTGGCTGCGGCTTGCCGAATTCCGACAGGTAGAATTCCGGAGTAGCCTCCTCGGCATAGACGAAGATCGTTTCGCGGCGCATGGCAAGGGCTTCGAGCAGTCCGGCCTCAAGCGAGCGTTCGCGCGCGGCGATGGCCGTGTAGGGAGCGTGGTTCTTCGTCAGGAGCGAGAACGCGCCGGGAGCGGCGTTGTGGACCGAGGCGGAGAAGCCGGCTGGCGACATCTCGCCGTCCGCGTGGAACTGCTTCATCAGCTTCACCGTGACGCCGATCTCGCCCCAGCGCGAGGCGAACACCACAGGCAGTTCTGCGTCAGACTTCACCTGCCACGCCACAGAAAGGGCGGCACGCTCGACGCCTGTGAGGCGGCGCCGGTCCAGCGGCGGCACGAAAGATACGTCAGGCTTGGGCGCTTCCTCTGTCGCGCGCCAAACCGCAAAGTGCTCGAAGCTGGCTGTCATGGCTTGCGATGATGATGGCTATTTGTCGGATGGCGGCGCGGAGCGCTTGGGCTGCTTGAACACGAGGGCGGCGGCATCCTTGTCGGTCGAGACCTTGATGCGCCCGGGCACGAGCGTGCCGCGCAGGAGCAGGTCGGCGAGCGGATCCTCCACATGGTGCTGGACGGCACGACGCAGTGGGCGCGCGCCCATCGCGTCGTCGGAACCCTTCGCCACGAGGAAGTCGACAGCCTTCTTGTCCAGCTCCAGCGTCATGTCCTTCTCGGAGAGGCGCGTGCGGAGCTTGGCGAGCTCGAGGTCGAGGATCGTCACGACGTCCTCCTTGCCGAGCTTGCGGAAGACGACCGTCTCGTCGAAGCGGTTGAGAAGCTCTGGTCGGAACGTGCGCTTGGCCTCCTCCATCAGCTTGTCGCGCAGCGTCTCGTAGGAGGTCTCGGCCGTCTCCTGGGAGAACCCGAAGGACTTGCCCTCCTTGGCGAAGTCGAAGCCGAGGTTGGCAGTGGCGATGACGATCGTGTTTCGGAAGTCCACCTGGCGGCCCTGGCCGTCGGTGAGGCGGCCGTCGTCGAGCAGCTGGAGCATCATGTTCATCACGTCGGAGGACGCCTTCTCGAACTCGTCGAAGAGGACGACGGAATATGGGCGGCGGCGGACGCGCTCGGTGAGCTGTCCGCCCTCGTCATAGCCGACGTATCCCGGGGGCGCGCCCACGAGGCGGGAGCTCGTGAAGCCGGAAGAGAATTCCGTCATGTCAAGGGCGATGAGGGCCTTCGGGTCGCCGTAGACCTTCTCGGCGAGCATCTTTGCGAGGAGCGTCTTGCCCACGCCGGTGGGGCCGAGGAAGAGGAAGCTGCCGATCGGGCGCTTGGGATCGCCGAGCGCGGCACGCGAGCGGCGGAGTGCGCGGGCGATGGACTCGATGGCGGCGGACTGCCCTATCACGGCGGCGTTCAGCTCGCGCTCGATGTTGAGCAGCTTGCCGGCGGTGGACTCCGTCATCCGCTCCACCGGGACGCCGCTGATGGAGGCGACGGTTGCCGCGATGTCGTCAGCCGTGACGACGACCGTCTTTTCCGCGTGTTCGGCACGCCATGCCTTGACCTTCTCGGCGAGCGCCTTGCGGGCGGCCAGCTCCTGGTCGCGGCAGGTGGCGGCCTCGTCGTAGTTCTCGGCGGCGATCGCGGCGGCCTTGCGGCTGTGTATCTCGTCGATCGCCTCCTGGTCGGCCTTGAGGTCGGGCGGGCGCACCGCAGTCCGCATGCGCACGCGCGAGCCGGTCTCGTCGATGGCGTCGATCGCCTTGTCCGGCAACAGGCGCGCCGGCAGGTAGCGCGCCGTGAGCGTGACGGCGGCCCTGAGCGCGTCCGGCTCGAACGACACGTTGTGGTGCTTCTCGTAGCGCGGCGCGATGCCCTTCAGTATCTCCACCGTGTCGTCCACAGACGGTTCGTTCACGAGGATCGACTGGAAACGGCGCTCCAGGGCGGCGTCCTTCTCTATGGACTTGTGGTATTCCTTGAGGGTGGTTGCGCCGATGCACTGCAGCTCGCCGCGCGCGAGCGCTGGCTTGAGGATGTTGGCGGCGTCCATCGCGCCCTCGGCGCCGCCGGCGCCGACGAGCGTGTGGATCTCGTCGAGGAAGAGGACGACATTGCCGGTGCGCTTGGTCTCCTCCAGCAGCTGCTTCAGGCGCTCCTCGAACTGTCCGCGGTACTGCGTGCCGGCCACGACGCGCGCCATGTCTAGCGAGATGACGCGCTTGTCGCGCATCCGCTCGGGCACCTCGCCGACGGCGATGGCCTGCGCGAGGCCCTCCACGACGGCCGTCTTGCCCACCCCGGCCTCGCCGATGAGGACGGCGTTGTTCTTCGTGCGTCGCGAGAGCACCTGGATGACGCGCTGCAACTCCGCCTTGCGGCCGATAACCGGGTCGAGCTCGCCTTTGCGGGCGAGGGCGGTGAGGTCGCGCCCGAAGGTGTTGAGGGCAGGGGTCTTGCCCTTCTTGCCGCCTTTTGGGGAGTCTGGGTCAGACGATGCCTGCATCGCGTCGTCGTCAGGACGGGTGCCGTCTTCGGATTCGGAACTGTCGTCGGAACTTGAGCCGTCGTCGGTGGCGGAAGCATCGTCGGAAGGTTCTTCCAAAGGGAAGGGCAGGTCGTTGTCGTCCTTGTCCTTGGACTGCGATCCGGCGGCGATATAGCGGTCGGCATCGAGGTTGTGCCCGTAGAGGATCTGCGCCGCCACGGATTCGCCTTCGCGCAGCATGGCGATGATGAAGTGCTCCGTGCCGACGGCGGTGGCGTGGAGATGCTGCGCCTCGATCTTGGAAAGCTCAAGTATCTTCTTCGTGCGGGCAGTGAAGGGGATCTCGCCCCGAACCTTCACCGGCTCGCCGTGTCCGATCATCTGCTCGAGCTGGAGGCGCAGCTCGTCGGGATCAAGCCCCAGCGCCTCGAAGCGACGGTACGCTTCGCAGACGGGCATGGCCAGCACGGCAAGGAGAATGTGCTCCGTGCCGATGTAGGTGTGGTTGTACTGTCGCGCGGCGGCCTCTGCGCCTCGCAGGGCCTGTTCGGCATTTGATGTGTATGGTGTGCTCATTTGACGTAAATGTCGCTTGTCGCGAAAAACAAAATTCTACCAGTTCCTTGTGCCCTTTGCAAGGCGGCAGGCGATAGAATTTCCGATAGCGCTATCTGCAAGTATAGGGAATGAGGGCCGATGCGGCGTTCAGCGTGCTCGGCATGGAGGCGATTGGGGTTTGGCATGGAATCTGCTTAATCGTACGCCACAAGGAGATTAAACCATGACAAAGATGATTGAAAAGATTGTTGACGCGATGTTCGAGCTGATTTCCGGATCGTTCGACATTGACCTGCGCGACCTCAACTACGAGGATCTGTTCGCGGGAGACGATCGTCTCGGGGAGGCGGTCGGATAGGAGCGGGTGGCTAGGTGGCCGCTCAGATCAAGATCAAAAAATGAAGCCGCGGCGCAAATTCTTGCGCTGCGGCTTTTGTTTTCATGGTTGGCGGAGGGAGGGGGATTCGAACCCCCGATACGGAGATTAGTCCGTATGGCGATTTAGCAAACCGCTGCCTTCAGCCACTCGGCCATCCCTCCACGGGAAACGCAGAAAATGATACGTTATTTTTGTCCGAAATGCAAGCGGGAATTTACACGAAGTAGAATATATCGGAATGGAGCGAGGTCAACATGCACCTTCCCGTCACGGATAGACAGCTCATTTCCAGATAGGGCGTCGGTCGCGCGGGTGGTGCCGACCGGCAGCGACACCTCCGCCGTCACCGCCTCTTCCGGCGAGACGTTGGAGGCGACGATGAGCGATTCGCCGCCGCGCCGGTAGACGCTCGCCTTCACGGAGGCGGGCGACACGGCGATCGGGTTCTTCCAGTAGGGAATCCATTCCGCGTCCGCCGCGCCGAAGTCGTCCAGCGCCTTCCAGAGCGCCGCCAGTCGCGGCACCGCCACGAACCCGCACGGACGCACCATCACGTCGTGCAGGAGCGTGATCGCGAGCGCGTCGTCGTAGCACCAGCCCGGCTTCTCGTAGGCGAGGAACTCGCACGGCACGCCGTGGTTGGGGGCACACGTAACCGCTCTGGTGCGCGTCGATGCGTCCGCCGCGCGACTCCACGAACTCGTACAGCTCGCGCATCATCTTCCGCACGGCGAAGAACGGATACGTCACGTGCAGCTTGCCCTCGGCGTCGCGCCAGCCGCACCCGTGCCGCTCGTTCGCGCACGCGCGCGGCATGATAGTGCCGTCGAGGTAGACGCCGTCGAGCCCCAGCTCGTCGTACGCCTTCTTCACGCGCGCAAGCCACAGGTCGGCGGAGCCGTTGCGGTAGCAGATCCGGTAGTCGCGCTGCCCGGGCTCGCGGAACCAGTGGCTCACGAATTTTCCGTTCGCGTCCTTCGCCAGCCAGTCCGCATGGTGGTCGCCCCACGCGGGATCGAGCGGCGAAAGCTCGTACCCCTGATAGACGAGCACCTTCATCCCGCGCGCGTGGCACTTGTCAACGATCACCTTGAAGTCTGCGCGCGGCGCCGGGTTGTTCTGCACGGGGATCCAGTCCTCGTGGAACACGACCGTCTTCGTGCCGGCCTTCGCGACGGCGTCGAGCGTCTCGTCGATCTTTCCTTCGGGAAACGCCCGCTGCGCGGTCCACCACACCTCGGGACGCTTGATCGTGATGCCCGCGCCCATCTGCGGCGCATGGACCGTGTGGTTCGCGTTGAAGCGCTTCGGGAACGGCTTCACGGGCGTCGCCTGGA